>JAWKTI010000001.1:915108-1220144 GCA_041399155.1 Zavarzinella sp.
CTTCCAGGTTTTCGGCCATGGTTTTGCCAGTGACCGTGATACAATCGCCATGCAGGTAGCCCGCATCGAGCAGTGCCTTCAGCACGGGTGCTGTCCCACCTGCGCGGTAGAGATCGTACATCACATACTTGCCACCTGGCTTCATATCGGCGAGGTGGGGTACTTTTTTGGCAATTCGTTCGAAGTCGTCCAGTGTCCAGGGGACATTCGCCTCGCGGGCAATGGCCATCAGGTGCAGCACCGCATTGGTAGAACCACCCAACGCCAGAACAAAGGTGTAGGCGTTTTCCAGCGATTTGCGGGTGATGATGTCGCTGGGTTTGATATTTTTTTCAATCAGGTGAACCAATGCGGCACCTGCCTGGAATGCTTCACGATCCTTAGAGGAGGAAACTGCGGGGTAACTGGCACCGTTGGGTAATGACATCCCCATTGCTTCGATGGCACTGGCCATCGTGTTGGCTGTATACATTCCACCGCAGGCACCCATGCCCGGACAGGAAGCACACTCGATCTTATGCAGCTTTTTGTCGTCGATGATACCTGCCTGATGCTTGCCAACCGCTTCAAAAATGGAAACGATATCGACATCTTCGCCATCCGGGCCCATTCCGGGAAGAATTGTCCCGCCGTACACGAAAATCCCTGGCACATTCAGGCGGGCAATCCCCATCAGACAGCCGGGCATGTTTTTATCGCACCCACCGAATGCCAATACTCCATCGTGGTGCATCCCACCAGCGACAACTTCAATGCTGTCGGCAATCACTTCACGGGAAACCAGGCTATAGCGCATGCCGCTGTGGCCCATCATAATCCCATCGGATGCTGTGGGAGCCCCAAAGATCTGTGGGACACCACCCGTACTGCGAATCCCATCACTGCCTTTGCGTGCCAACCGATCCAGGTGCCCATTGCAGGGGGTGATTTCGCTGAAAAGCGAGGCCACACCAATCATCGGCCGTTCAAAATCTTCATCCATAAAGCCCACAGCGCGCAACATTGCCCGGTTTGGTGCGCGTTTGTTGCCTTCCGTAGTTTCTAAACTGGTTCTTTTCGATTGTGTCATGGTTTCATCCTGCCATATTAGCGGTCTGGAAATAACGATTGTAAGGTCTGGCGCGAATTATTCAACAATACGTATTTTGTGCAAAAAAACGGAAAAAAGTACTGTATCGATATTTGCTCCTGTAGTGATTGTAATCTAGGTTCTTGTTGTCGCGAGTGAAACGATAACGACGCACTTGCAAGTAACAAAGCCAACTGGAACGTTGGTGATTACCCTCAAAACAGAGAGAGAACAGAGATGCGTAAGTTGACCAAAAAGTTTGTTGAGTTCATGAAGAAAGAAGATGGCCCCACCGCAGTGGAATATGCCGTCATGTTGGCTCTGATCATCGTGGTTTGCATTGCAGCAATCACCACCCTGGGCAGCAACGCCAGTGCAACCTTCTCTTCGGTTGCCTCCAAAGCCACCCCAGTAACCGGTGCAGCCAGCTAATTTGTTTATTAAAGGATTTTTCATTAACCAGACTATTTCAGGAGTAGAAAGATGCGTAAGTTGACCAAAAAGTTTGTTGAGTTCATGAAGAAAGAAGATGGCCCCACCGCAGTGGAATACGCCGTCATGTTGGCACTGATCATCGTGGTTTGCATTGCAGCAATCACCACCTTGGGCAGCAACGCCAGTGCAACCTTCTCTTCGGTTGCCTCCAAAGCCACCCCAGTGACCGGTGCAGCCAGCTAGTTTGCTGGATCAGGATAGTTCTCTCAGGCTCTCCCAGTGGGTTAACACCAACTGCGGGGAGCTTTTTTCGTTTCAACATGTCAACTGCATGAGAATGTTTTTCATGCAAGCATTTTTTCATCTTGTTTTTGCGCACCTTCAGATCACGGTTAGACAAGGCGCTTTGGATGCTGTGTGACTGGAACTGGCTTTTCATGAAGCAGAATTCGCAAAATAAATTCCACTTTTTGCATTAATCACAGATACTTGCGGTGCTTTAGACAATATCCGATGAGAAAACTTTCACTTTCTACCGAGACATGCCAGTGGGAACGGGTTCCATGAAGTTGCCACCTTGCAGTGGGGCCGGGAGGGTAGCGGGGTCACCCATTCCAGGTGTGTTGGTCTCCGCAGTGGTCAGTGACAACAGCATCTGACGTGCTTCTGCGTGCTGTGGGTCGATCTGCAGTGCATATTGCAGTTGCTGACGGGCCTGAACCAGATCCTGGTTGTGCAGCATCATCTGAGCCAGTCGGCAACGAGCTTCGGGCTCACGCATGCTGTTTGCCAGCCACTTGTAACCCTCTTCGTAACGCTTGGCCCGTGCCAGCGTGAAGCCCAGGTGGATCCGGTACATCCGGTTGTCCGGATCGGATTCGTGGGCCTTCTGATATGCTTCTGCAGCCTGATCGAACTTGCGTTCCTGAGCCAGTCGCACGGCTCGGCGTTCCCACACTTTGCCATTGTTGCCGTGCATTTCAATCAGCTTTCGCTCTATTTCCAGACGTTTTTCTACTTCCCCAGTATGCTGGTAAAGACTTTCCAGGCCGATGTAGGCATCGACGTTGGTGGGTTCAACAGCCAACGCCTGCTGGAACAATTGCCGCACCTGACCGATTAATGCTTCCCGCTGGGGTGGGGACTGCATCGGGTCACGCAGTAACATATCCATTTTAGCGTAAGCGTACTGGTTGTAAGTATTTGCGGAAAGTGGGCCTTCTTTATCCACCACTGGTTCCACCACTTCATTGACCTGAACGGTGTTGGGATTGTTGGGTGGAGGTTCCATTTGCGAAATCATTGTGGGGAAATTACTTTTGGAGCTCAACCCGAGAGTTTCGCATCCGGAGACACCCACCAGAATGCTGCCGCAGGTAAATAGTTGAAAACAGGCTGCTTGCGCAAACCTGGCGATTTGGTGCTGACGATCCCTCGAACTTTCCCCGTCCCTGTAGCGTGCAACCATTCCCCCGAATGATCACCACGAGACTGGAAAGTGGGTAAGCTGGGAGCTTTATTGAAACTCGGCAATAAAGCTGTTCGCTGCATCCACCATCAAATCCCGTGTTAAGTGCACAGGCTGTCCTCTGTATCGGCAAATTGCCTGCACAATTTCCAATAAATCTCGACAGTCGGACGCACGTGGGGCACGACCTTTGGAATAATAACGTTCGTACAGGTATTCAATTGCTTCCGGGCTCGGCTGCATTCCCAGCTTACGGGCGTAACGATTGAAAATTTTCTCATAAACTTCCCGCGTTGGTGCGTGTACCTGCACCTTGTGACGGATCCGACGCAGGAAGGCATCATCCACCAGATCTTTCGGATCGAGGTTGGTGGAAAAGATAATCAATTGTTCGAATGGCACCTGGATTTTCTTGCCACTTGCCACCGTCAGGAAGTCGTGTCGGTCTTCCAGGGGTAGAATCCAGCGATTCAAGAGTTCTTTTGGGCTGCACAACTGGCGACCAAAGTCGTCGATCAGGAAGACCCCACCGTTTGCTTTGAAGTGAATGGGTGCCTGATAGTACTTCACTTCTTTGTTGTAACGCAGATCAAGCATTTCCAGGCCTAATTCCCCACCGGTCACAATGACCGGACGGCGAATTTTCACCCAGCGTGCATCGACGGCATCCGCATTCAGCAGTTTGCGAACGCTGGCATCCGAATCGAACATGCTTTCATCGCTGTCTTCATCTGCCTGGTGCAGCGAAGGATCGTACAGGGTGATAATGCTCCCTTCGGCAATGAAGGCGTAGGGAACATAGATCGAACCACCTGCCTGGTTCATGAACTCGCCGATGGCACGGGCCATGGCCGTTTTGCCGTTTCCAGGTGGGCCGTAAATGAAGACGCTTTTACCGGAGACAATTGCCGGTCCCAGGGCGTTGAACATATCGTCCTTCACCACCAGGTGGGAGAACGGAGCGGACAACATCTCTGGACTGCATTGCATCCCAGTGACCGACTGGCGATAAGTTTGTTCGACATAATCTTCAATCGTGACGGGTGCGGGGCCGACATAGCCACACATTTCCATCGCTTCATTCGCACGAGCACGGCCTTTGTCGGTCAGTGCGTATTTGTAACTCACTTCCCCCACCAGATCGCCGCCGACAATTTCGATATTTTTCTCATCTTTGAGAAATTTCAGACTGTCGCGGATTACTTTGAACGGCAGGCAGACCAGTTGTGCGATGTCACGGCCGATCATGGCACCCCGAGTGTAGAGGCACCGCAACAGCAATTCACCCATAAACGATTCGGACAGTCCTGCTTCCTTCAACGATTCTGGTGGGGCAGGTGCCTCGGCTGAATATGGTTCCGCTTCAAACATGGCCATGGCGTTCATCTTATTCTCACAATTGTACTTCTAGGGGTGCCACTTCATAACGCTGAAGTTTACAAGCAAAAATCAGGACAGGTGCGACTATTTCTTCCATTTTCCACGGGAAATGATGAAGATTCCGATGGCACCCATCCCCAGCGCGAACATGACGTAGCCATTCTGGCTGGAAATCACGCGCGTCCAATATGCTTTAAAGGAATACCAATAGCTCCCCGCGAATGCTGGTTGTGCCACCAGCAATGCAAAGAGCATGGCAAAAATGAGATTTTTATGAGTGTGTAACGTCTTCATGATGCAAATCTAGTTGATAAAAGCACTTAATGCAAATTTTACGGGTTGCCTGCTGCAGGCATTTGACTGCCAGCAGTGGAGCCTGCTCCTGCCCCTGAGGAAACACCGACGCCAGCACCTGCACCCGGAACGGCACCGCCACCCTGGGCATTCGCACCCACGCCGGCACGGACTGCGGGAGAAGGAATGACGACGCGGGGTTCCGCACCATCGATTCCGGGCACCGCTGGGTCGTGTGGAATCACCTGAAACTGGGTGGGGCGGCCAGTTGTGGTGGCAGACAGATAGCTTTTCACAGCTTCAATACGTTCGTTGTCCAGTTTCACCCGCATTTCACCATACGCACCCGGCTTTTCGGCATCGTAGGCAATATCGCGTGCAGTCTGCAGGTAGATCGTGGTGTCTGGCTGTGGCCGACGTCGGGACAACTGATCCAGTTTGTCCATTCCGGCTGCATTCAACTTGCCGGTACCACGTTCGAAATGGGTATTCCACAAGGTCTGGTCCAGCACATGGCCGTTCTGAACCTGGGGAATGAACAATTCGTGCTGCAGACGACGTGATTCGTTGCTGTAACGATCTGGCCAGCAATTGTCGGCGACTCGGTCATAACCATCGCCAGTGCAGCCAGTTGCGGCGATGCCGCTGGCAAAAACGCCAAAAACGAACAACTGTTTTAATTGTTTTCTCATCACTTTACCATCCTTGGAAAATACTGGTGGCGATCAACAACAATCAGCACCAGGTGACTCCTTCTGAAAAACCAGGTTTAACCACCTTTCAACAAACCCTTCTGAATCTGAATTGCAGCTGGTCCTACCAGCACAACAAAGATTGCCGGGAAAATAAACAACACCAGTGGGAAGATGAGCTGCACGGCAGTTTTGGCAGCTTTTTCTTCCGCAATCTGTCGGCGGCGGGTCCGCATCGAATCCGATTGCACCCGCAGTGCCTGGGCAATACTGGAACCAAAACGGTCGGCCTGGATCAGAATAGCAGCAAGTGCTTTCACATCGTCCACACCGGTCCGCACACCCAGATCGTGTAACACTTCCCTTTTAGTTCGGCCCATTTGCAACTGAACATTGGCAATGTTCAGCTCTTCGGTAATAGTTTTTGCATGATCCTTCATTTCTTCGGTAACTTTTCTCATGGCAGCATCCAGACCAAGCCCGGATTCCACGCACACCACCAGGAGGTCAAGTGCGTCCGGAAGTGTGAGAAAAATCTCCTTTTTGCGTCCCGATACCAGCATGTGCAGGCCAATCTGGGGGATGTAAAATCCTAATCCACCCGCTAACAGGCTGTAAATCAGAGCGTTCTGTGTAAATCCTTCGGTAAGCAGCATCACCCCCGCAGTGGGGATCAATACCAGACCGATGATCAGCACCCGCAGACCGTTATAGATCAGCGGTGCCGATTCACTTCGAAAACCAGCATTTGCCAGCCGGGTTTTCAGCTTATTTTTTTCCAGGTCGGATTTTCCTTCCACTGCCACGCCCAGTTGGGCAATTGCTTCCCGCAAACCAGCAAAGCGTTTGGCAGATTCGGGTTCCTCTTCCACGGGGCGGCCCTGACCCATTCGCAGGAACCGCTCTTCTGCCTTGCTCTGCTTTTTGCTGAACAAGGTTACCAGTGCCCAAACCATCCCCACCACCGTTACAAAGATGATGATGGGGGTCATTTCCGCCAGGGATACAGCCATCAGGGGGTTCATGGTGTTTACTCTCGGTGCTGTGATATTTCTTCGGGTTGATTACACTTTAATGTCAATAATTTTCTTGATGGCGTACGAGCCGATCAGCATCAGCACAATCGCACCCACACTCATCTGCACGCCCATCGGATCGGTCCACAGCAGCGAGATATAATCCGGCTTCATGAACAGCATCATAATGAACAGACCAATCGGCATCGCGATCAGCACAATTCCGGACAGACGACCTTCTGCCGTCAGTGCCTTGACCTGACCAAGGATCTTGAACCGTTCGCGAATCACGTAACCGATCCGATCAAGGATTTCTGCCAGGTCACCACCGGTTTGCCGCTGAATTGCAACCGAAGTAACAAAGAACTTCAGGTCAAGGTTCGGCACTCGTTCGCACATATTGAATAATGCTTCTTCGATCGCGACCCCATAATTCTGTTCTTCGTATACTCGCTTGAATTCCTTCGCAATCGGGTTGGGCATCTCATTGGATACCGTGTGCAGGCCAGAGGACAGTGCATGTCCTGCCCGCAACGCCCGTGCGGTTAATTCCATCGCTTCCGGCAATTGTCCGGCAAACGCTTTCAAGCGGGAAGCCCGCTTGAACCAGAGCCAGCCAAACGGCAGCACACCCAGCATTGCCGCACCAACGGGTGCCACATAAATATTGGCAAATGCTGCACTGAGCAGAGCACCCACCAGAGCAAGCCCCAACGCAATTCCAAACAGTGCGGAAGGCTTGATCGACACATCCGCCTGCTCGAACATTTTCGACACACGCAGAAAATCCGGTGTCAACCGTTCCAGCAGATTCCCACTGCGAACTTCCTGCAGTGCATTACGGATCATCAAGTCTGCAGAAGTATCATCAGCACGTCCGCCGTAACCCACAACTGTATTCAGTCGATCGATTGCCCGGGTCTGGGGGGACAGACCTTTGGTCAATACAAGGGCAATCCCACCAATCAGGCCGGATACGCCGATAAAAACTAACAACGCTAAAATCAGTGGACTCATGGTGTCTATCCTCAGTACTCGCCGGGGAGGGGCCCTCGGTAATGGTGGTTAATCTCTCAGTAGTACGCGTTCTGTGAACATATTCGAAGGCAACTTAATTCCTTTGGCTTCCAGCCGGGCGACAAACGAAGGCCGAACTCCCGTTGCTTCGAACTGGCCGAATGCACGACCCTGGGGATCGACACCCATCTGACGATAACGGAAGATTTCCTGCATAATGATGACATCCTGCTCCATATTCATCACTTCGGTGATGCTGGTAATCTTTCTGGGGCCACCCTGCAGACGGTTTGCCTGAACCACCAGATCGACTGCCGAGGAAATCTGTTGCCGCATCGCTTTGATCGGCAACTCGAATCCCGCCATCATGATCATGGTTTCCAGTCGGCTCATGGCATCCCGCACGGTGTTGGCGTGCAGGGTGGTCATGGAACCAGAGTGACCGGTATTCATGGCCTGAAGCATGTCCAGCGTTTCGGATCCACGGCACTCGCCGATGATGATCCGCTCAGGACGCATCCGCAACGCATTCTTCACCAGGTCGCGGGTGTTCACCGCACCTTTCCCTTCAATATTTGGTGGGCGGGTTTCTAACCGCACCACGTGATCCTGCTGCATCTGCAATTCGGCAGCATCTTCGATCGTGACAATTCGCTCATCCCCAGGGATAAAGCTCGACAGTGTATTCAGCAGGGTGGTTTTACCGCAACCAGTACCCCCGGAGATTACCACGTTCAGTCGAGACTTGATGCAGGCTTCGAGCAGCATCGCCATTTCCGGAGACATTGCCTTATAGCCCAGCAAATCTTCGAGTTTCAGCGGATTCGCACCGAATCGCCGAATCGACAGCGACGCACCATCCAGTGCGATCGGTGGGATCACCGCATTCACCCGCGAACCATCTGGAAGGCGGGCATCGCACAACGGGCTGGTTTCATCCACTCGCCGACCCACTTTGGAAACAATCCGGTCAATAATCTGCAACAAATGGTCGTTGTCGCGAAAATTGATGTCGGTTTTTTCCAGCTTCCCACGCCGTTCGACGTACACATTTCTGGGACCGTTCACCAGAATATCCGAGATTGTCGGATCCTTCAGCAACGGCTCCAGTGGGCCAAAGCCCAGGGTCTCATCGAGGATTTCCTCGATCAGCTTTTCCCGCTCCATCCGGTTCAGCAGCGGGTTTTCCGTATCGCACAGATGTTCAATTACCCGCCGGATATCGCGTCGGAGGGCTTCTGAACCCAGATCCTTCACCCGCGTAAAGTCCAGCCGTTCCACCAGGCGGGCGTGGATGATTTTTTTCAATTCGTCGAAGTTTTTGCCGTTACCACTGCCACTGGTGGAGGGTGCACTGGTTGCAGAGAACCCGCGCATACTGCCATTCATGCTGTTCAGCTTCGACAAACCTTGTTGTAA
Organism: Zavarzinella sp.; assembly: GCA_041399155.1. Taxonomy (NCBI): domain Bacteria; kingdom Pseudomonadati; phylum Planctomycetota; class Planctomycetia; order Gemmatales; family Gemmataceae; genus Zavarzinella; species Zavarzinella sp. The sequence goes on from JAWKTI010000001.1 coordinate 923,899, forward strand.
TCTCGACATAGAACTACTCGTGAGGTCTTTCAGGGTGCGTTAATATCTTGTGGGCGAAGATCAGCTAAACCAACCTTTCTTTTTCGCCGTTTCAGTCGTAACTTCCTGTCCTGTAATCGCTTGCGCCAAACCATGGATGCTCTGGTGCACTTTTGATTTCGGGGCAAACTTAATCAGTGGCATCCCAGCCACGCGGGAACCGATCATCGGCTTCGAATCGTTCGGAACCTGCCAGAAGACAGGCTTGCCGATCACTTCTTCCGCTTTTTTCACAGTGATGCCCTCTTCAAGCATCTCCGATCCAGCCCGGTTAATTACAATTCGCGTGCGGTCCCCCATGTCACCTTCCTGATTCAGGGTGTGGGTCAGACGGACCACATTCCGCAAACTGCTCAGCTCCAGTTGAGCTACCAGCAGAATACTCTCTGACATTCGCAAGGCCATCTGATCGGTGGCCAGCAGGCATTTGCTCAGGTCCACCACCAGGTGGCTATAGCTCAACTTCAACAAGTTTAGAATTCGTTCCACGTGAACTTCGTTAATTCCGACAATTTCATGAAGTTCGATGGGGTGACGAAGCACCGAAATCCCAGTTTCGCGGTGCTTGATCATCGCTCTTCGCAGATAATTCATATCCAGGCGTTCAATATTGCGCGCCAGATCGCCCATACTGATCGTGTCGCTGGTGGGCAATTCGACCGCAATGTCGGCATCGCCCATTGCCAGATCGAGGTCGATCAGGGCAACGCTGGTTTCCGGAAATGAAGCGAGACTTGCCGCCAGATTCACGGCGAGGCTGGTACAGCCGACGCCACCACGGGAACCAAGAACAGAAATAATCTGGCCTGATTCCGCCGGGCCGGAAATGGTACTTCCGCCGGAACTGCCTGGGCGGTCCATGGGACCACTGTCCCGAGCGGACAGCACTTTCCGAAGAGAAGTAACCAGGTCTTCCAGGGTAATCGGGGTAGTTAAAAAGTGGGCGGCACCCCGTTGTAAGGATTGCAACAGTGCCTGACTGTCGCGGCTGACCGTAATAATGGGCAGATTACGGTATTCGGCAGTCAATTGACTAACCATATTCAGGGCTTTGTTCTTATCGCCATCCAACGAAACCAGAATCAGATCGGGGACAGAATTCTGGATGACATCGTAGAAGTACTCGTAACGAGCACATTCTGCTTCCAGCCACACAAAATCGACACCCAGCAACATCGCGCGGAGCGATTCGCGGCTCAGTTCATCCGGATCTACAATGGCGATACGACGCATAATATTTCACTCTGCACAGAATTCTTTGCTGTCCACAGACTATATAGCACACAGAACAGCACTTTGGGGCGAATTACCTATTCTCCGCCAATTCCCCCACTTGCCGGAGCAGTGGCGATCCGTGGGACACTGATTGGAACCGGAATTGGTTCCGGGATCGTATTTGGCATCACCGAAGGGATGCTCAATGGCTGTCGAATCGTCCGATCGCTGATGGAACTGGTCCCCACACCACTGTTGGGTGCGGGCATTTCCGTGGCAGGGACCGGTGCCGGCATGGTGGCTGGCACTGAAGGCATTGCTGGAACGTAAGTCCCTGTGGTGCCAGTGGTTACGCCTGTTGGGCAGTTACCGGTCGCACAACCAGCACCTTGACCGTTTTCACACATCCCTTGGTTACAAGGGTAAGGAGTTTTCGAGTTCAACCAGGCAGCTTTATAGGTGTGCCCTTCAAAGATGCACCGTGGTCCTCGGGGTGCTTCAAGAATGGTTTCCAGGTAAAACTCAAAATCATCCACTTTCCGGGTTTCTGAACCTGGCAGTGGGCGGGGCAATTGACCAGCATCCGCTGCATCCACCAGGCGTGGGGTTACCAGAATCACCAGTTCAGTTTCTGTTTCCTGACTGGTTGCAAAGCTGAACAATGACCCCACATAAGGAATATCGCCCAGATAGGGTACTTTGGTTACCGAACCCTGAATCGAAGTCTGAATCAGGCCGCCAATCGCATAAGTCTGACCTGGTTCGCAGGCAACCGAGGTCGTCAATCGCTGTTCATCGAAAGCAGGTGAAGTACCAAAGGTTGTTGGCAGTGCGTTCCCCTGATTGATCGATCGTACTACACCGGTGATCGTCAGGCTGATTTTGCCATTACCGTATACGACGGGCAGGAACGTCAGTTCTGTACCCACGTTTTGATAGCTGACACCAGGACCAGTGATCCCAGCGGATGCACTGATGACAGGCACCTGACCACCGACCAACAGGTTTGCTTGCTCACCACTGCGTGCCACCACGGTGGGGCTGGAAACCAGTTTTGCCAGACCTTCTGTTCGCAGGGCACTAATCAGCAACTGAATATTGCTGGGGGTAAGGCCCGCCACCAGGTTTGCCGTCGAGGTGGGCAACACGTTGGCCGCATTGGGAATCACACCCACACTAGCAGCTGTAGCACCGGCACCACCAGCGGCCTGTTGCGATACCAGACCACCTAACAGGCTACCACCGGAAACGGTGTTGCCGTTGACGATCCAGCTTGCCCCACGGCTGCGTGCCTTGGAGCGATCGACACGTGCCAATGTCAGATCGAGCTGTACGTGGGGAACATTGCCGCCCCCACCAACGGTGACCGTATTTACTGCCACTCGCAGGCCTAACGCTTCGGAAAGCTGCGTCAGTGTTGCCCGATCATCTTCCCGTGCGGCGTAACCAGACAGAATAATGCTGTTACCACTGTCGCCGATCGGGGTTACATCGACTGTCGCCGTAGGTACGGTGCGTCGAATCAGAGTTTTTAATAATTCCAGATCGCGTTGAACCACGACCAGGTATGTTTCTTTGACACCATCCGCATCGGTCAGCTCCAGAGAGCTTGTTCCCGCTGCCACCCCACGCAGAATCAGATAGGTGGGGTCGACCGCATCGTTCACCACTTGAACAATCCGGTCGTTCTGGTTAAATGCCTGGCGAATCGGTTTCTTGGTGGCCATCTGAAATCGAGCCTGCCCACCAATGGAAACTGTGACTGCGCCGGTGCGGTCTGCCTTGGCCATTGGCGAAGGCTGTTGACCAAAGACCGGGCTGGTTTGATTCCAGACACCGATCGATAATAGGGCCACCAGGACCCATGTTTTCATTCGCTTGAACGGGTGCATCCTTCACCTCTCTCCCTGTGGAGACTGATCTGTTGATCAATATTTCCTGAATCAATCAGAATCAGCCTACTGGTTTGAAATCCTCAACCTTGTTTTCTGTTGCTGCCGGAGCCGTATTAGGGACTTCTCCTTTAGACAACTTCTTCTCATACTCGTCGGCATCTTCTTCCGACTCAAACGACTTCCACTGCCCTTCTTTCACTTCCATCCAGATAATCCGCTGGCTGACCGCACCTTGTAAGGTTTGTTCGAACCGTTTTAATTTCTTCTTTGGGATCACCACGACCGGAACCGTTTTCTTTTCTTCTGGTTTCGGTGCTTCCACCACTTTCGGCTCTTCTGGCACTTTCGGGTCAGAGGGTGGAATGATTACCACTTGCTCTTTGGCCAGGGCATCCTGATACAGGGACTGTCCTGCAGACAAAGACTTCACCACAAATTGCCCTTTGTGATTCTCCAGATTGGTTACTGCACCTTCGGGTGCCACTTTGGTTTCCAGTTTGTCAAAAAATTCCGCAATCGTATCATTCGACAGCACTGTATTGGTGGGCACTTCCTTTTTGGCCAGATAGATCGTTTCCAGCACCACTTCCGGAGGAGGTGGGACCACGGCTTTCTTCACCACATCGGTTTCCACACCCAACCGTTCTGGATCCAGATCACCCATGTGGGGATCAGGACGATCCTTGGTTGCTTTGCTCAGTTCCACATTTCGCAACACCAGTTTCAGGCGACCGCGATCTTCAGCGGCGGTCAACATCAGACTGTGAATCTTCTGAACAGCCAGCGATACTGATTCGATCTGTGGGATCACGCGACCAGTACCCTCATCCAGTCGGTCTTTGTTATTGACCCCCAGCACCAGCATCCCTTGCAGCAGCAAGTGAACCTGAGAAGTATTGGTACCACCGATCCGCTCGCTGTAGAGAATATCTACGCGGGAACCGGGCTGCACGAACACGCCCGAATCCACCTGACTTACTTTCACTGCCATCTGGAAGTAACCTTCCGGGATTGCAACACCACTTCCCTGACCCACATCGGCAATCGTCAGTGGGGAACCGAACTTCACTGTGCGGTTCACCGTTTTATCTTTGACCAGGGCAAAATCTTCTACCACATCCTGGGGCACCAGATTTTTCGGATACGGTGCATAACCAACAAACTCTTCCAGTGATTTCTCATCCAGTTTTGTGCCAATAGGAATGTCCTTTTTGGCCACTGGGACCTGGATCATTTCCGCTGTAGCTTCAGGTCGCGCGGATAATTTTGCTACAGCAATTGCGGCGATCAACCCGCAACCTAGCGCGACCGCTAGTACGATCAGATTTTTTTGCTTCATGGCTGCCTACTCTACTGTTGAATATCTCGTGCTCACGTTCCGCAACAGGATTACTCACCGTTGCAATTCAGGTCGAAACCTGGCCATCCCTGGACTTCTTTTTTGGTGGCTTCCCACCAACTTCTTACCTGTTGCAATCTGGGTAAGATGGGTAAACATTCACTGTGCTTTCAGATCGGCAGCCGAATTCATTTTCAATGGTTGTTTCGGCAGCACCGTTCGGGAAACTTCAATTATTCTGTCTTTGATGGCTTTGCCAGTTTGGCTGGATTGTGGCGTTTTGCCAGTTATCCAGAATCTGACATGCCCGTTCATCAATTCATGAACAGCTTTGGTAACGCATTTGTGTAATACAGGTAACCCAGATGCCCCAGAAAACCGATACACAAGGGCACTCCATATGGGAGACGGTCCCATCCTGGCCGTCTTTCTGAAGAGCGTGCGGCTGCCTGACTTGGGCCCACGGTGACCAGCACTTTCATATCTTTGGCAATTTCCCGGAAGTTGCTCAGGTTCTTTTTGAACTTTCGTCGACAGAGCATCATCACGATTCCGAATACCCCGCCGATCAGTGCACCCCAGGCGAATGACCAGAGCAGGATGGAAAGTGCGTCCTTGAACAAAAAGAAAGCACCCAGCCAGGAACCGAATCCCATCAGCATCTTGACATCGCCCTGACCCATGCCAACGATTGCAAGCAGCCAGCCCAGAAGAGCAAAGCCGATCATGGTGCAGGCAAAGGCACCTAAAAAGCTACCCACTCCAGCATCAACATGGACATTCATGCTGTGCAACAGGCCCAGATACCACCCACTGACGACCAGAGACAAGGTGCACCAGTTGGGCACTTTGAACGCCCAGCCATCAATAACAGCGGCAATGATCATGCCGATGCAGATGATAACCAGTGGACCAAAGTTCGTGGTTGCGGGGGATACAGCAGCCCAGATCTGATGGCTGACCAATGCCAGTACCACCCAGATAACGGCAATAAATGGAATGCGAACCATCGACATGACGAATGCCCGGTCGAGACCAAGGTCATCGGTGTCTGATGAATTGTTTGTCGGACTCGCTCCGCCGATGACAACATCATCGTGCGGTGCCTGGTGCTGCGGATCTTGCACTGTTTCTACCATCATCGTACTATTACCTCGAATATCCCTTCACATGGTCAAGGGGTGTTTTCGTGGCAGTCCGCAATTTCTGATTCAGAAGATGCTTTACTTAGCTGGCAGCGCCATTCAGCGAAACGTCAGCAAACGTCTGACTGGCACTGTTCCCCAGGGTGGTCACTGCTGCAATGCATACGACGATAATTAACGCAAGCATTACTGCATATTCCACTGCTGTGGGACCATCTTCTTTCTTCAAAAACCGGACTACCTCTTTAACCAATCGTTTCTTAATGCTCGTCATCACACTTCTCCTGTTCTGCACAATTCCTCTATCCATAAATCCGAAAAGCAACACAAACATCCCACGAACAGGAGGCTGGCGTACGTGCCAGCACGGAGGATGATTCGTTATCATGGGTGATGGTTCAGGGGGGGATCACACCAGGACAACCTTGCGAGCTGTTTACTTCGCAATAAAACTTAGATCGTTTCCTGCCCCTGTCAAATGAAGCTGCTGTCGAATCCGAAAAAAGATTCAAAACCGTTACATTTGTGAATGGCATTAAAATTAGAATTATCGTTAAAATTCATCCGATTGCTTAAATCGAATTGTCCCGACCTAGTTGGTAATTGTTTGGTGCAGTTTTTCTATTCCGCCCAATCTATTTCAGGCAGAATCTCAAAATTAGGCACTTGCCATAGATGAATTGTAATTTTTGCAAGAATTGTGGAAATTCCGATCCGTTTTAGCCACTTTCCATTTGCCTCGGTGCTCCACTGTACTACTGTTGGTGCAGCAAATGCAACTCTGCGTCTGGAACCACTCGCACGGGTACAGACCAAGCTCCACGGATTTCGGTAATGCAATCTGACTTAACAGCCACCATTAGGAAGATTATTGAAGAGTGGATCCAGTCTGGGGTTCCATCGCTGGAAACGGCGATTGCTGAATATCCTGAGCTTGCCGAAAACAAGAATGCGGTGCTGGAACTTGCTACGTTTGAATACAAGTTCCTTGTATCCACGGGAGTGGAGATCACACCGGAATCATACAGCCATCGATTTCCAAAGTATGCCCAGGCGTTGTTGCGAGTACTGGGCAATGTGTCTCAGGATGAACTTGGCTCAATGCCTGAAGCCACATTGAAACTGAGCGATAGTAAATCAGGTCCCAAACCGTCGCCAGCGCCAGCAACTTCGATGGTGGCAACTCCACATGCCAGTTGGCCACAGATCGGGGAACATCTTGGTCAGTATGTGTTGCTGCGGAAGCTGGGCCAGGGGGCGTTCAGCCGTGTCTATCTGTCACTGGACGAAATGACTCAGCGTCAGGTGGTGCTGAAAGTTACCCAGAAGATGACCGCCGAACCAAGTTTATTAGGAAATATTAATCATCCGAACATTGTTTCTCTGCTGACTGCCAGCCAGCAGGCGAACGGATTGAACTGCCTGGTCATGAACTACGTGGGCAGTGCGACTCTCGAAGATCTGATTGAATTGGTCAATCCCATTGAAGGTGGGGTTCCTCGCCCCAACAGTGCGGACGTTATTCTGGCAGCAGCCAAACGCCACCACCACAAGGCGGATCAGCTGCCCGATTTGGGCAAACAGGCGCAAGTACTTGCCAAATATAGCTTTATCGATGGGCTAGTCTGGTTGTTCCGGCAGGTGGCCGACGCACTTGCGTATGTGCACCAGCGGAACATCGTCCACCAGGATATCAAGCCATCCAACATTCTGCTGGGCTTCGACGGTCGCCCAAGATTAATAGATTTTAATCTGGCTTATGCCAGTTCAGCAAATAATTCCCAGATCGGTGGGACATTGCTCTACATGGCACCGGAACAGATTGAACAGATTCGTTTACCCAAAGAGCAGCGGATCGGCTCGAACTCTGCCTGCGATATTTATTCGTTTGGCGTGATAATGTACGAATTATTCGCTGGCGCCCACCCGTGGGGCCCGATTCCGAGCCGTCGAGGCACGCTGGAAATCGCAAAATCGATGAGCGAATTGCAACGCAAGCCACTGGTTCCGGTTCATTTGCTGAATCGGCGGGTCCCAAGGCGTTTGTCGCAGTTAATTTCGCAATGTCTGGAATTTGATCCTGCAAATCGCTTCCCCAGTGCGGCAGAATTGGTCAAAGAGTTACAATATTGTTACACTCCGGCCAAAAAATGGTCATTTGTCACTCAGACTTACACCGGTCGAGCTGCAATTCTGGCAGCTTCGATTGGCCTGGTCTCTGGTGGGGCATGGAGTATCAATTCCATGGCAGCCAGCCAGCCGATTATTGCTTACCAACAGCCCACCGCAGAAGAGCAGATTGCTGCCGCACGCAAAGCTATTCGAGAAGGGAAGCCCGACCAGGCTTCTGCCTATTTAACCCAGTTACTCAATAGTGATGCGAAAGCAGAATATTACCACCTGCGTGGGATCGCCAAGATGATGCAGCAGAACTGGTCTTCTGCTTCGGAAGATCTGGCACAGGCCTATCAACTGCAGACACAATCGGTGCCGTTTGCAACAGCGTATGCGGAAACTCTTTTGAAATCTGGCAAGCACCAGCAGGCACGGTCCATTTTCAGCGAATGCCTTCTTCGACAACCCGAAAACCACACCGTGCGGTGCGGCGTCGCCTACACCCAAATCCTGGCAGGAAACCTGATGGAAGCAGAAAAAACGATCAACGGTGGTCTGGAATCCCAGCCCACCCACCCACAGTTGCTGGCTAACTGGCTGAACCTGTGGGTGATGCGAGCGGTTACCAACAATGCCACGCTAACGGAATCGCAACTTCAGCGCGTGGAGTGGGTGGTGAAGCAGATGCCCAACGATCACCTGTTTCACCTGTGGGCGGCAAAAATCTACGCCTACCAGTTAATGTGGATGAAACGCACCAATAAAGGGACTGTTCAGGAACGCGAATACCTGCAACTGACCGGTCAACGATGGTTCCGAACTGCCTATGAAGCGGGGGTGTCCAGCGAACATTGGCGTTTTGACTCGATGTTTCTGTCGTTACTGGGTGGCAAATCACCCCTTGAGATGGGTTGGAAGGCACCGGAAAACGAAGCCCGCTACGACACCTTTTCATTTTTCTTTGGCAAACCAGCAGACCTGCTGCAACCTGAACCAGAAATTGCTGCGAAATGACCAACTGAATGCAACAGCTTTTTATCGGAGCGAAGCAGGATTAGCCGCGGAATTCACTTTTAAGCCACCTTAACCGGACAAATGCGAAACAGACTGGATTCCCGCCTGCCCAGGGTGATAGAATCAACTCTCGAATTTCAGCCGGGGAAATTTAGTTTCCCTTCAGCTTATTCCTGACAAACAAGTCGCGAGAATTTCCGCCATGTTGGGGAGTATGATTTTCACGTACATATTTCCCCACACAGTATTTGAACTCACGATAGTGGAATTGATCTGCCAGTCGGACAACAAAACCTTCCATTTCGTCGTCTGCAAATTTATCTCGATAGAGGTTACGGATCAGATCGTCATCCCACATACCATCATAGAGAACTGGAACAGTTGACAATCCCGGTGTTCCAGCTTGTTTTAGGATATCATCAAATAACGCAAACCATTCACACGTCTCATCCCAACTCAGGCAGTTGTTTTTATCATCCCACATCATCCAGGCCATGGCATAGGAAGGCAGATTTTGATAGTAGATGTCGTGCTTTACATAAAGATTTTCGACGTTGACACGATAACCCTGGGGAATGTCGTAACAGAATTTTGAATGGAAATTCTGTAACCAGTGCATCGTTTCATCTGATTTGAAATCAGTAGTACGGGCATGTAAATAATCCCTGTAAAGCGTATTCTGCCCACCATCCATCTTCACCGTGGCAATGACTCGATTTCCCTGGAATCGTTCCAGGTGCTCCATCACGCGATCATCTCCCAGATCGTCTTTTTCTACTTTTGGGCTGAAAGGAAGATGGCAGGTGCGTGGGTGTTTGACGTAATCGGTATACAGATTTAACACACCACCGAGAGTTAGCATTGTCTGAACGCTTTCATCCCAGTACAATTCCCCTCTCATCCGTCTGCCATTGGATAATACCGGATCGCCCCATACAGTATAAATCTGATTGAAATACAGATGGTCGGGCAGTATCAAACGTTGAATTCCTGCAGCTTTTCGACAATCATCCGGTGAAATCACCGTCATGCCAGCCTGCAGGTGACAGGAGAAGTTTCCTGATTCGGTTTTGTCGTATCCTCGATCACACAGCGTGACTCCGTTATCCAGAAAATAGCCACCAAACTGGTCTGGTGCTGTCCAGAGTCGCCGTTCCATGATGTGGTGGGCGTCCAATCGAACGTCGCCTTCCGCTTTCGCACCGCAGATGACACATTGATGACCATCACGATCGAACACGCCATCGCGAAATTGTGTTCGAGTCAGTAATTTTGGTTGCGAATTCGACATGACATTACCAAATAATCGACCAATTGTTACGGGATAACTGGTCAGAAATCGTTGATGCTCATTAATTTTACAATCAACAATGCATGCATTTGAAACAGAGTTGTCGGACCTCAGCCAGGTTCGGGCAGATCTGATTCCGATCCTCTTTAACCTTCAGGTGGGAATGCTCGCTAAAAATGAGAGATATTTCATTTCCTCGTTTGTTCCACCTTCGGCTATATTGTTATCTGTCCGATATAGGGTATCGCCGTGGAAACATTTGAAATCCGTTGTGAAGAATGTCAGGCCCGTTTGAAGGTCCAGCAGGCCCACGTGGGCAAGCGGATTCGCTGCACTCAGTGCCAACATGTGCAAGTGGTGCCAAATCTCACCCCGATCGAGCCAAAACTTCCCCCACTTCCCCCGCTGCCAAAGTCCGCACCAGCAAAGCCAGCACCCAGGCGGGAAATCCCCTGTGATTGCTGTGGGCATCTGCTTACCGAAACGGAAGCGGCTGCCGGAAAATATTGTGCGGCTTGTCGTGGGGAAGCACCTGAGCGGGAGGTAGAATCCTACAGCATTGGTAGCGGTGCTGCGGAGGCGCCTCGCGTCGATTTCGGGGCCACTCTGGAAGAATGGTGGCCCACAGGGGAAGGAACCCGCGTTCCTTATTCGTGGCGAGCAGTTTTTCAGGCAAGCCGCGAAAATGCCCTTGATGGGCAGTGGAAAGCTGCCTTGAAACTGTTGCACCCGCTGTTTCGTGATGCGGTGAAAGAAAAAATCCCCGATGCGGATCAATTGAATCGACCGTTAGCATTCTGCCTCAGCCGCTGGTCGAGAAGGGAATTGCGGGAATTTCAAAAAATGGACAAAAAGCCCACAAACAAGCTGGTGACGTTCCTGAACCTGGTGGTGGAAGCCCAAAAGTGGGGAAGAACATTCGATAACTTCGAATGCCCGATCTGCGAGCGATCCAGAAGATCGAAAGATGTTGGGGTGCGGATTCGCACGACCCGGGCAGTGTCTATACCTGCTGTGTGCCAATCAATACGATGGATGACAAAATCGTGCAGCACCTACGAACCATCCGGGAAAAATTGATCTTGCAAGCTACCTTGATGCCGAAGTTACTGTTGCAGAAAGCATTTACGAAAAATTGCCAGCCTGGTTCCGAGTGGTGAAATTTCAGGGCCCTTACTGGATCACCCGCGTGTATAACGAGCTGCCATCCAATGAAGGAGACGGTGGGGATGGGATTTCATCTGACGCTGGCGCAGCAGGAATGTTTGCGATGATTATGGGGTAAGCATGTTACAAATGCGATAAAAATAATCAATTCTCATTATTTTATGCCCGAGCCCTGTCCGTGAGGTACGGCAGAACGTATGGCCCTTTGGGGATCACTGCAATCGTGGCGTCGGCGCCGTGTTTGGCCAGTGCTTCTGTCACGGCCACTTCCACCGTGGGGCTTGTTTCAATGTAACAGTTTTGTAACTTCTCAGCAGGCAGGCCATTCGTCACAAGTTTTACCGTGCATTTTGCCAGCACTTTCGCCAGTTCTTCCAGTTGCCACTGATCCAGCACAAAATAATCGGTTTCCATAATCCGCTTTTTGAACAATTCAATATCCGGATTGTCGGCAATGATCTCCTGAAACTCCGGGCTGCCGATCCCTTCAGTTAAGCTGGCAGCAATAATAATGGTGCCCCCACGTTTGATGATGGGCAACGCACCGATCATTCCTTTGACCGATTGATAAAACGTGGTATCCAGAGGATAGCCCGCGCCACTGGTAACCACGATATCCACGGGCTGGTCGAGGCCGGCTTTCACCACGCGGCGAACAAAGTCGACTCCTCGTTCCCACGCTGCAATCATGTCACCCGCACCCAGCCAGGTAATGCGGCGCTGGCCATCAATGCAGACATTCACAATAAAGTCGCACCCCGCCATCATTGCAATGCGGGTATTCTCTTCGTGGACAGGATTCCCTTCCACCACGCCATTCTCGGCGTTGGGATGCTCCAGAAAGCGTGGGCTGTGCCATACTTTCACTGTTTCCAGACCGGCAATACCTGGGCAGATCAGTTTTCGGCCGCCTGAGTACCCCGCCATCATGTGGGGCTCAATGAGTCCCACGGACAGTTTCAGTTCTGCTTCCAGATAGCGGGTATCAATCCAGACAGGTACACCGTTGGGCGTGTTGCCCAGATAGGTGTGTTCAGAAAGTTCCTTGCCGTGGTGATTGATAACTGAATAGTTATCTACAATTTCCTTTCCCACCAATTCCACCAGTTCCGCACCTTCATTGGGGCGGTGCAGCCCGGTGGCGATCAGAATCGTAATGTGCTGCCGTGGGATGCCACTTGCTTCCAGCGTTCCCAAAATGGGTGGTAACAGAAGTTGGTTGGGCACAGGCCGCGTGATATCGCAGATCAGGATGCAGGCACTTTTTTTCCCTTCTGCCAACGTGGCCAGTGGTGCAGTACCGATCGGGTGTTGTAAAGCCGCTTCCAGATCGGCCAACGGGTCGGCCAGCGGGGCCACATCCTGAAGCGTCAGCGTTCCCACCACGTTTTTGGTGGGCAGTTCCACATCCAGCCCCGTTTTGCCATAATCGAGCGTTACTTTCATGCCCAGAATATCCTGTTTACCGCTTGCCAGATTTCTTTCCTTCCTATAATAGCGAATTCATTAATGGAACGCGATTACATCGCTTCGATACACCTATAAAGTGTTATACTATGTCTATCGATAAGTCTTTAAAGCGGAAACGTGGATCAAACAGTAATCGCAGTGTGCTGACGCGAGCCGAGCGGATTACGGCCATGAAAGAATCGGAAAAGTGGCAGGACGGCCAAAGCCCCTTCGGCTTGCCCAAAACCCGCGTGCAGAAAATTGTGCTGAAGAAAGCCAAGAAAGAAAAGGCACCGGAAGAAGATAAGAAGGGCAAGAAGAAAAAGTAGTTTTTGGGGCGAGTGGGCAAAATTTGCAGCTTTCAGCCACCTTTATGGTGGCTTTCTTCGTTCTGATCACTGTTCAAACTTCTCACTTTCGGCGCTTGGCTTATGGCAACCGTTCTCATCGCGTTGGGTTCCAATCTGGGCGATCGCTACCAATACCTGCAACGTGCGGGTGAACGATTGCACGCACTGCCCCGCCTTCGCGTGCTGAAGTGGGGCCAGATTTACGAAACGGCACCCGTCGGTGGACCTGCCAACCAGGGTGCCTACCTGAACACCACCGTGCTGGCAGAAACCACGCTGTCGCCGGAAGATCTGTTGCAGCGCATGTTACTTATTGAAAAGGACTTAGGGCGAATTCGCTCTGTCCAGGATGCCCCGCGTACCATCGATCTCGACCTGATTTTCTATGGAGATCTGGTTCAAACAGATCGCGATCCCTTGCTTCCTCACCCGCGAATGCAGTTAAGGCGTTTTGTCCTGCAACCTGCAGCCGACGTGGTGCCCGAGTGGCAGCACCCACAACTTGGCCTGACAATCGCACAGATGTCGGATCAATTGCCGCCGGAAGAAGACCTCCCGCAGATTTTCCCCAAGCCATTACTGTCAAAGCAGTTACCGCTTGCTGGCCTGCGTGCCATGGTGACTGGTGCGGCATCGGGAATTGGCAAAGCAATCGCCCACACTTTCGCCCAGAGTGGTGCTGAGCTGATCATTCACACCGGCAAATCTGAGGAAAAATTAATCTCTTTCGCCGAGGAACTTGCCGCAGACGGCTACATTGCAACCACCATTGTGCAGGATCTGGCAACGGGTGCCGGATGTCGCACGTTTACAGAACAGGTCTGGGCCCACGGTCCGGTGGATATTTTTGTCCACAATGCTGGCGTTGATCTGCTGACAGGGGACGCACCCACGTGGGATATCGAAACCAAACTGCAGGCACTGTTCGAGATGGACATTCGCTCTAACGTCTTGCTGTGTAGAGACTTCGGACAACGAATGCAGCACCGCGGCTCGGGATCGATCATCACCATCGGCTGGGATCAGGCCGAAACTGGCATGGAAGGCGACAGTGGGCAACTATTCGCAGCCACCAAGGCAGCAATTATGGCGTTCAGCAGATCGCTGGCGGTCAGTCTCGCCCCACAGGTCCGGGTGAATAACATTGCCCCAGGGTGGATCAAAACGGCATGGGGTGAAGGCACCAGCGATGCCTGGCACAACCGGGTGGAACAGGAAACTCCACTGCAACGGTGGGGCATTCCGCAGGATATTGCCCAGGCCGCACTGTGGTTGGCCAATCCCACCAGCGGGTTTATTACAGGGCAAACCATCCGAGTGAATGGTGGTGCGGTGCGGTTGTAACGGAAAATGAAGATTTCCATTTGCCATCATCAGCCAACTGTTTTGGTGGCAGGATTCTGAAAACCACCAATCGTGCTTGCCAAAACTTCTTGGGATTCATAGCCTTACATGTCATTACTGGGAATCCGTTCCCAATGAAAATGGTGGGATTTGGCCTGACATGCCACCTAATTAACCAGGTGAAGTGGGCAAACCACAGTACTTATTTACAAACAGGTTTTTCCTGAAGTTTTTTTCCGGAGTAGTGCGTCCATGAACGCAATTTTTGTTGATGGTTCCCGCCAGTTTCGAGTTGCCGTTGGCGACGTGGTTCGCATTGACCACCGCGATGTCAACGTGGGTGACACTGTAGAAATGACCAATGTTCTGATGACCGTCAACAACGGCACCGTTCAGATTGGCCAGCCACAGGTTGCAGGTGTGAAGGTTGTTGGCAAAGTCATTGGTCAGCCAAAAGACAAAGTGGTTATCCAGAAGTTCCGTCGCCGTAAGAACTACCGTCGATTGACCGGCCATTCTCAGCCATACGTCGAAATCCAAATCGAATCGATCTTGTCATAACTGCCCGTTGTATGCCATAATCCCCAGCGGACGCGAATTGACACCCACCATGGGTGAGAAAACTCATTAATTTCTCACTCATTTCTGTGTGACGTGGGCGTTTGTAGTTGCAGCAGGGAGGCTCGACGTGCGATTTTACATCATACTGGCTACGCTGATCGTAGCACTTATTGTGATTGGCTATACTGGTTTCCGCACCGCAGGTGGGCAAACCCCACCCGGAAAATTGCCGGATGCCATTCTGAAAACACCCGATCAAAAAAATCCACAAGTAATTCCTGTTGCAGGGGTTGCGCCGATTTCTGATCCAAAAATCGCCGCACCTGCCGCACCCACGAATACCAGACGGTTTGTGGGAAGCTTCCCCACTGATTCCCAAAATCTGAATCCGATTACAACACAATTACTGCACGCCTGTCGCCGTTCTTTTGTCTGGCTGGGGAAAGATGAGATCTTTCAGGTCAGTGGTCAATTCATCCCGGGCATTAATTTATCGCTGGGTATCCCCACCCAGGATGATCATTTTCATCAGCAGGCGACTGCCGCATGGGCTCTGGCACGTGCCGCACGGTGCACTGGCGAACAGCGATTCCATGCACTGGCATCGCAGGCGATTCTGGCTCAACTGGGTAGCACCACGTTGAACAATCAAGGTGGGCGGTCGACACTGCAAATCCCGATCACCCAGTGCGATCCGATTGGTTCTGCAGCACTGTTGGCGCTTGCGATTGCGGAATTGCCCAACCCCAGCACCGATTTACAGGCACGAGCAGTGGAATTAACTCGGTTTCTCGCAGCTTCCAGTCGCGGGGATGGTCGAATTTGCTGCGATCCCAACGCACCCGCGACGGTAACTGAGGCAGAATTTGCGTTTCTGGCATATCAGGCAATGCTGGTAAGCTTTGATGGTAAAGACACTCAGTTACTGGTGAATCTCAAAAAAGCATTAGAGTATTATGAGAAAGCAGTCACAGGCCGCACCCTTGTGTACTACGCTCGAATGTCTGCGGCGTGCAGTCTGGCGGGACTGTGGGTGCGGGATGAAACGATACAGAATGCTGTTTTTCGTGCAGCTGACGCAGTGATCACCCAGCAATATGCCTCCAGCCGGGATCGCGATCACTGGGCAGGTGGCTTTACAAGCGAATGGGAAAATTTGCATTCCCCACCCACCATCAGCAGTGCGGAAGGTGCCAAAGTGTTGATTCATGCCTGCCAGGTGATTCGCCAAATGGAACGACCAGACCTGGAGAAGTACCAACATTATCAAAAGAGATTAATTTGGTCTCTCCAATTTGTGACGTATCGCCTACAATATACCGAGTCTGACACACTCCATTTTGATGCGAGCTTTCGTCCCAAAGTGGTAGGAGCCTTCCGGCCTGGGTTGCAAGGTGGTTCTTTACGCACCACTGACACAGCATCGACCTCCCTGGTACTATCGGATTGCTTACTTCACGGATTCGATCGTCAGAATTAATTACCTAAGGAAGGTATTACCGATGAACTTGTTAATCGCCCCTGAAAATATGCGGACGAAAGCAGCTACCTTGGAGTCGCGCGAAGATACCAGTTCAGAACATCGTCAGTCCCCTCGACCTCCATGCCGTTCTTTGATGGGTGTGCAGGTGGTGGGTACAGGCAGCTATGTTCCTGACATGGTGATATCGAACGACCATTTACACGAACGTCTTGGCTTTGACTCCGATTGGATCGTCAAACGGACCGGCATTTACGAACGCCGGCACGCGTTGCCCCACCAGGCAACCAGCGATCTGGCAATTGAAGCTGCAGAACAGGCACTGAAATCTGCCCAACTGACACCCAAAGACATTGATCTGATGGTGTTGGGCACCTTTACGCCTGATATGTCGTTCCCTTCCACCGCCTGTATTGTGCAGGATCGGTTGGGCACCGTTGGCCCGGCGATTGAAGTGGAAGCGGCCTGTGCCGGTTTCATGTACGCCTTGATCACGGGTGCCGCCTATATTGTGGCAGGGGTAAGCGATACCGCACTGATTATCGGTGCGGATTGTAATTCCCGTATTCTGAATCCCGACGACATCAAAACGTACCCACTGTTTGGTGACGGTGCAGGTGCCGTGGTGCTGACGCGTGGCTCTCCTGAACAGGGGATTCTCAGTTACAGCATGGGTTCCGATGGCTTTGGCGGGGGATTACTCTGCCGGCCTTCCGGTGGCAGCAGAACTCCCCCACAGGAAGCCCACCTGGAACAGGGTTTGCAGTACATGTACATGGATGGTCGGGCGGTATTCCGCTGGGCAGTCGATATTCTGTGCGACACCATTCAGGATGTGCTTAGCCATACTGGTTTGAAATCGGAAGAAATTGACCTGTTTATCCCACACCAGGCGAACATCCGCATTATCAACGCCGCCATTGATGTGCTGCACATCCCCAGGAACAAAGTATTCCACAACCTGGAAAAGTATGGCAACACCTCGGGTGGGTCTATCCCACTGGCAGTGGATGAGGCAATCCGCCAGGGCTCGTTGAAATCCGGCCAGACGGCCCTCCTGAGTGGCTTTGGTGCCGGCCTCACGTGGGGCACCGCCATCATGCGGTGGTAATGGTTCTGATCAATTTCATGCTGAAAAATACTGAATAGGTATCTGTATTATGATTCCTTAACCAGTAATTGTTTCAGTACTTTGTGATTCGGACGAGGGACGCACTTTCTACACGGTGATTTATCCTGCGGCCCCGCCAATCAACACAACCTTCCAGCGTGGGGCTTCATGACCTGGTTGCCAGCATCCTTTTCGAGCAAATTTTTACCATTGGTGGAACCGTTTCCGAAAATTCCTTTAGGACCGGGCAGCAAGAATCTCGCCCAACTGCCGTTACTGAAAGAACTTGCGTCAAATCCTGTCTGCACGTCGGTATTGACCTCTGACGCACAGGAGTGCTGCCGATCTGCACTGTGGCTGCTGCACAATTTTCTGGACGAATCCCACGAAATCAGTCAGGAAATTCATTCCAGTACCGGATCGTTCTGGCACGGAATCATGCACCGACGAGAACCGGACGCGGGTAATGCAAAATACTGGTTCCATCGCGTGGGCAGCCACCCGGTACTGCAACAATTACGCGAAATCGCCCCCACGGTGGGGTATCAGTATTCGACACCGTTTGATTTCATCGATTTTTGCGAACGCCACCGCGACATGGGCACCAAAGAAGAACACACGGCCATCGCCGTGCAGCAACTCGAGTGGCAATTGCTGTTCGCCCACAACCTTTGCTGAGGGTTCTACCAGGCATTCTCTTCAGCCGATCATCCAGCAAATCACTTCAAAAATCCCCCACTTTCTTTGCAGGTGGTTGCGATTTTGGAAAAATTCACAAAAAAGTTTTTCATGACGTAAGTAATTTTCCACAAAGGACTTAAGGAGATGAGAATTTACTCATATGTAGCATTTTGCGAACAAAGTAACATTATTTTTTGTACACGTGGATATATTATATGTGTACAAAATATCAGACAAAGGAGTCTGGAGATGGGATTTTTCTTATTTTAGTAGTTGTATTTCACGTGGGATGGGGAAAATTGCTTGCCTTTGCAGGCGTTTTTGATTAGCCTCTTAGGTGTTATGTACTGTACAAAACTTACAGATGCCCGAAACACAGCCAGAATTGCAAGAGATTAACTTCAATTACACGGCGAATTTGCCGGAGTTGCTTGCAGAAAATCAATTATCGATTATTTTCAGCACCTATCAGGCGGGCAAAGTTGTCAGTGTGGGGTCGCACCAGGGCAAGTTAGAAATCCGTTTTCACCAATTTGACCGTCCGATGGGGCTGGCACGCACGTCAAAAGGCCTTGTAATTGGCACCAGCAACCAGGTGTGGTTTCTGGATGCGGTGCCCGGATTAGCCACAACTATCGAGCCAGCAAACACTTATGATCTGGCCCTTGTGGCGACCCGCAGCCACTACACGGGCCCGATCATGGGTCACGAAATTGCTGAATGTCAGGGCAAAATCTGGCTGGTGAACACTCTTTTTTCCTGCTTGAGTACTCTGAACGAGGGGCATCATTTTACGCCAGAGTGGCAACCTCCGTTTATTTCTGATTTGGCAGTGGGCGATCGGTGCCACCTGAATGGAATGGCCGTTGATCAAACCGGGCCAAGGTTCGTGACCGCACTGGGCGAAACGAATTCTCCCAACTGTTGGCGTGAAAACAAAGCCCAAGGTGGGGTGCTGATCGATGTAACCCGGAATGAGGTGCTGGCAAGAGAACTGTGCATGCCCCATTCCCCTCGCTGGCATCAGCAGCGATTGTTCTTCCTGAACTCTGGGCTGGGTGAATTAAGTACCATCGATCTGGGGACTGGAAATATCACGCCAATCACCCGCGTCCCTGGCTACACGCGCGGAATGGATTGTTGGGGTCGATATGCTGTGGTTGGTCTTTCCCGCATCCGCGAAACCAATGTCTTTGGCGGCCTGCCCATTGCCGAGCAACGTGATCAACTTGTTTCAGGGATTGCTGTAGTTGATCTGCAAAGTGGTGAACCAGTTGCCCGCCTTACGTTCCACAGCGGCGTAGACGAAATATTCGAAGCAAAATTCCTTCCAGGGTATCAGATGCCACTGATCTCGGGAGTAGATGTGAATAATGATGGCACGCAGCAGATTTGGCTCGTGCCAGTTGCAAAATAAAGTTGTTTGTTAGTAATCAGGTATTATTGAGGATTTCTCATGGCAAATCATCACTGGAAAGCAGCATGGAAGAAGCTGTGGGCAAATCCGGTTCGGAAAAATGAGACTACCTACCGACGATTAAAAGTGGAATGTCTGGAAGACCGCACCGCCCCTTCTGCAACACTGGTGAAGAATATCAATCCAGCAACTACTGAATCTTCCAACCCAGGCGAGATAATTCAGATTGGTGATATCATCTACTTTAGTTTGTATACACCAACTTCTGGATTGGAACTTTGGAAAACTGACGGTACTGAGGCAAGTGCAATTCTTGTAAAAGATATCAACAAAGGCACTAATAGTTCTTCTCCAAGCCAATTATTCGATCTCAACGGCACCCTATTTTTTGAAGCCGATGACGGAGTTAATGGTAAACAACTATGGAAAAGCGATGGAACTGAAGAAGGCACCGTACTCGTTAAGGATTTAGGATCAGGCAATTTGAATCTTAGCGAATTCACAAACTTAAATGGTACTCTGTTTTTCAATGTATCAGGAAGATTGTGGAAAACTGATGGTACTGAAGCAGGCACCGTACTCGTCAATTCTGTTCTCAATGTCAAATATATCACGAATGTAAACGGTACACTCTTTTTTCGTGCCAATAATGGGGTGAATGGGAGAGAACTGTGGAAGTCAGATGGCACCGAGGCTGGCACTGTCCTTGTAAAAGATATTCGTGTCGGGAACGCTTCTTCAGATCCAGAATACTTAACAAATGTTGGTGGAATACTCTTTTTTCGTGCCAATAATGGGGTGAATGGTAGAGAACTGTGGAAATCGGATGGGACCGAGGCTGGCACAATCCTTGTCAAAGACATACTACCTGGCATAGAGAGTTCATACGTTGGCAAGTTAACAAATTCAAATGATACACTGTTCTTTTATGCGAATGATGGTGTAAATAGTTATGAATTATGGAAATCTGATGGCACCGAGAGTGGCACACTTCTTGTCAAAGATATCAATTTAGGCAGTGGCAATTCTGATCCAAAAGAACTAACGGATGTAAACGGAGTACTCTATTTTCAAGCAACTAGTGGCACTGATGGAGCTGAGTTGTGGAAATCTGATGGAACTGTGGCTGGTACTGTCCTTGTAAAAGATATCTTTACAGGATTTGGATCATCAAATCCAATTCATTTGACGAATGTCAATGGAACATTGTTTTTTGTGGCTACTGACTTCGCAAATGGAACCGAATTGTGGAAATCTGATGGCACCGAGAGTGGCACACTTCGCGTGAAGGATATTCGGCAGGGAAATTTGAGTGGTAAACCCAGAAATTTAACGAACTTGAACGGCACACTGTTTTTCACCGCTGATGACGGAATTAGTGGTTATGAATTGTGGAAGTCAGATGGCACCGAGGCTGGCACCGCATTGGTGGCCGATTTGGTCGGTACTCCCTCGTCACCAAGTGGATTATATACAGTAGGTGATTATACTTTTTTTCGTGCAAACGATGGCATTAATGGTTATGAATTGTGGAAGTCAGATGGCACCGAGGCTGGTACCACAATGTTGAAGAATATCGTGCAGGGGAGCATTGGAGGAATTCAATTCAATCCTTTTGTTAGAGAAAATGTGAATGGTACATTATTTTTTCGAGCATACGATGTATCCAATGGGACTGAATTGTGGAAATCTGATGGCACGGAAACTGGTACTGTCATGGTCAAAGATATCCAAGTTTCAGGATCATCGACCCCTACTGGACTAGCTGATGTAGACGGAACATTATTTTTTGCGGCTAATAATTCCCAATTTGGTCGAGAACTCTGGAAATCAGATGGCACGGAAACTGGTACTGTTATGGTCAAAGATATCCTACCAGGGTTGTACGTATCTTCAAATCCTAGTTACTTGACAAATGTAAACGGCACCGTTTTTTTTCGTGCCAACAATGCCATAAGTGGATTTGAATTATGGAAATCAGATGGAACTGAAGCAGGTACTGTCATAGTCAAGGTTATCAATAATGGATTATCGAGTTCAAATTTCTTGGAGCCAACAGAATTGAACGGATCGCTGCTGTTTCTTGCTGACGACGGCATTCATGGCAAGGAGTTATGGACATCCGACGGCACAGAAACTGGTACTGTGATGCTAAAGGATATTGTACCCGGGTTCGAAACATCTTTTATTGATAATCTAATTAATGTTAATGGGACACTCTTCTTCAATTCAAAAGGAGAGTTATGGAAATCTGATGGCACAGAATCTGGTACTATCATGGTCAAGGATATCCGTTTGGGTGTTCAGAGGACTTATCTTTCTAAACTAACTGATGTCAACGGGATCCTTTATTTTACTGCAGATGACGGGGTACATGGCATTGAATTGTGGAAATCGGATGGTACCGAAACTGGTACAGTTTTAGTTAAAGATATCCGGCCAGGCAGCGGCGATTCTGACATATCGAATTTGTTTAATGCAAACGGAATCCTGTATTTCACTGCAGATAATGGTGTACATGGTATTGAATTGTGGAAATCGGATGGTACTGAAGCTGGCACTGTCCTGGCGGCAGATATTGCTTTGGGAAGTAGCAGCAGCAGTCCAGACTCATTTGCCGTTAACGGGAACTACTTACTGTTTGCAGCAACACAGGACAAAATTGGAAGAGAACTTTGGAGCTATCAACTCAGTACTCAACCAGAGATTCCGGATCAGAACTTCGATGCTGATGAAGACAGTAGCAACGGCAGCATTGTAGGCGCAGTGAATGCCAGCGAACCAGATTTGGGAGATAGCTTCACATACAGTATCGAAGCGGGTAATGACAGTGGTGCCTTCTCGATCAACGCAATTTCTGGTGAAATCTACGTTGCGGATGCTTCACAACTCAACTTCGAAACTACTCCGCAATTTGCACTTACTATTCGCGTCACCAATACTTATGAATTATTTGCTGAAGCTGAAATTACGATCAATCTTAACGATGTAAACGAACTACCGACGATCGACGATCAGACGTTTGAAATTGATGAAAACAGCCCGAACAATGCAATTGTTGGGGATATTGCAGCCACTGACCCCGATGTAGGCGACAACCTGACCTATGCCATTCTTTCCGGCAACGAAGCAGGTGCATTCACTCTGAATACTTCTACGGGCAGACTTGCCGTTGCAAACAGCAGTCTGTTGAACTTTGAAGATACCACACAGTTTGAGTTGGTCGTACGTGTCACCGATACCGGGAATCTCCAGGACACTGCGACAATCACGATCGATGTCAATGATCTGAACGAAGCCCCGGTGGCGGTAGATGACACCTTTTCCGTAGCTGAAAACAGTTCTTTAAATACGATTGTGGGAACGGTGACTGCCACCGACGAAGATAATGGGCAGACATTGTCCTATGCCATTACATCGGGCAATACAGGCAATGCGTTTTCGATTAATCCCACCACAGGCTTGATTCGAGTAGCCACTCCCTCCGCGATTGATTTTGAAACTGCTGAGGTTTTCAATCTGGAAGTGACCGTTACCGACAATGGCACAGGCAGTCTGACCGATATCGCAGAGATTACAGTAAATGTGCAGGATGGTAACGACCCGCCCGTCGCCAATGATGATACCTTCACGATTGACGAAAATCTTCCGACAGGAACCGTTGTTGGTACAGTAGATGCCAGTGATAGCGATGTCAGCCAGTCACTGACTTACGAAATCACCTCCGGGAATACTGGTGGTGCGTTTGCGATCGACTCTGCAACCGGTGAAATTACTGTTGCAAACACCGACGCTGTTGACTTTGAAACGACAACCACCTTTACGCTGACTGTGCTCGTAAGTGACAATGGCACACCAGAACTGTCCGATGAAGCCACCATTACCATCAATCTGAACGATATCAACGACCCACCTGTCATTGCCAATCAATTATTCAGTCTCTTTGAAGGCGCTCTCGATGGGACAGTTCTTGGCAATGTGGTGGCCACCGATCCGAATGCGGGCCAGACGCTGACCTACAATATCGTCTCTGGTAATGAAGCGGGCATTTTTGCACTGGATAGTAACTCGGGCGAATTGACGCTGGTGGATGCTGCTCAGATTGATTTTTATGCAACAATGCAATACCAGTTGATAGTATCGGTGACGGATGATGATGCACTGAATCCGTTTACGCGACAAGCCACGATCACCATTTCGCCGCCGACGGTGCTGCACGGTGGGGTGGGTACATTCGATCTGTCCGACATGATCCCCACGCCCTCTGGCCAGGTGCAGTATACCGTTACTCTGCTGGATCCATTGTTTGCCATCAAGCAGCAATATGGTCTTACGAATCCAGAGTTGCCCAACACTTTCAACCTGCGTGGGGTACAGGAAAAGTACTTCCTCAGCTCCAATGGCAGTAACCCCCAGGGTGCGGGCTATTTCATTCTGATGCCGAACAACGCCCTCTACGCCTGGCGTGGGTCGATTGCACTTTCGATTGCGAACCCACCAGTGGCAGATTTTAACAGTTATCCGTACGGGCAGCCTGGTACCACTTCTGTGTACGATCATCCCGCACTGCTGACCGGCGCGACAGGTAATCCTCTGGCCGTGGGTGCCAACCCATTGGTGGAATTGAAGGAAAAGTATGGCTTCAAGACGCCAGCCCACAGTTTTAATTTCCAGGGGGCCAAGGAATATTACCTGACCAGTTCCAACAACAGCAATCCGGCTGGATTTAACTACTTTGTGCTGTTACCGAACAATACGCTGATCAAGTTCAACGGCGTTTCTGCCACCGGTGGGACGTTGGTAGCAGACTTCACCGCACTGGGCCTGGGTGATGTTTATGCCAATCCTTCCCTGTTAACGAATGCATCGTTGTCACTGATTCCTGGCCTGACAGCGAATGTGGTCAATGATGAATTGACTCTGAGCGCAGTGCCCAGCTTCGACCGTACAGTGCAGGTGACGGTGCTGGCCGATGATGGCACCACCACCGCCGAAAAAGAGTTTACCTTTACAGTCAACAATACCGCACCGTCCATTGGTGCGGTGAGCAATCAGACGCTGAACCACAATGTGGACAGCCTTGACCTGACCTTGCCCGTCACCGATGGCGATCCTGATACCGCATTACGGCAAATCCAGGTGCAGGCCGAAACCTATAACCCGCTGTTCGACCTGAAGACGGAACTGGGGCTGGTCGCACCATACGCTTACAACTTCTTTGGTCAGCAGGAATGGTGGTTTGCCAGCACGAACGGCAGTAATTCTTCTAACAACGGCTTGTATGTGCTGTCGAATGGGAATCGGTTGTTTGCGTATGATGGTGTTTCATTTGCCACCACGATCCAGCAGACTCCCGTGGCAGACTTCAATCTGGCACCTTACAACAACCCGACTGTAACAAACAATCCCGCTCAACTGTTCAATGCGTTACCTGGTTCACCTGCCACGGTATATGTCAACCGTGGGGCCTTGTACGATGTGAAGTTGCAATTCGGTTTGACGGCGGCACCATACACGAAGAACGCCTTCGGTCAGCAGGAATGGTGGTTTGCCAGCACCAATGGCAGCAATCCGCTGGGAGGCAAACTCTTCTTTTTAATGCCAACCGGTCAGCTTTACGCGTGGGACGGTTTCCAATTCAACACCAGCCTGGCACGTGGGCCGATCGCCAGCCTGGTGGGCACGGGTGCGTACGAAGACCCCAGCAAGTTGACGCAGGCTCGCCCACAATTTATTGAAGATGAATTGTTTGAATTGAAAGACCGATATGGCCTGACGAAAGCCGATTTCGGCTTCAATATTCGTGGGCAGCAGGAAAAATACTTCATCAGCACCAATGGCAGCAATCCGCAAGGTGCGGGCTACTACCTGCTGATGCAGAACGGCGATCTGCTGGCCTGGCGTGGGACAATTGAAAGCAGTGTTCTCGTAACTAACGTCGGTGTCGATGTTTACGAAAATCCTGAAAAGATTTACGCCAACAGTGGGCAGGTCAGTGCGATTGTCGCCACCAGCAACGGTGCCACAGGCGATGTGAATCTGAACCCCCACGTGGCGTTCACGGGTGCGGTGAAAATTACCACCACCTTGAATGACGGTGCGTCGAGCGGGGATCAGGAATTCATTCTGACTGTGCCGAATCAGGCACCCACCTTGCAGCCGATTGCCAACGTCTTTGGTACTTCGGCAGCGGGGACCACAACCGTAAATCTGGTGCCTGCTGATGCGGACGGCGACCAGATCACTCTGCTTGCGCAGGTGCTGCCATACAGCCAGTTATTCCAGGATAAGACCCGCCTGGGGATCACCAGTGGTGCGTTCGGCCTCAACGCACGCGGCTTTAATGAGAAATATTTCATTAATAATCTGGGGCAATTCTTCGTACTAGCCACCAACAATCGCTTGTATGCGTGGAACGGCATTGATTACCTGACCACCGTGGCCCAGACACCCGTGGCAGACTTCAACGACCCGATCTACGGTGGGGCAAATGTGTACAATTCACCGGAACTTCTCAGTGGAGCCACCGCACCGACAGCCCCACCGGTAACGACCAGTATCGCGGGCAATATCCTGACCCTGAACTGGGATACGAACTTCGCAGGTAACTTCCTGGTAACAGTTTATGCCACCGACGGCAGCAGCACGGTGGTGCAATCGTTCCTGGTGACTGTGAACTAACAATGATGGAAACTCGAAAGAGATTCGCAAATAATTTGTTTGCAATATTGTTGTTTAATTGAATTGGTATATTGCAGAAAAGCAATTTACATTCGTTGCATTGTCCACGTATCTGATGCGGTGCGTTTCAGCAAGTATCGTTCTGGATTCAATTTGTACTGAACTACCAATTCCTGATCTGAATTTTTTTTAATGATCGTCCAGATGCCTTTGTTGATGGAAATCTTCTGTTCAGGTGCCCATTCCCAAGGTTCGACATCTTTGGTAACCGACTGACCAGTTTCGACCAGTTCATACCAGGGCTGACCATAAGATTCAGGTGGGGGATTATCAAACGGTTCTTTCCCGGCCAGCATTCTGCGTAGCAAATGGCTGTGAAAGATGTCGCCTTCGATTGCGGGCAGAAAATTCGGTACAGGGTGACCATTTTCCGATCGAATCTGAATCCATCGGAGAAAACACATGATTCCTCGCCATGCTTCGGTGCTTTCGCCGCGACTGAAATCATCCAGCCACTGCTGCCATTCATCAGGACTTCTAACGTTCATCACAACCTATCAGGTGGAAACCAAAAATACCTTATTTTGCGACTAAACGCTGCTGAAGCAGAGAAAGTCGCTCGCTGGCTTCCTGCCTTCGGATTGCCTGGCCCAACGCACGCTTGCTTCCAAGCAAAACCACCAGTTTCTTTCCTCTGGTAACACCAGTATACAACAAATTTCGTTGCAACATCATGTAATGCTGTGTGTGAACAGGGATCAGCACCGCGGGATACTCGCTTCCCTGACTTTTATGAATGCTGCAGGCATATGCGAGGACCAGTTCATCTAATTCGGTAAATCTGTATTTCAGTAGTCGCTGTTCAAACTGTACCGTAATTTCCTGATCTTCGGGATCAATCGATTGAACAATCCCAATATCACCATTGTAGACTTCTTTTGTGTAATTATTGCGAATTTGCAGCACTTTGTCGCCGGGACGATATTTCCGACCAAATAACTGGACTTCCCCACCGTTGGGCCGAAACGGATTCAACGATTCCTGTAGGCGTTCATTGAGGTGAATCACACCCAATTCGGACCGATTCATTGGCGAAAGAACCTGAATATCGTTAATCGGGTGCATCCCGAACCGCTTCGGAATGCGTTCCTGGATCATCGCCAGCAGTTTTTCAATAATCTCGGTGGGTTCTTCCGCTTCGATGTAGAAAAAATCCTGGTCTGGCCGGCTCCCACTTTGCGGGAACATCCCGCTGTGGATTGCGTGGGCAGCCTGGATGATCAGGCTGGACTGCGCCTGCCGAAAAATCTGCGTCAGTCGCACGACAGTAAGAACGCCCGAAGCAATCATATCCTGTAGCACAGTCCCCGGTCCCACTGAAGGCAACTGGTCCACATCGCCTACAAAGATAACGCACGCACTTGGTGGAATGGCACTCAGCAGTTGGTACATCAGCACCATATCGACCATGGAAGTCTCATCCACAATCACCAGATCGGTGTGGATGGGGTCGTGACGGTCGCGGATGAATGTCCCATTCACTGGATCGTATTCTAACAGACGGTGGATTGTTTTCGCTTCAGTCCCTGTGGATTCGGTCATCCGTTTTGCCGCCCGACCGGTGGGTGCGGCCAGTGTCACATGTTTTCGTTGTTGCTGAAAAATGCCCAGCATCGCCCGAATGATCGTCGTTTTGCCCACGCCAGGCCCGCCGGTAACAATCAGTGCCTTTGCCTGCGTGGCGGCATAAACAGCTTCACGCTGTTGGGGGGCCAGCGTCAGGCCCATTTTTGCCTCGATCAGTGGGATCAGGCATTCCACATTCACTTCCCCCAGTGGGTGGGGCTGTCGGCATAACTTCTGGATTGCTTCCGCAACACCCACTTCGGCCTGGTGGAGAGAACGCAGGAACAACCAGGGCGAGTGGGCGTATTCATCGGAAAGAAATTCTGGGACACGCTGTGGCGTTTCCCGCACGAATTCACGATTTTGCACACCTTGTTCGATGGCATCTTTGATGATCTGCTCTTCAATCCCTACTAAGTTGATCGTGTAATGTAGGATTGCCAGTTCTGGGTAGCCCACGTGGCCTTTGCCGACGAATTCCTGCAATGCATATCGCACCGCAGCGTAGGCACGCAGTGGGGAATTGGCAGGGATACCGAGTGCCATTCCCAGTTCATCTGCGGTTTTGAAACCAATTCCCCAGATATCGGTAATCAGGCGGTAAGGATTCTGGCGGATCATCGTAATCGATTCATCGCCATACCGCTTGTAGATCCGAACGGCCCGGGCGGTGCCAATACCATGAGTCTGCAGAAACACCATCACATCGCGTATGCCTTTCTGTTCTTTCCAACTACGACGTATTTGTTCGATGCGTGCTGGGCCGATCCCACGGATTTCAGTGAGGTGAAGTGGGGTCTGGTCGATAATTTCCAGAGTTTTTTCCCCAAAGACATCCACAATTTTCTTGGCATAGGTGGGCCCAATGCCTTTAATCAGGCCGCTGCCAAGATATTTGATAATTCCCTCTTTGGAATGTGGGGGCATGGTGCGAATATTTTCCGCCTGAAACTGCATGCCGTGATTTTTGTCGTTTACCCACTTTCCGCTGGCTTCAACATGCTCTCCCACAATCACTTGTTGCAAATTGCCCACCAGCGTGACCAGATCCCGATGTTGGCGGGCCTTGATGCGCAGCACCACGTAGCCATTTTCCTGGTTGTGAAAAGTGACCCGTTCAATGGTACCGCTCAAGGTTTCTTGTGGTTGCATACTCTGCCAGCATACCGCCTGAATGTTCGTGGTGCGATGTTCGTAGACTGGTTGTTAAGACATTTTACACTTCCTCTGCCGTTTTGGATCAGTTGGACCCCCAATATCAAACCATTATAGTGTACATATTTATATTTTCAAGTAGAATGTGCGAGCAGAAAAGGTTTTCATTGATGATTAATGAGTTTTTGCTCATTTTTGTGCTGGTGTGCACAACATTGGCAGGATGTTCGTTTGTCGGGAAAGGGCTATAGTGGATTTCATGAAGCTATTTGCAACCTGTGCTCGTGGGCTGGAAGGCGTGCTTGCCAAAGAAATCGAACTGATTGGTGCCCACACAATTGTGCCGGGCAGGGGTGGGGTATCGTTTGAAGGCGATCAAGCCACGTTATACAAGGCGAATCTATGGCTACGCACCGCAATTCGCGTGCTGGTTACCCTGCTGGAAGGAGAGACGACGGATACCGACGACTTATACGAGTGGGTCCGCACCATCGACTGGAGTGAATTGATGACTCCTGGCCACACATTGGCCGTCGATTGTAATGTACGGGATTCGTACATCACCCACTCTCAGTATGCGGCCCGAAGGGTGAAGGATGCCATTTGCGACCAGTTTGTCGATCGCGTGGGAATCAGACCAAGTGTCGATAAGGAACGACCGATGGTCGGGCTGAATCTGCATATCCACCGAAACAAAGCAGTGCTGTCTCTCGATTCATCTGGAGATTCATTGCATAAACGAGGTTATCGACCCGCACTGACGAAAGCACCGTTGAATGAATCGCTTGCGTCTGGGATTCTTTATTTGAGCGGCTGGCAACCCAGCATCCCGTTGTACGACCCCATGTGCGGATCGGGCGTTTTTCCGATTGAAGCCTGCTGGATGGCTTTGAATCGTCCACCTGGATTAACACGCAAACACTTTGGGTTGATGGGCTGGATGGATTTCGACATTCAGTTGTGGACTGGCCTGAGGGATCAGGCGCGTACCGAGATGCTGGCAGAATTACCCGCACCTATCGTGGGCAGTGACATCCGCAAGGATGTCGTTGAGTTTGCCAAAGTGAATGGAAAAACTGCTGGCGTGGGGAATCTGTTAAAGTGGCTCGTTACGGATGTTTGCAAGTCGGAACCACCCACTACGGAACCAGGGATTATCATTTGTAACCCACCTTACGGCGAAAGAATTGGTGATCTGAATGAAATACGGGAACTCTACCAGTGGATGGGGGACCATTTTCGAAAACGCTTTCAAGGTTGGCGTTTTGTGGTATTTACATCGGAAGATGCACCGTGGAAATACCTGGGGCCGAAACCAGAAAAGAGTACCCCACTGTGGAATGGGAAAATTCAGTGCAAATTGCTGAACTTTTCGTTGTGAATCAGTCTCATTAACAGTTGTACAGAATAAATGCGTTCTTTCTGCGTTACCCACTGGACAACATAGCGCTGGAATGTTATTGATTAGTTTATTACTGTAGTAGAATAATTCTGGAAGTAGATTTTCAACAAACGAGTTGTGTTGCACAACTCTAAGAACAAGGATACCTGTTCATGGCGCATGTTGTTACGGCCCCCTGTACTGATTGCAAATACACAGATTGCTGTGTGGTTTGTCCTGTAGAGTGTTTCTATCAGGATGAAAAGATGCTTTACATCAATCCCGACGATTGTATCGATTGTGAAGCATGCGTGCCCGAGTGTCCTGTTGAAGCCATTTACGGCGAAGGTAATGTTCCAGAACAGTGGACCAGCTACATCCAGTTAAACGCTGAGCGTGCTGGTGCGTTGGGTTCGGGCGCGGTGATTACCGAAAAGGCTACCCCGCTGGAAGGCCCGGATTGCAAAAAGCCGTAATTACGACTTCCCTTGTTGATTTTGTGCTGGTTTCCGCACTGCTACCGGTTTTAGAATTTCATTGCCCGTTTCAGGGCTTTCTGAAAAGAGATTGACTTGTTGTTTTAATATCAAACTTTGTCAGATTTCATTGATCAAATTGCAGGTTATTGCGGTAGAGTCGTTTTTTGTGGCACCAGATTGTACAATGGCTTTTTGTTAAATTCTGGTTCTACCGATGTAAACTGTCGCTATCCCCATCTTGTAGAAGATTTTGTCCATCCCACGAATTGTGTTCCATTGTATTTCAAGCAAATGCACATTTACAGGTGCCAGGCTTTCATGCTAAACGAGATTTTACGTCGTAGAACATTTGCCATTATTTCCCACCCTGATGCGGGAAAAACGACACTTACCGAGAAATGCCTGCTCTATTCTGGTCAGATTGCTGAAGCTGGGGCTGTCCGTGGGCGAAAAACCACCCGCGCTGTCACGTCCGACTGGATGGAACTGGAAAAAGAACGTGGAATCTCGATTAATTCCACTGCGTTGACTTTTGAATACCGCAAATGTCTGTTGAACCTGCTCGATACACCTGGACACCAGGATTTCAGTGAAGACACCTATCGCACGCTGGCGGCTGCGGATAGTGCAGTCATGGTGCTCGATTCTGCCAACGGTGTGGAAACCCAGACCAGAAAACTTTTTAAAGTGTGTGCTGCCAGAAAAATTCCCGTAATCACCTTCATCAACAAAATGGATCGATTGGGTAAAACCCCCCTCGACCTGCTGCAGGAAATTCAAAAAGAATTGGGAATTACACCGATTCCGTTGAACTGGCCAATTGGCCTTGGGGACGAGTTTACTGGTGTGTACGATCGTGTCACAAGCAATGTGTTGCTTTTTTCCCCCACGGTGGGTGGGTCGTTGCAAGTGCCCACGCGAGTGGTGCCATTAGACAAAGTAGCTGATTTTTTACCCGCCGACCTCGCCTCGCGGATTGTTGAAGAAGTTGAGTTACTGGAAATCGCCGGGGAGCAATTTCTGCAGGAAAAGTTCCTTGTTGGGGAACACACTCCGGTTTTCTTTGGCAGTGCGGCAAATAATTATGGAATTGAGCCATTTTTGAATGCGTTCATCGATCTTGCCCCCACACCCGGGCCTCGACCGGGTAAAAACGGGTTGGTTCCGATCGATCGGCCGGAATTTGCTGGACAGGTTTTCAAAATTCAGGCAAATCTGAATTTACGCCACCGCGATCGGGTGGCTTTTGTGCGGGTCTGTGCGGGGCAATTTGATTCCGAACAAGACCTGACGGTGGCTCGAACTGAAGAGCGATTGCGAACGAAGGGCTCCCACCGATTGTTTGCTCAGGATCGGGAGGAAGTGCAGTCTGCTTACGCGGGAGACGTAATCGGCATCTCCTTCACCAAAGGAGTGCGGCTGGGCGACACCCTCTATTGTGGTGAAAAAGTAGAGTTTGTTGGTTTGCCACAGTTTAGTCCGGAGTGTTTCGCTTCGGTGCGTTGTCAGGATAATGCCCGCAGGAAGCAATTGGCAGAAGGCTTACAGCAATTGGCCGATGAAGGGGCGGTGCAGCTATTTCGGGCACCTGATAATCCTCAGGAACTGATCCTTGCTGCGGTGGGTGTGCTGCAATTTGAAGTAGTCAAGTACCGACTGAGCACGGAATATGGTGTGCAGGCTGAAATTGTTGCTCTGGAATACAAGGCGGGTGGCTGGATCGGTGCACCGAAATCCACCCTGGCGAACGTACGGCTATTGCCATCGACAAAGATCGTTTACGATATCCAGAATCGTCCCGTGATTCTGGCAACGGATCCGTTTACGATCCGATACATGCGTAACAAAGAAGCCAGCTTGAAGATCAGCCCATTTTCGGATCACTTATTTGCACCCACCGATTGAAAAGGCAGTAATTATGCGGTGGCACTGACAAAAGTGCGTAGAAACGCCATCGAATCGCTGGCAATCTGCACCGCCTGGTGGCTGTGCCGACTGAGTTCCACGAATGCACCTTCGCTGTAATTGCCTTCCTGCAGGGCGTGGAAAATATCAGCAAAATCTACGGCCCCTTCACCAAACATCAGGTGGTCATGGATTCCGGCATTCATGTCCGCCAGGTGAATGTTCCACAACTTCTTATGTTGCAACCATTTACGAATGTGATCGCTGGCAGGTAAATCGCCTTCGCAGGTCAGGTGGCTGCAATCGAGCGTCAGCCCGAACAGTTCGTGATTGATAAGATCGTGCAGCACCTCAAAATCCGCCATGCGGGAAATCAACATTCCCGGCTCGGGTTCAAACGCCAGCCGCACCCTTGTTTGTTCTGATATCTGTAGAAGTGTGTGGATTTCGTTGGTCAATCTTTCCCACGCCAGGTCAGGGTGGGTATCTTTCGGCAGGGCACCTGACCAGAAACTGATGCACTCCGCACCGAGAATCTGGGCAAGTTGCACGCACCGCTGTAAAAATTCCTGCCTGATTTGCCGTTGGCTGGGTGCACTGTCAAGCAAAGTAGGTTGGTGTTTGCGACGTGGATCTAACAGAAAGCGGGCACCAGTCTCAATGACCAACTGCATCTGGTGTCGATCTAACAACTGCTTGATTGTTTGCGCATATTCATTCCAGCCGCTTTCCAGAATGTTCAAATGCTGGTAATCGACGGTCAGTGCCACCCCACGGTAGCCTTGTTCGGCCAGAATTTCGATCGCATCTTCCAGGCGATGGTGGGCAAAGCCGTTGGTGTTATAGCCCAGAAACATATCAGATCACCGCTTCCAGATAATCGACCTCTGGCACCATTGTTTTTAAGTGCTGCTCCATTGCAGCCAGCATCGACATCATCGTGGCGGGGCAACTGGAACAGATGCCGTTCAGCCGCACCTGAACGCAGCCGTCATCGATACCCACCACATCCAGCAGTGCACCATCCAGGTCCATTTCTGGTGCAATCACTTCTTTTAACGCTTTTTCTACTTGCGTTAATAACTGTTGCTGTGTCATCGTTGGGGGGCCTTCATGGTTGTAAAGAGATTTTTGGCCTGTTGGATATCAGTATGTATCTGAGCAATCAGTTCCGTAGCATCCTGAAATTGCTTTACCGGTCGAATTGCTGCAATCAGGGCTAATTCGAGCGATTGTCCATAAAGATCACCTGCAAAGTCAATCAGGTGCACTTCCACTTTAGGCTGTAGTTCGCCAAAGGTGGGATTTCCACCAATATTGACTGCGGCCGCGTGCGCCTGGTTGCCCACAATCACTTCACTAGCGTAGACCCCAGGTGGGGGTAACATCGTGGCAATCTGGGCCAGATTTGCAGTCGGAAAACCAATTGTTCTGCCCCGTTTTGCCCCACTGACGACGGTGCCTTTGATGGAATATGGGCGACCGAGAAGTTCCGTGACGCTCGAAAAATCGCCTTCGGCAATTTTGCAGCGAATCCGACTGGTCGAAACCACGTCGCTGCGATGAGAAATAGCAGGAAACTGGCAAAAATCGATCTGGTTTTGTCGGCACCACTGTTCCAGTAATTCATTGTTGCCAGCGCGGTCTTTCCCAAAACGAAAATTAAACCCTTCAACTATCCCGCGTGCTTGCAGGGAAAAGCGAACAATCGTTTCAAAAAAGTACTCAGGCGAAAGCGATAATAACGCTGGTGTTGTGGCAAGAATTACGACACGGTCTGCGCCCACCCGCTGTAATAATTGGACGCGTTGCGGAATAGTGGTAAGTGGAGTCTGAAAACTGGCTGGGGCCAGCAATTGCATCGGGTGTGGGTCGAAAGTAACTGGCACAACAGGTGCGGCGTGTTTCTGGCCAAGTTCCTTCGCTTTTGCCAGTAACGACTGATGGCCCAGATGCACACCGTCGAAATTACCGATACACAGGATCCCGCCACGAAAAATCGCTGGTGGAACAGCCTGAAAATCAAGATAACAGCAATTTTCGCTTATCTCATTCATCGATTCATTCTAGTGATTTTACCCCAAAGAAAGCCAGAATATGCGGGTTCGATGATTACGATCAAGTGCGGAAAAAAAGAGCATAACACGATAGTTATATCGTGCTAACATACATCAAATGGTGGGTGATTACCTTATGACACATCGACGCATCGGATCGAGGGATTACAGTGCCAAAACCAGAGAAACCAGTGTTTCGAACATTTACCGACAGGGTATTAAGCAAACGCACCGATCTGATTTACGTGATTCGTGGGAATAATTCCCGTGGGGAACGGGTTTGGTACTATGTTCAGGTGCTGCCACCCAAGTTAAAAGAATTTAAGGTTGCACTGGAATCGGGTAACTTGAAGGTGACCGAATTTGCAAAAATCCTCTATCATGGGGTGGGTGAAAATCCCACCGAAGAGGTGCGGCAAATCATGATCAGAGACTACAATTGTTCTTAAAGATGCTCAATCGCACTCTTTCAGGTCGATTCTCATCCCATTTTCATATTTTCGGAAGCCGATCCGCTCATAAAAGGGCAAATTGTGGTCATTACAACCCAGAATAACCTTGTAACAACCCGATTCACGGGCCATTTCAATGAGCGTGCGAATACAGGCGCTGCCCGCACCACGTCCCTGGTGGGCTTCATGGGTGGCAACATCTTCAATGTGACCAATAATCCCACCAGAGTGAATGAACTTGTGCTCCAGAATCAGGCTACCAGTGGCAATCACTTTCTGACCATCGATTGCAACAATCGTCCGCACACCTGCTGCATTTCGCCCACGCCAGATGCGGATAGCCTCGTCTGGGGTTAGGCCCACTTCGGTTAAATTACCCAATGTTTCCAGAAAACCGTTGTAAAAGTCTACCCGTTCCAGCAGACGCATCTGAAAAGTAATCGGCCGCACCAAGGTGGGGTCTGATTGTAATAAACTGGATCCATTCATTGAAGATTCCTACCTGAATATCAGATTACCTTAGCACAGAGAAGTGCTTTTCCGATCAGCGAATGCCATCAGAACTGAGAAGTATTTCAAATATCGGCATCAGTGCCACAAAGTTGTACTTCCAGCAGAAAATACCTCTGCCCACTGTAAAACTTGCAAAAAAAATTGGGAACAGAACTTCAAAAGGAATGCTATCGGAGTGGCCCCGCAGTGATTCTACCGGTGCGTAACCGAGGGTTTCCTTCAATTACTATTAATGTGGGGCCGTTAATCACTACTGCGCCAGTAAGGTATAATTTCCCACCCGGATAATCCCAGACACCCACGATGCGTTCGCCTTCGGCAATCCAGTTTCCTTGTGGGGTCACAAATTCGCGGTTTTGGGGAATGTCGACCATGTAAACGTCTTTAGAATCAAATCCAACGAGCTTGATACGAATCGATGTACCGAAATTATTGACGATTTTGCACGGCTGGTACCGCGTCCGTTGGCCTGGAACAAAAATGATCTGACTAAACAGCGTATTGCTCAGCAATAATATTGCCATACAGGAAAGTAACCAGCGTGCCATCGTCCCACCTCAATTATGAAATTTTCGCCCAACAGGGTGCCACCACCTGACCGTTGACTGCGATCGAACGGGCACTGACTTGCAGCACCCGCAGGAAACCTTCCGAGTCGGCGTGATCGAACTCGCCAATTGCTTCCATCGATGCGTTTGATTCCGAATAGAGAATCTTTGGCACATCAGTGGCAGCCGCAAAGTGGGCATTGCCCTTATACAAGTTCAGTTCAATCGTGCCAGTCATCAACTCCAGAATCGGTTTCATCGCCTGACGTGCCATGTAGGAACCAAGATCGAAACCATATCCCTGGTAGATCTGTTTGCCAAGATACAGCGACAAATGATCAAACAGTTCTCGTGACCGACGATCCAGCACTAATTGTAGCAGATATTGGTAAGCGGTACCCAGCACTTCCATGCCAGGTGCCTCGTATACTCCACGGGATTTGACGCCCACAAATCGATTTTCGACCAGGTGGCTGGCAATTCCAACCCCGTTTCGCCCACCAATTTCGTTACATTGACTGATCGCTTGAAAGGCAGTTACGGACTGCCGATTGATCGCAACAGGGCGGCCTGCTTCAAATCTAATGAGAATTTTCTCAGGTTTGTCCGGTGCATCAGTGGCATGCACACCCATCCCTGGTGTAATGAACCACGGACCGGTTTCCAGGGTTTCCAGCTTGCCCGCTTCGTGGGTCAGCCCCAACAGGTTGGCATCAGTGGAGTAGGGGGAATTCAACGTCGCTTTCACCGGAAGCTGGTGCTTCTGGCAGTATTCAATCATTTCTTTCCGGCCGCCAAAAGCCTTCAGAAAGGCATCGTCTCGCCATGGGGCATAAATTTCAATTTCTGGCGCAAGCATGTTGGTGCACAACTGAAAACGCACCTGATCGTTCCCACGGCCAGTGGCACCGTGGCTAAGGATGGTGATACCACGCTTGCGAAGCTCTGGAACCAGTCCTGCCACAATCACGTGTCGGCCGATCCCAGTGGTATTCCAATATTTGCCTTCGTAACAGGCCTGAAATTGCAGAATTTCAATCCCAGCTTCAGCAATGGCATCATGTAGGGGCAGGGCGATGTAATCCGCCGCACCGCTGGCACGCATCCGACGTTCTACTTCTGCAAAATCGGTTTCGTCTGGCTGGGCCAGGTCAGCGGTAATACATACCACTTTTACCCCGTTTTCCGTGAGCCACTTGGTAACCGTGCAGGAATCCAACCCACCAGAGGAGGCAAAGGCTACCGTTTTTCCTTTCAAATCGTTCAAAGTCATGAATATTCCCAGTCTGTTTTGCAAAAAAGTGTGCAGTGCCAATGAAAATGTTAGGATATTGCACAAGGGCACCGGAAGAAAGGACTTTCAGGCATCGAAAACTATCCAGAAATCCAAATTCCAGAAAATCTGATGGAACAGATCGTTCAACAGGCACTGGATGAAAACCCCCAGGAGTGCTGTGGACTGCTCTCTGGGATTCACAGTGGCGAATCGTGGCTGGTGCAGCACTGCTTCCCACTGCGAAATGTGGCACGGAGTATGTTCCGTTATCGTGCGGATGTGCAGGAGTTATTGCAGGTCAGTCGAGAGATTCGCCGTTCTGGGGAAGTGGAACTGGTGGTCTATCATTCCCACCCCGGTTCACTCGCGGTGCCCAGTCAGACTGATTTGAAGGAAAATGGCTGGGGCACTTCGGCAATGCACTTGATTATCAGCCTTGCGGATGATTTCCCCACCTGCCGTGGCTGGTGGTTGTTGCCAGACAGTTATGTAGAAGCGAACTGGTTTGTGATCAATAATCCTTCTTACTGAACCGCCAGCAGGCCAGCCCCAGGAAAAATGCGAGCCATGCTGCGGACACACCTAATGTCCCACCCCACGTGGGACGATCCTTTTTGATAAACTTTTCTTCGATTTCCTTCTTTTGCAACTGAGATTTTGTCATCAAACCATCCTGGAGTACTTCTGTGGAAAGCTTGTCCATGTCACTCCAACGTGGGAGTGAATACATGATCGTTTCAGTGACTTTCAACCAAGTTGGTTTTACGGGTTCAGCTTCTTGTTTTTGTAACGCTTGCAAACGCTGTACAGCAAAAAAGTTCTCTGCAATAAAATGTACCTGACCGATACCCCAGCATATCCCACCGAGAGTGATCACTCCCAGCAAGCTTGCGATAGCACTTCGGGACAATACTGCAATAAACGCTGAAAATGCATACAATACCATAAATGCAAAGGTCATTAGAAAGATCATCCATAGCATGCTATGGGCCCAGATGCCAGTGCAGACCAGTGATCAGATATGTACCTCCGACCAACGTTGTTGCCAGAATCAACACGAAAAACGATCCACCCAGGTACTTCACCACCAGAAATGCAGTACGGTTGATCGGTTTTGACAGATATAAATCGATTGTGCCTTTTCGCAAGGTGTTTGGGATAAAAAATGATGTAATCACTAATCCCATACCAATAATGAACATCCCAGCCATCGAATTGATGACATATTTATCGAACTGAAACAGAACTTCACCCAGTGGAAAGCCAGAATCTGCGTTTTCGTATAAGCCAAAGCCGATCGACAATCCTACCGGCCATTCGAGAGGTGCTTTTACGGGGTCAACTTTGACAGACAATTGCATTGATTTGGGCAAATTGGATGTATTGACCGATAATTCCTTTACCGGTGCGGTCAACTGTTTTTCAATCAGCCACTTGAAATAGGCCTGATACATTTCTTCAGTTAATGGCTTCTTCACCACAATATTATCCAATGTAATCGAACTGTTCTCAGGGATTTCGATGTAATCGCTTTTGCCATCGTAGTGCCACAAGCCAACAATTTTCTGAATTGCAGGTACTTCTTTTGTAACTTCGACAAACAGTGGCTCATCGACAGTAGGATCCTTCTTCACATTTGGGTTGGGGATTCGCTCTGTGCTTACGTCATTCGTAATGATCAAATCAAACTCATGAGCACTGAATTGTGGGCGATTTGAATCTTGAGATTTGATATTTTCAATTTTCGTTGAGTAACCACTAGGTCTTTGCAGAAGAATTTGTTCCCCTCGCTCCATTGCCAATGGCTGTCGTTGCAGGCTGCTCGAAAAATCTTTAAATGCCACCTCGGCAGTCACCGGCTGAAAGCCGATACTGGAGACAATCAACAGAAATACCCCGATCAGAATCAGCATGATGAACAGCACCATGCTGTCCCAGGCTTCACGGAGGGAATCTTTCAGAATTTCTAATGTTTTCATCAATTTTCCCCTTAGTTGGCACGTCGTTTGGTAGTTTTGTTCCCTTGTTTCTGATCTTCATCATCAACCAGTTTGATGAACAGATCCTCCAGACTCATGCGGTTCTCGACCAGGTGTCGCAATCGCAACCCCTTGCTGCTGAAGAAGTTAAGGATGGTATCGATGTTCACATTGTCTGGGAGAACCAGTTGCCACAGTTCGCCTTTCTGGTTCACGGTCGCACCAAGGCGTTCGATTTCCGTTTTTGGGAAGTCGGATTCCGCCAAACGAACATCAAATGTTCCTTTTTGCTGGGTAAGTTCCTCAATGGTGCCGGCACGGATAATCTGCCCGCGATCCATCACCACCACACGATCGCACATCAGTTCAATTTCACCCAGCAGGTGGGAATTGACGAAAATCGTTGCCCCCTGTGCTCTGCGTTCTTCGATAATCGCCCGAATTTCCCGTCGGCCCACCGGATCCACGCCATCGGTGGGCTCATCCAGAAAGATGACCTCAGGGTCATGAAATAACGCCTGTGCTACGCCAACTCGTTGTTTCATCCCTTTGGAATACCGACGGATCTTTTCGTGCATCCGACGCACTAGTCCCACGCGGTCCAGCAGTTCCATGATCTGCCGCTTACGGTCATCGCGGGACATGCCGTACAGTTTGCCAAAATATTCCATTAAACTGTAGGCGGAGTGGTATGCAGGAAACTGGTGGTCTTCCGGCAGATAGCCAACTTTTCGGCGAATGTGGGAAGTCCCTACCGGTTCGCCCAGCAAAGTCGCATTGCCAGAAGTCCGTTTGACGATTCCTAATAAAATTTTAATGAGTGTGGTTTTGCCGGCACCGTTCTGGCCGAGTAAACCGAACACTTCTCCACGGTTGATTTTCAGATTCACACTCTGCAGTGCGTCCACCGTGGAGTAGCGTTTGTGAAGATTTTCTGTTTCAATGACGTGCACGTTGATGGATTCCCCACTGTTCGTTGTTGGGTTTATGCTAAAAACTAGTTCGTCGAAGAAAACAAGATATTGGCAAGAATTTGCCAGCAATGTGAAAATCCGTGTGAAACGCCTATCAATAATCTGTTAGCTATATAGTAGTGGTTTTATATTGCGATTGTGTTGTATCGCAATATTGCCAATCACTCATCATATTTCAACAAAAACTGTGGGTTAATTGCTTTAAAGCTCAGACGACCTTGCAAGCGTTGGCAATATTCTTCGGTTTCGGGTCGAAATACGATCCCTTCCCGCTCCACGTTCGGATTCAGGGTGCTTTTGCCCACGGAAAGGTTCAAGAGTTCATCGACACTGTGGTTCAGTACCAGCGTACCCAACGATGGAACAGAGGTCAGTTCCAGTTCCTGCAGCAATTGCATCGCGAAAGCGTGTGGCACCAGTTCTGCCTGATCAATGTTAAACAGATTGAACACAAACAGTTGCCTTCGATCCATGCGGTATTTGTTGCCTTGAATTCCGGAACCGACCAATTCTCCCTGGATGGCGGGTGAAAAGCCATATTTCTCCTTCACCCACTTTAGCTTTTCCGCCAGGCCTAGTTGATTCGCAATTCGGGCGTGGGGCTGTTCCAGATTCGTCGCATCAATCTGCCGGTTTCGGCTGCATACGCCAAATTCATCCTGATGCCAAAAACACGTGAATGAGGTTCCATCCAGTTTTTCGGTCATCAGAAACTCCCGCCCGGCCAGTTCCTGCAATAGTTGTTCCAGGACCTGTACGCGGGTTTCGTCCGTCTTCACCAGAAAGCCTGGAAACGTAGAAGAGCCATCGCCAACTTCCGAAAAGTCTGGCACCTCATATTTGGTAATTCCCAGAACATCTGTAACATCTGTCCCCACATCGGTGGGGGTACCAGGTGGCAGCACTGTCAGTGGTAGGCAAAGCCCCTGAGAAACCTGACCACGCAAGCGAATTGTTTTAATTCGAAAGCCGGCGGGGCGATAAACTTCCCCAAGATGCATGATTTCTGGTTTAAAGCAACTTTTTCGCAAAAACTCAAATTCGCTTCGTTCTGGAAGTAAAGAGTCGATTTCGCAGTACACCAGCGGCTGCCCAAGTTGAAATTCATTCTTCTTGACAACCACCCACCAACCGAGGACACGGATTGCTTCAATGGCATCCGCACCCACGATGGGACGAATTTCATTAACTACCTGGATACTGGCTAACGTTCTCATTTTATTTTCATATGTTGCCGCCGCTTACGAAGTGGGACACTTGCAAACATGAATGGGTTCTGTCGAATTACTTCGTTTCTTCGGGCGGTGACTCGGTTTCTGGTTTAGGGTCCCCAGGCTCGGGTAATGTGGGTGCTGCATCCGGTGCCAGCATTTCCGGATGCTCTTCATGAAGATGTTCCAGATGACGATGGTGGCTGATTTCCGCTACCCGTCTGCCGATGACCGGAATTTCTTCCGGATCACCTGTGGTCACTTTTCGCTTGAGCACATGGTAAAGCAGCACACCGGCGAGGGCGGAAAGTACGCACGCAATGACAATTGGGCGATAATTTTCAATTTTGTGCAGAATTTCCAGAAACTGGTTCGTGAACCAGTAGCCCAGCCAGAAGAGAAGGTTCACCCCAGGGATCGCATAGATCCCATCTGCCAACAGAAAGCGGTAGAATGGCATCCGGATCATTCCGGCACAGATGAAAACCGGTGTCCGAATCCCTGGCATCAGGCGTGCCCCCAACAGAATGCCAATCCCGTATTTGTCGAAATTGAGTTTTATTCGTTCTAATTTTTCGGGTGAGACAACCCGTTTTTGCACCCACTTCCGTTGAACCAGCCAGGAACCGTATTTTCGGCCAACAAGGTACAAAATGGTATCACACAGTACGACGCCAAAAATGCAGATGGGCAGCATGATCCACCAGCGCATTCCACTGGTGGGGTCATTCCATTCACGTCCGACAAGTACCCCGCCTGTGGCAATAGGTAATTCTTCTGGAATTGGGGCGCCAAATGCAGATACCACCAACGCCGAAAATACACCGACGTATTGCCACACATCGGTCGTGGTAATCATCATGGTGCCAACCCAGATAAGTCATGTGAAACAAAAAGCAAGCGAGCTGACCGGAAAATCAAGACACACTTCACCATCGTAAGATATTAAAATCGGCAGGAAAAATCTGTAAAATGGTACAAATTACATCGTCGGCAATGTCAGATAACTGGTCAGAGTCAATCAGAGTAACGAAAAGGTTGTGCTTCTGAATGTATTTTTTAGCGTTAGAATCATCGTGCGATGAAACCGCTGCTGCAGTGTTTACCGAAGACCGCGTGGTGCTGTCGAACGTTGTCGCTTCCCAAAACGAACTGCACACCCAGTTTGGCGGCGTGGTGCCTGAAATTGCTGCCAGGGCCCACCTGAGAAACCTGTTACCAGTGATTGATGAAGCGTTGCGACAGGCAAACATCACAATCCACCAGGTGAACTGCATTGCGGTGCACCACACCCCCGGTCTGGTGGGTGCATTGCTGATTACCGTCACTGCGGCGAAAATGCTTTCCGTGGTGCTGGATGTGCCACTGATCGCTCTAAATCACATTCAATCCCACATTTATGCGTGCCGGATGTCCGCGGAAAAAGAGATCTTTCCGTGCGTCGGCCTGGTCGTCAGTGGGGGGCATACCGCGATCTTTGATTGTGCCAGCCCACTACAAATGTCGCTTCTTGGCAGCACGCGCGACGATGCAGCAGGTGAAGCGTTCGATAAGGTGGCAGCAATTCTGGAAATTGGCTTTCCAGGTGGGCCAAAACTGGAAAAAATTGCCAAAGCAGGCAATCCGCACGCATTTTCT
Source organism: Zavarzinella sp. (assembly GCA_041399155.1). Lineage (NCBI taxonomy): Bacteria > Pseudomonadati > Planctomycetota > Planctomycetia > Gemmatales > Gemmataceae > Zavarzinella > Zavarzinella sp. The sequence continues at coordinate 967,387 of JAWKTI010000001.1, forward strand.
TTCCCACGAGCGTTCCTGAAGGAAAATCGCATTGAATTCAGCTTCAGTGGCTTAAAGACTGCGGTTTTGTATGAAGTGAAAGGGCAAAAAAACGCTGCGACGACCCCGCCGGAGATGACCACACAGCGTCGAGCAGATGTGGCAGCTAGTTTTCAGCAGGCTGTTGTCGATGTGCTGGTGGCGAAAAGTCGGCAGGCATTGCACCTGACGGGCTATCCACGTCTGGCTGTAGGTGGGGGAGTCATTGCCAACCAGACTCTCCGAACTGCTTTGAAGGTAATGACTTCCGACGAAAACTGCGAATTGTTTATCCCCCCAATGTCGTTATGCACGGACAATGCTGCCATGGCCGCACTTGCTGTTGAAAAATACCACGTGGGAGACTTTGCCCCACTGGATCTGGATGCCAAGCCGAACTTTCTTTGATAGTCTGATGTTCAATAGAGTATCAATGTTTCACGTGGAACATTTTCGATATTCTTTTGATTGTCAGATTGTTTTTCAAGGCACTTGGGGTAAAAAGTGTACAAATCTTAAGCGAAAACATTTTTTTCACTTGGCGATTATTTTGCTGCTTGTACAACGATTGTTTCGATAATTAACGTGTTATTCATTCTTCGGGGTGCATAGTGGCGGTTCGCATTCGTATGAAGCCGATGGGTCGTACTCATCGACATTTCTACCGGATTGTCGCAATCGATTCTCGTCAACCAAACGATGGTCGTGCGATTGAATATCTGGGAACTTATGATCCTCATTGTCCACAAAAGGACAAATCGGTCAGTTTGAACACTGAACGGATTGCCTATTGGAAAAGTGTGGGTGCCAAAATCTCGCCACGCGTTGAGACTTTGTTAGAAAAGTACAGCACTGCACCTGCAGAAAAAGCCAGCGAAAGCTCGCCTTCCTAGATGATGGCGAGGCTTCCCGGTGCGATTCGATATTCTCACCCTTTTTCCGGATATCTTTCAGGGTTTTCTTCATCAGAGTATCCTGAACGACTCCATCGAAAAAGGACTAGTTTCGATCAATCTGTGGAATATTCGTAACTGGGCTACTGGTAAGCACTTAACAGTGGACGACCGCCCTTTTGGTGGTGGTCCGGGCATGGTAATCATGTGCCCACCGGTTTTTAACTGTGTGGAACATGTTCAAAGCCAGAGCGAATCGCCAGGTGCGGTGGTCATGCTGACGCCCGCAGGCAGGCGATTGAATCAGTCGGTGGTGCGGGAATTATCGCACTGCCCACGGTTGCTGTTGTTGTGCGGTCGATACGAGGGATTTGACGATCGGATTCGACAAGGTTTGCAGCCAATCGAAATTTCAGTGGGTGATTTTGTCTGCAACGGCGGCGAAGTCCCTGCAATGATTTTGATTGAAACCTTGATTCGCCTGATTCCTGGTGTGTTGGGCGATCTGGATTCGGTTGTTGAAGAATCACATAGTGTTGAGGGGATGCTGGAATACCCACAATACACCCGCCCGCGAGAATTTCGTGGGATGGCAGTGCCGGAAATTCTGCTGAGTGGCGATCATCAGGCGATTGCACGCTGGCGGAAAGAGCAGGCACAGAAACGGACAAACGAACATTTGGAATAATGATTTTTTGGATAATTGATCATGCGTAACAAATACATCGAACATATCGACCAGCAGCAGAAGCAAAAAGCGGTCGAATTACACACAGCCCAATGTGCGGCAACCAAACAGGATTTTGCCCGCACCATCGACACCATCCAGATTGGTGATACTGTCGATGTGCACTTCTGGCTGGAACTGGGTGAAAAGGGCCGTCTGCAGGTATTCACGGGCACCGTGATCGCCATCAAAGGTGAAAAACCTGATGAGCGGATCAACGTTCGCCGAATTGTGCAGGGTGAAGGTGTCGAGCGAATTTTTCCACTTTCTTCCCCACGGATTGCCAAAATTGAAGTGAAACGCCACGGGGTGGCTCGTCGGGCCAAGCTTTACTACCTCCGCGATCGCGTGGGTAAGAAAACCCGCCTCAAAGAACGCAAACCAAAGTAATACCCGGCGTGAGGGTGCATGGGCTCACCACGCGAAAGCAGTTTTACCCGTTACCCGCTTTGGCGAAAATGGTTTGGCAATCGCTCCGAAAAAGCGGTTGCTAGGTATTTTCGTCGTTTGGGTTTCCGGGTAATTGCCAGAAATCTGGATGATCGGCTGGGCGAAATTGACCTGATTGTCTGCGACCGTAGCACACTGATTATTGTGGAAGTTCGTTCCAGCGAATCCCGCAGCCTGCAGGAACTGGCAGCAACGGTCAACCGTCAGAAACAGAAACGACTGACCCTCGCTGCATCCCGTTTTCTATATCGCAAACGAAAACTGGTGGGACAACGCACGATTCGTTTTGATGTCGTTGCGATTCGATGGGCACCCGAACAACACCAGCCGGAAATTGGTCACTTCCCAAATGCTTTTGAAGCAGTTGGCGATTATCAAATGCACTTTTAATGGTACAATCATGAAATCGTTAGAAGATCAGCTAGCCCTGCTTGCACGTGGGACCGAGCAAATCGAACCGAAAGATGGCCTGCGGAAAAAACTGGAAACCAGTGCAAAAACCGGCAAACCCCTGCGGGTGAAATACGGCATCGATCCTACCGGAATTGATGTACACCTGGGGCATACGGTTCCTTTACGTAAGTTACGGCTGTTTCAGGAGTTAGGCCATCAAGCCGTGCTGATTATCGGCAACTACACCGCCATGGTGGGAGATCCCAGTGGTCGCGATGCCACGCGGGCAGGATTAACTGAAGAGCAGGTGACTGCAAATGCCCAGGATTACCTGAAACAGATCAGCAGAATCATCGACATTTCCACCACAGAGGTGCGGTTTAACGGGGAGTGGTTCAGCAAGTTTTCGTTTCTGGATGTAATGAGCCTGCTGGGGAAATCAACCATCCAGCGGATGCTGGAGCGGGAAGACTTTTCCAAACGTTACAATTCACGTCCAGAATCAATCCCCATCTACATGCACGAATGCCTCTACCCGCTGATGCAGGGGTATGACAGCGTGGCAATTCATGCTGATATCGAATTAGGTGGCAGTGAGCAGTTGTTTAACCTGATGCTGGGCAGACGTTTGCAGGAATCTGCAGGTCAGGTTCCACAGGTGTGTATTACTCTGCCGATTCTGCGTGGTCTGGATGGCCACCGACGCATGGGCAAAAGTCTGGGCAATTACATTGGCGTTGCGGAATCCGCCGACCAGCAGTTTGGCAAAACGATGAGTATTCCAGATGAATTGATGCCGGAATGGCTGGAATTGCTGACCAATTGCCCCAAAGAAGAAATTGCCCAGTTGACCGACCCGGCGCAAACTCATCCGATGGTGGCAAAAAAGCAGCTTGCACGTCTGGTGGCGGGCAGCTACCACCCGGAAGACGTGGTTCTGCAGGCCCAGACCAACTGGGAGACCCAGTTCAGTGGCAAGCAGGATCCAGAAAATATTCCAGAAGTGGTACTGGAACGTGCGAACTACGGCGAAACGATTGGTATCATGAAGTTACTGGTGGCCCTGGGGTTCTGTTCCAGCAGCACTCAGGCAAAACAGAAAGTAAACGAAGGTGCGGTGAACATTGGGCCCGATCGCACCAAAATTAGTGATTTTCGGGAACAAATCCCGTTAACCGATGGTCTGCTCGTGCGATTAGGCAGCAAAAACATCGCCAGAATTCGCGTGGAATGAGGATAGACTGTGTTTGTGGATTATGTGGAAATCTACGTGAAGGCCGGCAACGGCGGTCGTGGGATGAACAGCTTTCGGCGCGAAAAATATGTGCCGAAAGGCGGGCCTGATGGTGGGGATGGTGGGAACGGTGGCTCCATCATCATCCGAGCGGTGGAAAATGCAGACAATCTGGCCCCACTGGTGCAGCATAAACACTGGGTGGCTGAAAAAGGTGCCCCAGGTGGGTCTTCGCTGTGCCACGGCAAATCAGCCAAAGACCTGATCATCGGCGTGCCGAAAGGCACTATCGTACTCGATCGAGAACGTGGGCATGTGCTGAAAGATCTGACCGAAATTGGCATGGAAGTAACTGTTGCCAAAGGCGGGAAAGGTGGCAAAGGGAATAAGCACTTTGCTACTGCAACCAACCGGGCCCCTCGGGAATATCAGCCAGGGGAAGAAGGTGAAGAACGCTGGTTAAGGCTGGAATTGAAACTGATTGCCGATGTGGGGCTGATTGGACTACCAAATGCAGGAAAATCCACTCTTCTGTCTCGATTGACGCGTGCCAGACCGGAAATCGGCGATTACCCGTTTACCACGAAACATCCGAATCTGGGCATGGTCACGGTGGGTGATGAGCATACCTTTGTGATGGCCGATCTGCCCGGTCTGATTGAGGGGGCCCACGCGGGAGTGGGTCTGGGACATGAATTTCTACGCCATATTGAGCGTACCCGAATTGTGATCCACCTGGTCGAGTGCTACCCCACCGATAATTCGGACCCTGTGCAGAACTACCTGCAAATCCGGGAAGAATTGGCTCAATATTCAGAAGAATTAGCAGCAAAGCATGAAATTATTGCTCTGAGCAAAATGGAATTGACAAATAGTGAGGAAATTCTCACAAGATTCCGCAACGAGACTGGCAAAGAAGTGATTCCGATCTCTGCGGTTACCGGTCAGGGTCTGAACCACCTGATGTCGCGTGCGGTCGTGGTGCTGGCAGAATTAAAGGCGGCGGAGCTGGATGCCCCAGTCGAACAATCGCCCAATTCTTCCGTGGTAGAGTGAACGTGCCAGATTTTATTATCGATGCGGGCAATTCGCGGATCAAATTAACCCGCTGCCAGAATGCAGAAATTATTCTTCCGGTTGCTGCAACTTCCGACCGCACTCCAGCGGGGCTGAAAGCGCTTTGTGCCACTCTTCAGGTTGATTTTGCCAAACAGCATTTTTGGGCAATTGGCTCCAGTAACCCCCCACTGGCTCAGGATTTACAGCAATTTTTGTTGTCCCACAATCAGCAGGTATTGTGGCTGGATAGCCGGGCAAAAATCCCGCTGCTGGTGGATGTGGACTATCCGGATCAGGTGGGGATCGATCGCCTGTTGAACGCAGTTGCTGCGAAATCGCTTTCCCAGAACACCCCTCGGATCATCGTGGATGCGGGATCAGCCGTAACGGTAGATTTTGTTGATGAGACCAGCATTTTTCGTGGGGGAGTTATCTTTCCCGGGATGCGTCTGATGGGTCAGGCGTTGAAAGCAAACACCGCGAAGTTGCCACTAATCGAACCAGCGATGCTGGAAAAATGGCCGGTACCAGCCCGCAATACCCAGACCGCCATCGGCAGTGGCATCGCGTATGCGATAGCAGGAGGCATTGATCGTGTGGTGGAACAACTGGCTTCGCTTTACCCCACGCCACCGCACGTACTGCTGACAGGTGGGGATATTTCCCCACGGCTGATTCAATTGTTACAAATTACTCATCGTTTTCAGCTCCGCTCGTTCCCTGCACTGACATTGCAGGGCATTGCCACCGCAGCAACCACTTTTTCCGGCGAATACCAGAAGACTTCCTGACCACAATCGACATGTTGTTGTTTTTCAGGTATAATTATTTCATTAATACCCACCTGAAAGTGCACATGAATCTGGAACTTCTATTTCAAGCCGGAATGCTGAATCGCCGTGATCTGATTTCTCGTCTGGGTGCTGGTTTTGGCATGATGGGCCTGGCGACGATGTTAGGCAATCAGACGGCCCATGGTGCGGGTAATCTGAACCCACTGGCGGTGAAAAAGCCTCATTTTCCGGTCAAAGCCAAACGAGTCATTCAGATTTTTGCCAATGGCGGGCCAAGCCATGTGGATACGTTCGATCCCAAACCAAAATTGCAGCAGTTTGCAGGTAAAACCTTACCAATGCCGAACTTACGCACCGAGCGTAAAACGGGTGCTGCATTTCCGTCCCCGTTTAAGTTTCAGAAATATGGCCAAAGTGGGATCGAAGTCAGCGAGTTGTTTCAGAAGACCGCCGCCCACATTGACGATATGTGCATCATTCGTTCCATGCATGCCAATGTTCCGAACCACGAACCCTCCTTGCTCCTGATGAACTGTGGGGAAGCCCGCCTGATTCGTCCCAGTATGGGTTCCTGGCTAACGTACGGCCTCGGCAGCGAAAACCAGAACCTGCCCGGCTTTTTTGCGATGTGTCCGGGTGGGTATCCCATTCAGGAATCGCAGAACTGGCAGGCCGGCTTTTTACCGGGAGTCTACCAGGGGACCTACATCGATACCCGCCACACCGATGTGAATAAACTGGTGGAGAATGTTCGCAATAGCCTGATGCCAATTGACCAGCAACGTCGGCAGCTTGATCTGCTGTTGCAACTGAATCAGCAGCACTCGAAGGAACGCCAGAACGATCCCCAGTTGGAGGCTCGGCTGCAGTCTTACGAAATGGCATTCCGCATGCAGACGGAAGCGGCGGAAATCTTTGATGTTCGAAATGAACGCAAGGAAATACTGGATGCATACGGCCCTGGCACGCAGGCACGACAATTATTGATCGCCCGCAGATTGGTGGAACGTGGGGTGCGGTTTGTGCAGGTGTGGCATGGAGCTGGCCAGCCATGGGATAACCATGATGATATTGAAGTGAACCACCGCCGACTGGCGAAGGAAACGGATCAGGGTATTGCCGCACTGCTGACTGATTTGAAGCGATTGGGGCTTTTTGACGAAACTCTGGTGATCTGGGGTGGGGAATTTGGACGCACCCCAGTAGTGGAATTACCCACGCCGGGGTCGAATGCCGGCAAGATTAATGGTCGCGACCACAACCACCACGGCTTTTCCATGTGGTTGGCAGGTGGTGGTGTGAAAGGCGGTCAGGTGGTTGGTGCTACCGACGAGTTTGGCTTTGCCGCTGCCGAAAACAAGGTACATGTGCACGACCTCCACGCCACTATCATGAAATTGATGGGCTTCGATCATGAAAAGTTTACGTTCCGCTATGCTGGCCGCGATTTCCGCCTGACCGATGTCCACGGCAATGTAGTGAACCAGATAATTGCCTGATTGCCGATTTTTTTATGATCTCAGACCATTGCCACAATTTGTGTTAGGTTGGATCACAGCAACATTATGGTTTTCCTTTTTTCGGTGTTTCTCTCTTAAGACAAACAGTTCACGATGCCAATTTGCTGTCATTCGAAACCATTGCCATCCAATAACGGTGCCGACCATAAAGCTTCCGCCGATTAAGTATGGTAAGATTCTGTTTTCATAATACAGTCGAACCTTATTCTCTACTTGTCCTGGTTTTCCAGAACGATGAATGATCGATATTCCAAACGTGTATAATCGAACATTTTCTACATTTTCGCTTCTTGAAACTGCATATTCGGGTTCATGAATCGCGAATGTGCTTAAAAACGTACCAATAATTGCCGTTACAGACATGATTCCAGCCAATCGCGTCAATCTGAACTCTTTTTCTGGACATTTCTGGAGACGATGGCTTGCAGAAGCGAACCAAATGAGTGCCCCATGCGAAATCAAGAACACCGACGCCAGGAAATCCAGCACTGGCAGATAGTTTTCAGGAGAGAATAGTGGAAACAGGAAGTAGTAGATGATACCTGTAGCATAAATTGCAATTCCCCACCAAATTCCTGTCCATTGTGGTTTCAATATGGTTGCAATAATTCCAAAGATGATGACAACAAAGATGCAATATTCAATTGTCGAAGACATGGTCATGTGTTTCTGCCAGGCATTTGAACGAAGATGAGTTGCTTGATTGTTTTCAATGTAGTTCAGGCGAACAATCGCACAGTTTTTATATCAGATGCTTTTGGCTAGTTCGCCACTTCCACAATTACTTTTCCTTCCGGCACCAGATACTGTGGGCGGCCGGTGGTATCCAGAATGGTGGTATTTGCTGCATCAATTCCCATGTGGTGGTAGAGCGTTGCAAAAATATCCTGGTAGGAAATCGGGCGTTCAATTGCATCTTCCGCCCATTTGTTGGTGGCACCAAGCACCATGCCAGTATTGATGCTACCACCTGCCAGTAATGCAGGCCCCACGCGGGGCCAGTGATCTCGGCCGCCGCTCTTATTGACACGTGGGGTGCGGCCAAACTCACCCCAAACGATGATACAAACTCGATCCCACAATCCCCGTTCCTTCAAATCAATGATGAACGCATGGATTGCATGGTCGACAATTGGTAACAGGTTCTTCATCCGTGGGAAGTTATTTGAGTGGGTGTCGAAATCGCTGAACGATACGCTGACGGCACGCACCCCTGCCTCTACTAACTTCCTTGCCAGTAATAACTTCCGGCCAGCAAACCGGTCTTCGCTGGTGGTTGATTGTACCCCCACGTTCGAAGCGGGTGCGGTGTAACGTGCGAGTGTTTTAGCGGATTCTGTTTCCAGATTCAGTGCGTTGGCAAATCGACCGGAAGTCAGCACCGAGGCTGCCTGCTGGGTAAATTGATCTAATGCTTCCATGCTGCCACTGGAATCAATCTGGCGACGTACAGAATCGAATTGGTTCAGCAGACTCAAACGATCAGACAATCGTTCTGGCGACAAATCAGAAACCAGTTCCAGTTCGATTTTGTGCTGTTCCCCACGTCGGGCAAGTTCGGTGACCATGCCCGCTTCTAACTCCCGTTGGAACATCTGGGAAATATCTGGCCGAAATGGATTGTAGGTGGGGCCCAGGAAGCCTGGTCGGGCGCTGTTCCGAACCTGTGGGCGGCCCTGCATGATATCGACAAATGAGGGCGAAGTATCGGTGGTGCTGCCCAGCAATTTCTGAATAATCGAGCCAACGGCTGGCCGGCCACCCAACGTACGCAGGTCACGGGCAGAGAATCCCGACTGGCACTGAAAAGCATCGTGCACATTCACGGAACCCACCAAAGAGCGGATAAAAACGCAGTCTTTGGCAATCGATGCCAGCTTCGGCATCAATTCGCTGATGAACACACCCGGAATAGTGGTGCGGATCGGCCGAATATCCCCTCGGATTTCTTCTGGAGCATCCGGTTTGGGATCGAATGTTTCGTGCTGCGGGGCACCACCATCCAGGTGAATGTTAATAATGGCACGGTGGGGCGTGTTTTCCGATGCGCGAACCTGAGATGAATTCGCCAATAACCCTGTTAATCCAAATGCAGACAACGAGAGCAGTCGGCGACGATCAACGGGATGTCTGATCGAAAACATTGGATCATGGAACATGAATGAACCCGCAAAATAATGAGTGTCTTTTAACGAATCAGTTCTGGAATCGGCTGACCGTCAGTAATTACTTTGGAAACATCGCCACTGATACCTGAAATCAGCCGCACCTGGCCGATATCCAGCAGTGTGTGCATGATGGTGGAAATCAGAGAGCGAATTGTCACCGGTGGGCTGGCCGGGCTGCCTCCGTCCTGATTGGATTTGCCAATAATTTCACCCATTGGCAATCCCCCACCGTACAGCATCAGTGGGCCGATATTCCCCCAGTGGTCACGACCACCTTTTTTGTTGATTCTTGGCGTGCGGCCCATTTCTCCGCAACACACCAGCAAAATCCTGTCAGACAATCCACGTGCTTCAATATCTTCGATCAAAGCAGAAACGGCATGGTCAAACGGTCCACCCACGTAAGGCATGGCATCGCTGGGTGGGGCATTATTCTGGTCGGAATGCATATCCCAGACAAAATTGGTGTTGACCGTCACAAAGCCACACCCCGCCTCGCACATGCGGCGTGCCAGCAGCAGCATTTTACCCAGGCATTGGGCGTGGTCAGTGTAGTATTTTTTGTTGTTCCATTTTTTGTCAATCGCATCCACATTTACCAGCGGTGCGGTATCGTAGCGGGCAATCAAACGTGGGTCTTCTTTCGACAGATCGAACGCATCTGCCACCCCACGCAGGATCACATCAAACGCCTGACCAGTGTAGCGGTCGTAGGTTTCCAGCGTCCCTTCGTGGTCCAGCGTCTTGTGAATTCGGTCAAATGAGGTCAGCAGCGACCGGCGGTCTTCAAATTGTTGTGGGGAGAGTTGCAAACGCATGTTTTTCTGCAGTTCCCCACTGCCACCTGGGATAAACGGTGCATAGGCACTTCCCAGTGGGCCACTGGCAGGAAAATTGCCCAGATTGGCCACCGGTGCGGTCGCATTTGGCTTCACCGACTCTGGGTAGAGCAGTACGTTCGTTGGCACACCCGTTGTGGGGTGATTCAGCCCCACCACACGCGAATAATAGGATCCAAGATTCGCACCCAGAGTTTCCTTATGGACAATGGGCTTGGCATCGTGATTCGCATCGCCGGGCACGTAAGACCGCACCGTGGTAAATTTGTGGGCAATTTTCGCCAGTTTCTGCATGGTGCTGCCAAAGGTGATCCCAGGGATGCTGGTTTTGATCTCCCCTGTCATGCTGCGAATTTCCGCAGGTGCGGTCATTTTGGGGTCAAACGTCTCGTATTGGCTGGGCCCACCGTGCTGGAAGAGGAAAATAACCGATCGGTTATGCATTACCGACTTTGTCTGGGCTTGCAATTGCAGCAAACCAGGAAAAGTCAGCCCACCTAAGCCTAATGTGCCAACTTGCAGGAAAGAGCGACGATTAATCCCACGTTCACGTGGATGGGTAAACGACAACATGATCTGTTTCTCGGCAGGATTGATGAAGTGTAATCGATTTTCAACAAAGATGAAAGGAAAATTGTTGTTTGAACTTGCGATTTTGGGAAAATTTGCATGATTGCAGCCGCAAATACGATTACATTTCTATCTGGATCTCTTCCCCCACGAGCAGCACGGGATAAGACAGAATTCCTGTGCTTGCGGGCGGGTTTAAGTGCTCTCCGGTTCGAACATCAAATTTGGCACCGTGCCACGGGCAGGTGATCTGGAAGTTTTCGCACCCACTTTCGTGCAGTGGGGCGGCGCGGTGGCTGCAAACATTGTCTACCACAAAAAATTCATCACCCTGGCGGAATACGGCAAAGATTTTACCTGCAATTTCCACTGAGCAACCACAACCTTCGTGCGGCACATCAGCCGTGGTTGCTATCGTAAATCGAGCCATACACAAAGTCCCCAACAGAAATGAGGAAAAGATTGAAGAAAGGTATCTAACGAGTCTCAATTATGTGTATTATTTCATGAAACACAATCCAGAAATGAAGAAGAATTCACATTTTTGGGTTTATTTTTGCTTTCCCTGGGAGGGATAAACCGGATTTAAGCCCACTTTCCAGGTGCGTTTCTTCAGATCGTGGCCAAGATTCTCATAAAAGCGATAGATCTCTGCTTCCAGGTTTGCTGTAATTTTCGGTTCTTTTCCCACCAGGTTGGTCAATTCTTTGGGATCGGTGGGCAAGTGATACAGTTCTTTCGTGTTGTTTTCCATGGTCAGGATCAGTTTCCAACCATCCCAGTCAATCGTGGCCCGTTTGTAAGTGTATTCACGGTAATCAGTTTCACTGAAGATGGGGCTGGGCAGAGATATGCCCTCCATGGTGCCACGTAAACTCTTACCACGTAACTGTTTTGCTACACGCTGGGGAGATTTTTGACCCACTAAATCCAGAATGGTGGGCATCAGATCAATACTACTAATGGCCGTTGCAATTCGATGACTCTTCGATTGCTTAGGCAGGTGAATTAGCATGGGAACATGCAGTAATTCGTTATACAATGTAAAACCGTGATCGTAGCGACCATGTTCATGAAATTCGGTACCATGATCGGAAGTAATAATGATGATCGTTTTTTCATTAAGTTTTAATTTTTGAAATTCTTCCATGAATTTGCCAAACTGCTCATCGGTGCGTTGGATTTTTTCATCATAGATCGCCCGCCAGAAGTCCACATCAGTCTGTCGCATCGCCAGTTTCCCCAACGACAAACCTTCTTCTCGCAGAATTTCCTGTTCCAGGGCACTACCTGTGAACTTTTCGTCGTAACCTTTGGCCACAAAGCGGTAATCATACCCACCAGTGGGCATACATTGTCCATGCACATCGTAGCCGTGCAGGAAAAGAAAAAAACGTTTGTCACGGTGCTCTTTGATCCATTCCAGGGCACGTGGGATGCTGTTTTCGAACTTACCAAACACGTTCGCCGGAAAATAATACCGATCAAAGCCCTGTTCGTAGCCAAATCCCCCACTGACACCTGCATTGCCAGTAAAGCCGCCGGTTTTGTAACCTGCCGCACGAAAAAGATCAGCCAGCGTAACCAGTTCCGGTGCAAGTTCCCCCAGTTTGGCCATTTTCTGCTGCTGTGGGGTCCATAACGCGAACTTGTTTGTCATCCGATGTTCGGAAGGATAGACGCCTGTAAACCAGGTCATCGATGCTGGCACCGTCCACGAAGCAACTGAATAAACATTCTCAAATACATAAGATTTTTGTGCCAGCTTATCCAGGTGGGGTGTAGTTTTGCGTGGATACCCCAAAAACTGGCAGTGACGTGCCTGAAGTGCATCAAAGCTGACAAAAATCACATTGCAATCGGCAAATTGTCCCACTTTGGGCAAATTGGCAGGTTGGGCATTTGAATCAGTTACGCACCAACATGCAGCGAGAACGATCAAATGAAGACGGAATGGTGAAAAAAATCTCATTTTTTTGGCTGTTCCATGAAGTTTCGCACCACGCGGAAGCCCACAAAGTGTTTGCGCTCGTCCGGTGTCAAGGAATAGCGTGCGGATGAGCGTGCCAGTGCCTGATCCATCATCCAGGAGCCACCACGAACGCACTTTGCTTTGCCATCCGGTGGTCCAGTGGGGTCTATTTTCGGCGAAGTGTTGTAGTAGTTTTTGTCGTACCAGTCAAACACCCACTCTGCCACGTTGCCGTGGACTTCATGTATTCCAAAGTCATTTGGTAAATAGTGGCCCACTTGAACAGTCTTGTTGGGTGAATTCCAACCACTGGAAATGCCATAAGCGCCTGCCACTTGTTTTGATTTCACGTTGGATTCTGTTCCCGTGTTCCCATTGCCAAAAAAATAAGGCGTGGTGGTTCCCGCACGGCAAAAGAATTCCCATTCTGCTTCCGTGGGCAATCGATAGCCATTCCCACCCAGCACCTTGATTTCTGCCGCAATGATCTGCTTGCCATCACGCTGAATGTTCTTCAACTCGTAATATGGTGCCAGCTTTTCCGCAGCACACAATTTATTGCAATATTCCAATGCATCGAACCAGGACACTTTTTCTACGGGCAATTTTTTGGCGATTTTTTGATCCTGAATAAAGTGGCTGGGATTGTAGCCCATTACTTTTTCAAATTCTTCCTGCGTGACTTCATATTTACCCACGAGAATGTGTTTTGTTAGTTCCACTTCATGGAGTCCTTCGTCCTGCTGACGATCGGGTGCACCAGGAGGCGTTCCCATCTGAAACTTGCCATGTGCAACCACCACGAAACGGGAATCGAGGCGTTTTTCGATCAATGCGATAATCTTCTTCGCGCGAACACGCACTTCGGCTGAATCACTTCTTTCTGCTAGTCGTAAAGCCGGTAGTGCCTCCATGCCCAACTTGCTTAACTCTGCGGTAGCAGCAGTTCGAATATCGAAATCATCATCATCCAGTTGCTTAATTAATTGTGCCAGCCGCAACGGATTGATGGTGGGTTCATTCGAAAGTAAAGGCCCCACAGTACAAGTGATTGCCGCAATTAGAAAAAAATTAAAAAAAGCGTGCATCGAAATCACTCCCACTGGATTGAGGTTATTTTACCTGATGCGTTATCTGACATGTAAGCAATTCTTGTTCTTTTGCCAACACGTTGCTCATAGGCACCGAAACCCATTGTGGGAGCAAGCTATGAGAAATCACTCATCAAAAGGATTTGCCTCTCTTTTCGGGGTTCGTTGCTAGTAAATCAGGCACAATCCAACATTTTCAGCATTTAATGGCCTGCTGCATGAATTTTGCCCACCAGTTATCGAGTTCTTACGGATAAAATAGTGCTGATGGTTCCTGATGCTCCCAACATGATACTCAGATGGCAATAAGATTAATTGTGCTCGCACTTCTTCTGATCGGTGGGACAGGGTGTAATCGTTCAGACGGTGAGAAACTGGTGCGGATCAGCGAACTGATTATCCAGCGTGCTCGTTCTGCCGCACCCAGTTCATTGCCATTTCAGGAATTCAGCAACGACCCAATCGCACGTCGGGTGCGGCAACGACTGGAAAACGATGTTTACTTAAACACTTTTCAGATCGACGTGCAGCAGCGTGTCGATGGCCTCTATTTGTCTGGAACTGTTCCCGATGAAGATTTTCGCAAGCGTGCAAACGATCTTGCCATCTCCACCGTGGGTGTTGTTGATGTGATCAATCAAATCCAGGTTCAGCCTTAAACTATTTCCAGAAAAGTAGTTAGGTGAAACCATTATCTTTTATTCAAAAATCGTATATATATTAGATTCGTTATATAGCAAGTCGCGACTGATTTCTCCCAGGCACTTCCAGTGGGTGAAATTTTTTCAGATATTTGCCATACGGAACTATATGGACGAATTTTGCGTCTAAAATACGTTCAGCGAGTTGCTTGTTAGCGTTCCAACCAAGGATAGTGGGTAGGCACAATGTCAAATGTCGTGGTTGCAAATTGTCCGAATTGTCAAAAAACATTAAAAATTCCACCCGCGTGGGCTGGTCAGGTGCTGAAATGTAAGCACTGTGGCACCATGCTGCAATCGAAAAAGAAGATGAAGCCCGGGGCAGCACCAAGTACAACCACAGCCCCACAGACCTCATCCCCGAAAAATGCTCCAGCAAGTGCGAATCCGAGTGGCCAACCATCACCCACATGGGAACCGCTGCCGGAAGTTCAGCCGATGCCGCAGGTGGAACCAATGCCTGGAACGGCGCAGCAACCGTACCCGTACTATCCACCCCAAGGTTATCCGCAGCAACCATACTATCCACAACCGGGTTATGCACCTCCGCCTGGATATGCGCCACCACCTGGGTACCAGCATCCTTATGCACCCGCCCCACAACAAGGGACATTTGTTCCCGCCTTTGATACCACGCAAAGTGCCACGACTGGCCGGAAAGGCCGTTACAAGGGTGGGGCATCACGATCGTGGGGTAAAATTATTGTTCTGGGTCTGTTTTTTGTCAGCATTGCTGCTGGTGGCACCTATCTGGGTGTAAAACAGCCACCTTGGTTTGCTTCGATTTTCAAATCAGGTCCTGAAAACACAGAAGTTGCTTCCGGCCCTTCCGCCAGTGGTTCCGGGGCAGCATCACCCAATATTATTCAATCAAGCGGCCAATCGGGATTATTCCCTCGTCGCATGCTGGCAGTTTCGATCCACAGTTATCTGTATGCCAATGCTCTGCATTCTGGCGATAACGGTGCCTTTGCCGATGAAGGGAAACGAAGTGGTACCCACGCCACACTGAAGAAGCTTGCCGATCGCTGGAAGGTGCCACCGGATCAGTTTTACCACCTGACAGATGCTTACACAGATACCAAGGCAAATACCAACGGCGATCAAATGGCAAAGGATACTGAACATCGGATGCCGTTGAAGAATGTGATTGAGGGGGCGATTGAACGCTTTGCTGGCACCGCCCGTGATCAGGATCGACTGGTGCTGGTTTTTGCTGGGCATGCCATTACGATTGATGGTGAAGCGTATCTGACACCGATTGAAGGCGATTTCGAAGATAAGGAATCGTTGATCCCTCTGAAATGGGTCTATGAGAAGCTGGCGCAGTCAAAAGCACAGGAAAAAGTGGTTATTTTCGACGTGTGTCGCTACCACCCCGACCGTGGGGCAGAAAAACCACACGCTGGACCTATGTCTGAAGAATTGGAGACGGCATTGCACTCCCCACCCGAAGATGTGAGTGTTCTGACATCCTGTTCGAAAGGTGAGCTTTCGTTCGAGTTGGATTATGCCCGCTTCAATAACGCGTATGACTTGCAGGGGAGCTTTTTCCTGAGCCTGATTAAAGCTGCTTCCAGTGCAGGCAAATTGACTCAGCCCAACCGGATTTCAGAACCGGTTGATGATGTGCCCGTCGAATTTTTCTACGAATTTGTGAAAGAACAGATTCCTAATGCGACTAAGGACAAGATTAATTTTGCCAGTCTGCCCGAGAGTCTTACTGGGAAGTATGCCGAAACAAAATCTCAGACACCAAAATTAACATTAAAGAGATCCGGTCCCACAGTTCCTTACAACTCGAAAGAAGCGTTGGCCGCACGATTCACCTTCCCGGAACACCCACCTACGGCTGATAAACAGTTGATTATGAGCATCATGAACGACATCAATCTGCCACCGATTAAATCGTTGCGAAAAGACGTCCCCACCCCACAACTGGCCGATTTTCTGCCGTTCGCTGAAGAAAAGTTAAAACCATTCATGGAAGGTGCGTTAGCAGAAGGTGCCAAGCCGGATGAGTTTCAGCAGGCCATTCTGGATGCGGTGAAGACGATGCGCAGTATCCGTCAGGAAGGTGGAGCCAACGAACTGCCCGAAACCTTCACAGGTGAAACCACCGATCAGGTGAAAGAACGTTTGAAAGCGGTGCAGCGAGTGCCTGCTACTGTGGAAAGTATTCTCACAGACAACCTGGATAAACTGGTGGAACTCGAAGAGGCACGCGAAAAGCAGCCGATGCGGTGGCAGTTACATTACGATTACGTGGTTGCTCAGTTGAAGTTGCGGATTTGTTACGTGAACCAGTACAATCTGGCCGTTGCCAAATATGTGGGTGGGCAGGTTGCTGAACTGACCAAGGATCAGAATGCCTACATTGTCGCACCGGATGAAAAACTGGATAAGCGTACCGATAGCCTGTACAAGGACATGTTCGATGAAGCGAAAGATTTGCTGAACACGATCATTACTGACCACCCCGGTACACCATGGGCACTGCTGGCAAAAGGTGATCGTTCTGTTTCGGTGGGGATTAAGATTGTCGGTACAAATTTTGGCGGCTTCTAAGCACCCATCGCTCATTCAATTTCTATAAATGAAAAATATTTCATAAATTACTGGCAATTTTTCCCTTTTTGGTACGAATAACTCTAAGGACTGCTCTGCGCCAATGAGGGTACACGTGAGTTATTTTGAGTCGGTGAAACATCCCTGGCCGATCCTGATTTTCCTGCTCCCACTGCTGGCAGTGTACGAAGTGGGTGTGATGAAACTTAGCCACGGTTCGACAGAAGTTCTTCGCAACGGTGCAGATGTGTGGTTTCGCTGGGGACTGGAAAAATTTGGCCTGCGCGAAGTTCTTGCGGCACCAGCAATCATTGTGGCAGTGCTGCTGGTGCGTGCTCTCTGGCGTTGGAGCGATCGGCCCAACAGCTTGATTTCAAGCATATTTGGCATGGCGATTGAAGGAATTTTCTTCGCTGGTCTTCTTTGGCTCGTGGCACGCAATTTTGCCAACTTGCTGAAACAGGTGGGAGTACCACTACAGGCACTGAATTTTCAACTGACACCAGAAACATATGAAAAAATTATCATGTATGCAGGTGCCGGGATTTATGAAGAGGTGCTTTTCCGGGTTATTCTTTTTGGTGGGTTGCTGCTGATTCTTCGGTTGATGTTTTTGCCCAGCCTGATTGCGGTACCAATTGCTGCCGTGCTTTCTGCAGTGACATTTGCTCTGGCCCACCATATCGGACCACATGGGGAATCGTTCAGCGATCCTGGATTTCGATTTCGGCTTTATTTTCGAATATTCGCAGGGCTTTACTTTGCCTTACTCTACAGAACACGTGGCTTTGGCATCGCAGTTGGAACCCACATGATGTACGATGTGCTGGCAGGGCTGGAAATGAAAAATTAATGAGGAAGCCAATTTCAGACCGATTTGGATTCGTTATAGATCATCCGCAAGCGAGCTTCAAACTCAACGGGAATGGGAACATCAGGCAGTTGGTGCGTGATGCGGATCGTTTCTTCATAACTTTTGAGATATATAGCGCATGGCACGCACCCACAGAGGTGGCGTTGGATAATCTGTGTCTGGTCTTCCTCCAGCGTCCCATCCACAAAATCAATCAGAATCTGGGTCACATGTTTACATGTTAGGTTCATCCCAATCGTTCCTCAAAATATTCAGACAAACTGTCCCTCATCATCAATCGAGCACGGTGCAATCTGCTCTTCACTGCAGAAACAGATAATTCAAGTATTTCTGCAATTTCTGCATTGGGCAGTTGTTCCACATCAGCGAGTACGAACACATCACGATACATTTCAGGCAACTTGGCAATTGCAGCATCAATCACTGCTTGTTGTTCTTTGGAAACAACTAAATCTTCTTGCAAACGTGGCCACGGGCGAATATGCCCCACATGGTGACCATCGTCATTAAAAGAATCTAATGGATCGTAAACTCGGCCGTCTTCCTGTTTTGCCCGCTTGCGACGGTGGGCCAGGGCAGCATTCACTGTAATCCGGTGCAACCAGGTGGGTAATGCTGCTTCCCCACGGAATGTGTCCAGCTTCCGCACCACCTGAAGGATGACATCCTGGGTAACATCTTCCGCATCAGAGTCGTTACCCAGCATCCGCCGCGCCAGATTATAGACACGGGGCATATACTCCCGAAACACTCGTTCTGGTGTTAATTCATTCGGGTCCGGTAACGCAGTAGGTGCGGCGTTCATATCTGACAAGTTAGAATGCCCTTCGAATGAATTCGATTCATTCGATATCAATTTATCAGCACATTTTACTGAAAAAATGGGCAGATGGCAGTTATACTCTGTAGGAAACAAATGCGAGCAAAAAAATACAAGTGAAATCTGGTAATTACTAGTCTACACCAAAAACCGCGCCTACAGTATTCTTAATCGCGTTAAAAAATTTTAATTTTATCTATAAATGGTGACTGGTTTAAGAGTTAATCCCCGCGGAAATTCGTTTTTGCACCAGATCTTTCCCAACATCCCAATGAACAACGTTTGAGGCAAACTTCATGTCTATAGTCGATTTATTCTCACTAACAGGTAAGGTGGCACTAGTTACTGGTGGAGGTGCCGGAATAGGAAAAGCGATTTCATTGATGTTTGCTGAATCAGGAGCAATGGTCGCATGTACAGATCGAAATCTGGACGATGCAAACAATGTTGCTGCTGAATGCCGTAAGTTTGGTTCAAAAGCAATTGGTCTACAGCTTGACGTTACAAGCGAAACTGACCGAATTGCTGTTGTAGAAGCAGTTGCAAAAGAGTTTGGTACGCTCTCGATACTGGTGAATAATGCTGGCGGAGGGGGCCCAAAGCCTTTTGGGATGCCAATGGCGGATTTTGATTGGGCCTTTCAGCTAAACGTATATTCATTATTTCGACTATCGCAAATTGTACATCCTTATCTCAAATCGGCAGGGGGTGGTGCAATTATCAACATTAGTTCAATGGCTGGCGAAAACAAAAACAAACACATGTGTTCTTATGGTGCTTCAAAAGCTGCTGTTAATCATCTTACTAGAAACATGGCTTTCGACTTAGGTCCGGATAATATCCGTGTTAATGCGATTGCACCAGGAGCAATACGAACTGCTGCACTAGCAAGTGTCTTGACCCCAGAAATTGAGCAAACGATGCTGAAGCACACTCCTCTCGGTCGCTTAGGCGAAGGGGTAGACATTGCTGCAGCAGCGTTGTTTCTTGCTACACCAGCTTCTTCCTGGATTAGTGGTCAAGTGCTGACAGTTAGCGGTGGTGGTAGCCAGGAATTAGACTGATCTGTAATTGTTTTCTGTTCATTAACTTAGTAATGGGAGTTTGTATGTCTTTCGACCCGTTTTCACAATTTCGGATGTCTGATCATGTTGCACTGATTACTGGTGGTGCACAAAATATTGGAGAAGCCATTGCCAAAACCTTTGCGGCAGCAGGCGCAAAGGTGATGATAGCAGATCTAAACGGAGAGAAGGCTGCTGCAACCGCCAAAGCACTTTCAGAAGCAACAGGTCAGAAAGTTCTTGGAATGAAGTGTGATGTAACTGATGAAAAGCAAGTGCAGGATTGCGTTGCAAGAACTGTTTCAGAGTTTGGATCGCTTTCAACACTGGTCAATAATGTTGGCTGGGGAGAGCTGAACCCTGATCCATTGGCAGTAACAAATGAGCAAATGATTAATTCATACAAGCTCAACACACTCAGTGCGTTAAGAATGGTTGAAGCAGCAGCGCCACACTTGAAAAATGCGAAAAATCCAAGCATTACGAACTCCGGGTCGATGGTTAGCTTGCTTCCTGCATTTGACTTTGTTGCGTATAGTTCTGCTAAAGCTGCTCTGAATCATTTGATGACAGGCCTCGCTCATTTGTTTGCGAAGCAAATTCGGGTAAACACTGTTGTCATTGGTACAGTAATCACAGAAGGCTATGCTTCTGCAGGGCTGGATGAAAAAATACAAGAAAAATTAATGAATCCAAACAATCTTGCTGGTCGAAGTGGTACGCCCCAAGATGTCGCTAACGCATTTCTCTGGTTAGCTTCTCCAGCAGGTGGCTGGGTCAGTGGCCAGATTTTGCAAGTGTCTGGTGGTCCAAGTCGAGTAAGATTAGTCCCCGAAGCATAATTCAGGAGTTACTCTTGCCAGAGTTACCATTTCAAAAATTGTTTGTCCTTCTCTTTATGATGACTGGCCCACTGAAAGTAGTGCCATCGTTTGCTCACTTTACCAGAGGTATTGAAGCTAACAGACGCAACAGAATTGCTCGTCGTGCAATTGTTTTTGCTGCAGCGGGTGTAATACTGGCTGTTTTTGTTGGCTTTTCAATTATGAAATCCTGGGGAGCTTCACCACAGGCTTTGGCTGCCGCAACGGGTATTCTTCTTTTGATAACTGCTATCCAATCACTGATAGGGTGGCCATCACCAGTTCAATCTCAAAACGACGACAAGTCGGACCGAATCGCATTATCACCCGTTGCTTTTCCTACGATTCTACCTCCTTTTGCTGTTGGTGTATTAATATTATTTGGGGCGTATTTCCCAAACTTGAACAATCAATTAAAGATGATCGCATTGGCTTTTTTAATTCTAATTCTTGACCTGATAGCAATGCGCTATGCCGACCAAATCATGAATTACATTGGCTCAAATGTGTTGCAGGTGCTTGGTGCTGTTTTTGGTGTGCTTCAACTATCGTTGGCAATTCAGATGTTGTTTTGGAGTTTCGGAATTCCAACGACGATGTTGTAGTTGCTAAAACGTAAAAATGAATTTTGTTTGAAATACCCATGCCTGATTATCTAGCCGATTGTCACCTTTGAAACCGGCCCACAATCGGGCTACCTCTGCTCCTATCTGCAAATACCTATTATGTATATACATGATGTTCCCATACGCATTTTGTTGTCTTGTTCGTCCATCAATGGCAACATCTCGATCTAGCGCATCATCGATCATGAATCCACCATGGGTAACCCATTGTGGGTGAAATTTATATTCGACTTCTGCAAAACCGCCTGCAGCGCGAACTCCTTGACCTGTTTGTGTATTGAATGTTTGTTTAATGCCTGCAGCATAACTTCCCAGAGCATTCCCGTAGAATCCTTCCAACGTGATTGCCCACTCTGGAGTGATTTGCCATCGAAAATCTGCTCCATACATCCAAACCAACGTGGTGAATCGTTCTGCTGGCGAAATGAAATTGCTGCGCGAAAATCGCAATTCTCCAATCGCACCGGAAAACCCGAATTCAAGGGGAAAGAATCTTGCGTTTTCTTCTTTTTCACCCAGATTGATACCAAACCGATGTTCAATGTTTGGCCATCCATTCTCTTCACCTAATTGAATTCCATCCGGACCAGAAGTAGGCACTTGAAAGAAATCTGTTCCAACAGGCGAAGTTAAGGCAAACTGAGGATTCAACATGAGCAAATCATCGATTCTCAAAAATCTTTCAACTTTTAGTTGAGGACGCATAAAACCAAGATTTCCAAAATCTGATCCTGAAGCAGGATTCAGCACGCTTGGAACTCGAGGATTCACTAACGCATTGGTTACACCACCTGTAAATCCCCAATCATCGTTATAAACTTTTGCGTACAAATAATATTGGGCCAATCCATACACGTTGGCATCAATCACATTCGATAGAAAATATGTTTCAAATCTTGCAAGGGTTTTGAAATCACCCAGATTTGGGCCCGTAAACAAAAAACCCAGTGTACTCTGGCGTGCGCTAATTACATTTGTCCACTGGCTTTCTGGAGTATCCGGTCCCAGAAAAATATATCCAAATGGTGATAATAATCGACCATCGGATGTAACTGTATCTAGTGCAATCCGACCATAAACCAAAAGGCCAACATCGGGTGAAGACGATTTCACCTGAATGAAAGCTCCTCCATTTGGTTCTTCTGGTGAGGACAATAGATTATAAAACGGTGCAGCATTTTGATTTGTGTTTGCTTGAAGCACTTCAGGGCTTTCAGAAATCCGTTCGCCATTTTCAGAATTCATCTGAGATGGTGTACTCGTTGTTTGCGGAATTGTGTTGGAAGTACTTTGACCATAAACTGGCAAGTATGTTAGAAATCCAACTGTTATCAGCGCAATGATCAGAGAATTTATAGGCATGGGAGTTACTCAACGACTTCTCGTAGTTGAGAAGTTATAATTCCTGATAAAATCCAATCGCATCAACGGCGAATAACTCAAAAGTCGAGATGAGTCAATACAGGCTTTTTTAAAATGGAATCAATGTTTAGTCGGAAATGTCTTTCCAGTTTCGCTATCCTTCCAAAACACCAGGAACGCCAGCACAGCAAAAATCGGTGCAATGCCCACCATCCCAAGTGAAAAGAAAAACGACTTTGTTTCGACTGCCAACTTCCCCTGCAGTGGGACAATGACAGCTAATGCTGCTGCGTTGATGGCACTTAATGTCCCTGTCACTTTCCCCTGGTGGTGAGCAGAAACTTCCTGGCTGAGGGTAAAGTAAGTGGGGAATAAACCCATTGCACCAAAGCCTACGGCCAGCACAACGACGATCAGGATGGCACTTTTGGGCAGTATCGCTGCAATCAGCGTCAGCAGAGTCAGCCCCACGCAGCCCACCATGACAATAGTGCGTGCAGATTTGAAACTGAAACCACGACCAATCAGTCGCATGGTCAGCCAGCCCACAGTCAAAGAACCCATATCGGCGAATAGATAATATGTAGAACTTAACAGGTTCATCGTTCGTTCGGAATAGCCTTTTTCCTGCTGCAGAAATACCGGTAGCCAGAAGCCGTAGGAACGCCAGGTGATATTGATCGAAACCACGACGACGACACAGACCCAGAATTTTTTGTTGCTGAAGATCGACCAGTAGGAGCTTTTCTTTTCGTTAATCAGGTTGGAATCTGCTCGAACATCACGATCGCGGACTATGGCCAGCCACAGGATTGCCCAGAGGATCCCCAGGATGCCAACAACTCGGAAGGGCATTTTCCAAACAAGTGGGGAGTTGCTTGGGTAGCCCAGGCTGACCACGGCTTCGAGAGTCAACAAAATCACCAGTGGTGTTAAAATTGCCCCCACTGCGGTGCCACTATGCAGAAGTGAATTGCCCATCGAGCGCTTGGCAGGTGGGAGAATCCGTTTTGTCGTGACCACCCCACACGACCAATTACCCGATTCAAAAAAGCCCAGCATCACACGACAGAGAATGATGTAGGTTAAAGTGGGGGCATAACTTGTTAAAATGCCAGCTATAGACCAGGCAACAACAATGATCGCGTAAATCCAGCGGACATTCCCACGATCGACCAGCATGCCGATGATGATGGCACCTGCGGCAAAGCCCCAGTTATACCCACCTTCGATATGACCGTAGGCGGCGTTATCAATTCCGTAATAGGTTTTGATCCGCACCCCATTCTGGCTGAGCGCATTGCGGTCCATGTAATTCAACACGGTGGCAAGCAACAACAATCCGCAAATCATCCATGGGCGAAAAGAATTGGGAGTGGTGCCGGGTGCAGGAGAGATCATCGAGTGTTTTTCAATTCTGATATAATTTTCGTAGCAGTTTAATGTATTTCGCACTGATTGCTACGGAAAAAGTAGAAAAATGGAAACTTCTCGAGAATCATCTGCTGGGTTATTGTTGTCTGGAACTGCTTTTGTTCTGGCCTTGCTTGGCTTTGCGGCAAGCTGCCTGGCCGCGGCTCCTGTGGGGCAACTGTTAAATATCCCATTTCAGCATGCAGCACAATCAAAGCAGTTGATCTGGTTAATCGCACCCGCAGTGGGGAGCATGTTGGCGGTAGTGCTGGGATACCTGGCAATCAAGTCCCGCTCCCAGCAGGAGTTACACTACATTTGTACTGGGTTTGCGGTCTTCAGCATGATGATCGGCTGGCTTGCCATCGCTGTCTGCACAGTGATTGCTTATGTTCAGTATGTCTATCCAAAAATGGGCATTTAATTTGTTCGGTTATTCTTTGGTTGGTCCAAACTGGACTATCTGCGGTCGTACGACCAACACCAGTCCCTGCGGAAAATCGGTTCTCGGTACCTGATTTTCAATGAATTGACACATTCGATCCCAGTGCACTGCAGTGAACTGTGAAATTGGCCAATGTTCCCGTCGACATAAATATCGCAGAACTTCTTTCTGCAGCCAACGTGGGTGCGACAGAAATTCCCCCCGACTTAGAATTCGGACCCTTCCTGCAGGTGGTAGTTCGATTTTCGATAACAATTGCTCGCACCACTCCTCGATACCTTCTGACAATTCCTGTGCCTGCATTGCTAATTGTGTTAACTGGTTTTCCACTGAAGGATTAAAGGTTTTTAATAAAGGGATCAATTCGTGGCGAATGCGATTTCGAGTATAGTCTGACGCTGCATTGGTGCTGTCTTCCCGCCAGGATTGCCCAATTTCACGCAAGTAATCTTCCAGTTCACTGCGAGCAACCATCAGCAGTGGGCGGAGAAGTGGCACAGTTCCCTCAAGTAAGCGTACTGTTGGAATTGCACCCAGGCCACGCACCCCTGTGCCACGAATGATCCTGTGTAATACAGTTTCTGCCTGATCGGTTTTGGTGTGTCCCGTGGCAACCCAGCAAGCCTGGTGCTGGTGGGCGATCCGAGCCAGAAAATCGTACCGAAGTTTCCGGGCGGTGGCTTCGATCCCATCTGAGCCTGTATTCGTAAAACTATCTGAAGGTAAAGTTTCGGTAATGTGGGTGATTTGCGGCAACAGGCAATTAACCCATTCTGCATCGGCAAGACTTTCCGGTCCACGTAACTGGTGATTCAAATGAGCAATGAGCAAGCACCCGGGAGTGAAAATTTCCGCCAGCAGGCGGGCGAGAGCAACGCTATCGGCCCCACCGGAAACAGCGACGATACCAGGACGCCCCACCGTGGGAGTGAAATCTCGAAAGAAGATCTCCAACTGAGTGAGCAAACCACTAGCCACAATGAATCCCCTGAAAATCGAACCGCACTTGACACTTCCTCTCGCAAACATTATTCGTCACCAGTTATCGGGCAAGATCAAGGTGAAGAACAACGGGTGTATGGCTTGTCGATGAGGTGGATGTTAATTCTGGTGGGTGTCCTGCTGCTGTGCGTCGTCGCTGCAGCAACACAGGTACAACCTTATTATCCAGATGGCACCCCCAAGCGATCAGGTTCACACGAATCGCTTGGTTTACCACCATGCACCTATAAGTATTTGTTTAATTCACCTTGCCCTTCGTGTGGCATGACTACCAGTTTTGCATTGTTCATTCGGGGTGATATTGCAAACTCTTTGCGGGCCAATTTTATTGGCACCGGATTGATTATTTTGGTCTTGCTAATTATCCCGTGGGCATTTATCTCTGCGTGGCGGGGAAAGTATCTTTGGATTCGACGTGCAGATCTTGCCTTTGCGTTGTTGTTTGGACTGATTAGTGTATGCATCCTGATTCGTTGGGGGATACAAATGCTGCTGACAATTCCTTAGCAGTAATTGTAAAAGACGGATCGGCTACAGGGGAAATTATCATGGCGAAACGGATTTCGCGCCGAACGTGGCTTTTGGGTTCTATTTGTGCATTTTCTGCTTTTGGCTGCGGTGCCAACCCATTTCTGCTTCCAGAATTGCTGTTAGGCGGCAGACAATCACAGATTCCTGCAAAGTTTCCCATAGCACCAGACGATGATGATCTACCACCCACCAAGGCATATGTGCTGGTTGCAAACCGTGTTACCATTGATCCCGAACTGGCACCTGTTGAAGGATTGCTGAATGGCGAACTGATTGATGTTCTGACGGCACGGTATACGGCAAATAAAGACCGAGTACAGGTAAAATACAAATCTAAAATCGAAGAGTTCAAGCGACAGAATCCAGGGTGGAAAACTATGGATATGTACGCACTTGGCAAAAAAGAAAATTCAGACATCGTGATCTACGTGGAGATCGAGTCATTTAATCTTTATGTGCCGAATTCACAGAAAAATCTGCTGAAAGGCGAAATCTATGCATCTATTTTTGCATACGACATGCGCAAAGATCAGCACGAACCTGTTTACAAAGCCAACTACAAAAAACAGTACCCGGAAGGTCGGGAAATTCTGGCTGAATCCCCAGGTGAAGTCAGTAAGTTTCGCAGCGATTTTATCCATAAGATCGCCACGGAAATCTCTACCCACTTTGCAGATTCCAGCTCCGATGCAATTCGTCAGATTGATTAATCTGAGATTTGCATTCAGTAGATGGGGAACTATTTTCTCCCAAATGCGGTGCTGGTCACGATTGCTTGTAACAGTGTATTCAAAGTAGCAGGCTCCTTTTCAAGTTTTTCTACGAGCACCGAAATCGTGGGTTGGTCTGCCAGGCCAGGTTCTCGTCCCAGGGCATAGGTCAACAACTTAGTTGCCAGGCACCGATAGAACAATTTTTTATCTCGCAGCATCACTTGTTGCAAACCAGCAACACCCACAAACTTGGTGCCGTCGATCATTTCTGCCGAAGCATCAATCAGTGGGTCGTTGGAGCCAATGCGACCTTTGTAGCCAAATCCTTCCCGATCACGCCATTCGCCTGCAGCATTGAAATTTTCCAGTGAAAAGCCAAGTGGGTCGATCTTGTTGTGGCAGCGGGCACATTGATCCAGCTCCCGGTGAATTTCCAGACGTTTCCGGACAGTTGCTTTATCAATTCCTGGTACTTTAGGTGCAATCTCACCAGCGTTCGCAACAGGTAAGCCAGGGTCAATGCCTAACAACGTTTTCAGAATCCATGTGCCACGTTTCACTGGTGATGTGCGGGTGCCGTTAGAAGTTACCGTCAGGATCGATGCCTGGGTGACAATCCCCCCACGGTGAACCTCAGGCGGGACAGCCACTTTGCGAAAGTAATCGCCCGAGACATTGGGAATGCCATAGTAACGTGCTAACCGTTCATTGATCACCACGTAATCGGAGTCGATGAAATCAGAGAGTGGGCGATGATTCTTCAGGATTTCCTTGAAGAATTCTTCACTTTCCTGAATCATCGAAACTTCCAGGTGCCGATCATACCGTGGGTATAAATCAGGTGCAGGTGGATTCTTGCCTACTTCACGAAGGGCGAGCCATTGTCCGGCAAAGTTTTGTACAAACGCACTGTTTTTCGGATCGGCCAGCATTCGAGCAAGTTGTTCCAACCGCACATTTGGATCCAGAATTTTACCATTGTCTGCCAGGCGATTGAGTTCATCATCCGGCATACTCGACCACAAAAAGTACGACATCCGTGCTGCCAACTGGTGGGCATTCAGTTGATCCTGTTGCGGTGTTTCTGTGGTTTCCACCAGGTAAAGAAAGTGTGGTGAAGTCAGCACTGCCGCAAAGGCTTCTTTGATTGCACTGTGAAAATCTGCACCGGCAGCTTTGGCATTCAGATACAAGCGATGCTTGCGTGCAACTTCATCGGCAGTCACTGGTCGGCGAAATGCTTTCCGCATGAACTGGGTCAGCACCTTACTTGCATGGTTATCCTCATTCGATTGATCGATAGTTCCCAGCAATTTAGTATGTGATGAAGGCGGCCAGGCATCGTATATCGGGCCTTCCAGTTCAAACCATTCCACCAATAGCTCCGGGCGTGCCAGACGGTTCTGCAGCCAGAAGTTTTCCAGTTCCCGCGGGATACTGTAGGCATAATGCAGACTAATCCCGGCACTTTCCGTGGTGAAGCGTGTGCGGATTTCATGCACTTTCGGCTTCTCCAGCGTGCCATCGCAATCGAACTCGGCAATTGTTTTCGGTTGTGGGCCAAGCTGCACCGTCATTTTCAGACGGGCAGGGCCATAGTCATACATGCGATCTGTTTCAAAATGCTTCAGATCGTTCTGCATCTGTTGCAGTGTATATTTCGCACCCTTTGGATTTTTCTTATCCTGCTCAATTCTTCTGGCATCCAGAATTTCTTTTGCCGAAGCTACCACTTCATCCCGTTTCGGAATAATGCTGGCTGCTTTGATGCGAATGATATATTCCCCAGCCACAGGCACGCGGAAGTTGCGTGCGCCGATCCCTTTGTCCCATGAATCGTGATGAATACGAACCCAAGTGCCTTGCTGCGTATTGTTGCCGCCATTGACGATGACCGAACGATTTTGCTCGTCTACTTTCACTCGCCTGCGATCCATATCTCCCACCGTGGGTTCGAATTTCCAGCGAATTGCCTTGGGCCGTTCGCCAGTAACGATTGCCCGGTCGAGCACTTCGCGTGCGGCACGGAAGTAAGTTTCCAGTTGCAATGGCGACATCGTGAGTGCCTTGCCGTTGTTGTCAAAGCCACCTGCCAGCGGATCTTCCGGAAAATAGCTGGTATCGTAATCAATTCCCAGTAAATCCCGGATGGTATTGCGATATTCTTCACGATTCAATCGACGTAGAACCACCTCCGCTTCACGCTGAGATAATTCTGCAGCCACTGCCTGAGCAGTGATCCAGTCGACTACGGCAGCCACTTCCTTTGCAGTTGGCTGCACACTTTTTTTAGGTGGCATTTCATGACTGTTTAATACGTTGACTACTTCACGCCATTTGGCTTTGGTGGCTGCATCAGTGAAATCATTAGTCAGTTTCGTTGTTTCTACAGAGAAGTCGCCTTTCAACGATTTGCCCGCGTGGCACTCCGCACAATATTGTTGCAGGAAAGGAGTGACCACCATCGAAAACTGTTTGGCACCTTCTGTGGTTGCCTGCTGAGAGTACCCATGAATCGTCGCCACCAAAAGTGCCAATGTTGCAAATTGAATTTTCATCGCCGATCACCTGTCTTCACAAACTTAGTGGCTATTGGAACTGGGATTGGACAATCGATCCACAGTGATTTTGCCACTTGCACATATTAATATTGCCTTGAGGAGGTGTGATTGATTCAAAATTTGGCACATTTTTGCAAAATGGCGGAAAAAAGCCGGAAATGGCTCTCATTTGGCTTTCATATTCTGGCAATCTGGTAATTTTCTGCACCCACTCCATAAGAATGGGAACAACAAATCATTTTTTGTGGGGATCAATTGGCACGGAATATTTTAGTCACCAACGACGACGGCATTGGTGCGGAAGGGATTGAAACGTTGTTTGCACTGGCATCGCAGTTTGGTAATGTGGTGCTGGTGGCACCTGCAGAACCACAGTCGGGGTGCAGCCATGTGATTACCGCACATCAGGCGGTTAGATTTGAACAGGCCAGAGCAGGTCAGTTTGTTGCCCACGGCACTCCGGCAGATTGCGTGAGGCTGGCATTGTTGAACCTGCCTCAACAGTTCGATCTGGTGCTTTCCGGAATCAACCACGGTGGGAATCTCGGGGCAGATATTTTTTGTTCCGGAACTGTCGCAGCCGCACGCGAAGCCCGATTACACGGCATACCTTCGGTGGCACTTTCCCACTATCGGGCACCCAGCAGAGACTTCGACTGGCAACGGGCTGCCGAACTTGTTACTCAGGTGTTACACAAAATTCTCGATCAACCGTTACAAGCGGGGGAATATTGGAATGTCAATTTACCCCACCATCCAGATGTGCAACCAGAACTTATTGAATGTCCGGTTGATCCCCACCCGCATCCGCTGGTGTACGAGCCTGATGAACTTGGCTGGAAATATGCAGGGATTTACCATGAACGACCACGTTTGCCTGAATCGGATCTGGAAGTGTGTTTTGCAGGGCACGTAGCTATTTCACGCTTAAGAACACATTAAGCAAGCACGCGTTTCAGTGCTTCGCAAAGTCCCAGAATTTCATCTTTCGTTCGTTTTTCAGTAACTGCCACGGTACCCACGGTATCCCACGTAGGGTAATAACGATTCACAGATAGTGGGGCAAAGTAACCGTCCTGTTGCAGTTCTTTACGGATTGCATCCACAGGTTTCGGAAAACGCAATGCAAATTCTTTGAAGAAGGGTCGATTAAACGCCATAGATACACCGGGAATGCTGCAAAGTTGCTCTGCGGCAAAATGTGCCTTCTGCAAACAGTGTTCCGCTGTTTCTTTTAAGCCTTTCGGGCCGAGTGCCGTGAGAAACACAGCGGCTCGAAGTGCAAACAGGCCCTGGTTTGTGCAGATATTACTGGTAGCCTTATCCCGACGAATGTGCTGTTCGCGTGTCTGCAGTGTCAGCACCCAGCACCGTTTACCGTTCCGGTCGGTTGTTTCCCCCACCAGTCGGCCGGGGATTTTACGTACAAATTCCTGTCGACAGGCCATTATACCGAGATACGGCCCACCAAAACCCATCGGTGTTCCTAAAGACTGGCCTTCTGCTACCGCAATATCGGCATGATAGTCGCCTGGGCGTTTCATCACTCCCACGCTGATCGGATCAAAGCTGACAATGACCATTGCACCACTTTGTTTAGCAATGCGGGTCAGTTCTACCACATCTTCCAGATGACCAAAAAAGTTCGGCTGCTGAAAGATAACCGCGGCGGTCTGGTCATTGACTGCTTTTTGCAGATCTTCCGGCAACAGATAGCCATCGGAAGTGGGTAATACCACCAAGGGAACTTGAAGTGGGGTCAGATATGTTTCCAAAGTCTGGCGGTACTCTGGGTGAACGCTTCCCGCGATTACTACATTGCCACGGCGCTCGGTAATGTTCAGAGCCATCAGCACTGCTTCTGCCACGCTGGAGCCACCTTCATACAGGCTGGCGTTCGAGACATCCATGCCCGAAAGTTGGCAAACTAACGTCTGATATTCGTAAAACGCCTGCAAGCTTCCCTGGCTGGCTTCGGCCTGATATGGCGTGTAAGCGGTGTAAAACTCACTACGAGAACTTACTGCATCCACCACGGATGGGATAAAATGGTCGTAACTGCCCCCACCCAGGAAGCAAACACCGTCGCCAGCCGCCTGATTTTTTCCACCAAGGTGGTGCAGATGCCGCGTCAATTCCAGTTCGGACATTGCCTTTGGAATCTCGAGATCCCGATTCAGCCGCAAAGCAGCCGGAACCTGGGTAAACAACTCTTCAATACTTGCAGCCCCAATAGATTGCAGCATTTGCTCGACATCACTGGGGGTGTTCAATACATACGGCACAAAAATGCTCCGGAATCGTCTTTCTCTGTTTCTCTGAACCACAACACCTGCTTAGTGGCTGGCAAGCTGTTCTTCGTATGTCTTCAGATCCAGCAACTTGCTCTTATCGACATCTCCTGACAATTTCACCCGAATCATCCAGCCTTTACGGTAAGGATCTTCGTTGATCAGTGCGGGATCGTTTTCCACTGCTTCGTTTTTTGCCATCACCGTACCAGCTACGGGACAGTTCAGGTCAAATACTGCCTTGACCGACTCAATTTCGCCAAACCGTTGCAACTGATTCACTGTGGTGCCCACTTTGGGCAGTTCCAGGTGGGTCACATCGGTCAGTTGGTCTACCGCAAACTGGGTAATTCCCACAGTTGCCACTTCACCTTCAATTTCCACCCACTCGTGGGAAGTGGTAAACAACAGGTGTGAAATATCCATAGTCATCTCTCGCTTAAGAAGCACGTTGGTAAAAAGGTAATTCTACAATGCGGGCATTTACATGGGTGCCACGAATATCCACAACCAATTCCGTGTTCACAGCAGAACACTGCGGATCCACGTAGGCCATCGCAATTGATTGTTGCAATGTTGGGGCATAACTGCCGCTGGTAACAATGCCAGCGGGATGATTGTTCTGCAGCACGATGCACCCTTCGCGGGCAGCCCGTTTGCCTTCCAGCACCAGTCCCACCCGTTTTCGTATATTGTGATTCGTGGCACGTTCCTGAATGGCGGTTTTGCCAATGAAATCTGCTTTTTGCAACTTTACAGCCCAGCCCAGGCCCGCCTGGATGGGATCGGTTTCTTCGTTCAGTTCGTGCCCATACAGTGGCATCGCGGCTTCCAGACGCAGGGTATCGCGTGCACCCAGGCCGCACGGTTTGATGCCACGTGCCACAAAATCATCAGCCAGATTTGTCGCAAGTTCCTTGCTAACAATCACTTCCAGCCCATCTTCCCCAGTATAACCAGTGCGGGAAACCAGGCAGTGCTGGCCCCGGTAATCACCCACCGCACCGTAGTAATACTTCAAGCTAGCAGCATCAATACCGAACAGCCCCGTTGAGTTTGCAATCGCCTTGGGGCCTTGAATCGCAATCATGGCGGTATTAAAGGTCTGGTCGTCCCACGTGACCTGCAGTTGGTGCAACTGCTGGATTTGATGAAAATGCTCTAATATTTTGGTGCGGTTCGAGGCATTTACCACCATCGAAAACTGGTTTTCTGCCCAGCGATATACCAGCACATCATCCAGGATGCCACCAACATCGTTGCAAACAAGCCCGTAGCGAATCTGGCCCACTTTCAGGTTGCTGACCGCGTTGGTGTAAACCAGTTCCAGAAAAGTAATCTGATCGGGACCTGAAAACTCAATCCGCCCCATGTGGGAGATATCAAACAGGCCCGCCTGCTGGCGAACAATCTGGTGCTCTTCGATGATCGAACTGTACTGCACTGGCATTGACCACCCACCAAAGGGGACCATGCGTGCTTTTTGTGCGTTGTGCCAATCAAATAAGGGTGTCAACAATTCCATTCAACAATTCCCACCTTCGTAGTGGCCGATAACGATACAATTCGATTTTGCCAGAGTTAGGCAGTCGAGAGTGGCTGTCATCCGGAAAAGATCATTTATATGAAAGCCATCATGTCTGGAAAGCTTCTCATGAAGGCATTGAAACAGAATTTCCTGCTCACAGATCCAAGAGAAATCGTGCAATGAACAATTCGAATTCAGCTCAAATAAATCGAAAAAATGGCGTAAAAAAACCCCGCACACGGTGCGAGGCCACTGAAATTATTAGAAATCAATGAAGACTAGTTGGCGTCTTTCTTTTTCTTGCCACCACCCATCTTCAGACCTTTCAGGGTGTCACCTTCGACATCCAGGGTCATCTTGGTGCCTTCTTTCAACTTGGGGTTGCTCAGCATTTTGCTGACTTCGACTTCTTTCTTGCCGAATTTCAATTTCAGATCTTCAGGAACTTTGTATTCCTTGGTGTCTTCGCCCACTTTAACGGTCAGTTTGCCTTCAGCAAATTTGACGAAAGTGGCCTTCACTTCTTCAGCAAACACGGTGCCGAAGGTCAACATCAGAGCTGCAGTAACAGCAAGCAGTTTGCGAACCATGTGGTTCTCCTTTTGAGGTAGAAATCCTCGGTGTACGACCTGGTTCAAACGATTTGCATACCGTTTGAACGAAAAAACTGTATGGCCCACGCCCAAAGAAACATTCCCTGGCGCGTTTGCCATAACCTCTGGTATAATCAACACCAGAGTATTTGGAAAGTATCGTGCAAAGTGGTGAAAAATTGATGAGGAAAATACCTGCACCTACAGGCACCATCCTGCTGGCAATCGGTTTGACTTTTTTCGTTTCAGCAATTTACGGTCAACCGCCTCGAAAAGAAGTGGAAGATGGCCCGAATGTGCCGATGGTTCCAGTGCCTCCACCCCAGAATCCCGAGGCGGGCAACAATAATCCCGCTAATCCGGTTCCGGTTCAAGTGGGCACGATGCAGGAAGAGCTGAACAAAACTACCAACACAACGGCCCGCAACCTTTTTCGCACTTTGTTAATCCCATACGACACACTGCAATCCAACTTTGCAGGTGGGGCTACTTTCCAGACCGAATTGCTGCCTTTTCGCAAATTACCTGAGCAGGAATTCGAATTCGGTAAACTCGATACGACCCTGCAAAAATCGACCCAGTTCAAGATGAATACTGGTTCTGGATTCGACTTGATCCCATTTGAACTGATGGTGTTAAAAAAAGTAGATTTTTTTCTGCAAAACACCAAAACTGGCCTGGAACGACCAGATCAATTGAATGTAGCGCTGCGTGCTGTGGCGGTGGCCTATAAAAACCACCAGCGATGGGTAACCAGCGGCAAGCGCGCTGGCGAAGGCTGGGCAGAGGTGGGCGACCAGTTGAAAGCCCAGATGTTAAAACTGCAACGTCAGACTTTCACGGCATACATTGCCGCAGAAAAGTACGATCAGGCATTAGAAATCGGGCTTCAACTCTACACCGAAAATCTGAACGATATCGACATTCAAAAAGATTTCTTTGGTTTTCAGTTAATGCGGGCTCAGAAAACGCTGAAAAACCCATCCGATCAGGAATTGCTGAGCTTACGGGAAACATTGCTGAATTATGAGCAGTTGCCTGGCAAAAAAGACTCTGCCTTAATCGCCACTGGTCGCAGGTGGTTGAATCAGCGGGCGCAGATTCTGGTGAATGAGGCACTGAAGCTGGATCAGATGAACCAGACCGCTGCTGCGTTGAATCGACTCCGACAGGCGGAAACGATCGCACCTGAGCTGGAGGCAATACCAGCCGCACGTGGGAAAATCCGTGGGAAGGTGCTTTACGTTGGAGTAGCCGAACTTCCACAGAAAATGTCACCCCTGACCGCTTATAATCAGGCAGAGCAGTGGGCTGTCGAACTGATGTTTGAAGGCTTGTTGACGAATATTCCCACTCGGGATTCCGCCCGATATCAGCCGCAGTTAATTACTCGCCTGCCAGGTGCAGAATCTCTTCGCCGGACAGTCCAGTTGCACAACAATGTTCGGTGGGGCAAATCTGAAGCCAGCCACCTCACTTCGGCTGATATCCGCGAGACACTACGGGTATTGCAATCCGATACTTTTCTTGGGCGAAATGCTGCCACAAATACGCACTTGATCGACAAACTGGAGCGGTTGGGAGATCCCAATCAACTGACCTTATTTCTGCAGCATGGTTTAATCGATCCCCATATCACGATGCAATGGAAAGTCTTACCAATGAACTACTTACGTTCGCAAGGAATGAATGCAGACGATGATCGTTTTGCCCGCGAACCGTTTGGCAGTGGGCCGTATCGCTACATCAACCGCGAGCAGGAAATTCGCAAGAAGGAAGCGGTGGTTTTTCGGGCGAATACTGATTACGGTTTACGCACCAACCTGTTTGGTTTGCCCAACATTCATGAAATCCGCTTTGTGGAGGTGAATGAATCGAGCATTGCGGAAGAAGTGGTTGCTGGACAGTTACATTATCTGCCCGATGCCCCACCTGCGCTGGCACAGCAGGTCAAGAGTTCCCAAGTGTTACGAAATCATCTCAACGTAATACCAATCACCCACAATAGGCGGATCAGCATGCTGGCGATCAATCATCGTCGACCGGAATTGCAGAATGAAAAGTTTCGACAGGGAATCATGGCAGCAATCGATCGTGAAAAAATTCTGAACGACCACTTTCGAAGTGGGGACAAAACTGCCCACCAGGCACTTACTGGTCCAGTCCCACTGAATTCGTGGGCGACACCGAAGAATGCGAGACAGGTTTCCCTGTTTCGGCCGGGTTCGGAAGCACTGTTTACAGACGCACTGCCAGCGAATAAATCTGTGCGGTTACGATTGGCATTTTTGGCCCGTGATCCCAACATGATCAATATCTGTGGAGAGTTGAAAGCCCAGATTGAAGCCGCAGGTGGGCAGGTGAACAACGAAAATCGCATTCAAATTGATCTGCAACCGCTGGATGCCACCCGATTTCGGGAAAAAGTGCATCTGGAACGCGATTTTGACCTCGCATTGACCCACCACGAGTATGCAGATGACTGGTTTGACCTGAACTCTCTTTTAGATGCGAATGCTGTGGGCAGAGCAGAACGGAACTTTCTTGGCTATCTGGATCGTTCGACCAATCCCAGTGATGCTGATCGACGCTTTGCATCGTTACTTGATTCTCGGCTGCGGTTTCGCAATTTTGAAGAGTTCCGCCAACGTACGTGGGATACCCACCAGTCGTTTAACCAGCGGGTGCCATTTGTGCCACTCTGGCAGATCGATCGCTTTGCATTGGTACATCACCAACTGGAAATTCACCTGGAACGAGCCGATGATCGACCTGATTTGACCGTAATGAACCCGGCTGTAGGTTTTACGAATGTGCAATGGTGGAAATTAAAATAGTCTCATTTTTGTCAGCCTAACCGCTTCAAATAACCTTCGGGCGCCACAGAAATCAGCAACTGTGAATCAGTTGTGTGGTCGATTTCAAAAGATAGTGGTTTTCCATCCTGCCCCACGGTGGGGTGATTTTCCAGGTGCTTTAAGTAGGCATGAACTGCTGTTTTCGGGTTGTTTCCCTTGCCCCAGGGCCGATCAACAATCAATTCCGATGGCAGATCTTCTACCACACCATCGAAGACGACACAATAACTGCTCACACTCGTCAGTGGTGCATACGCCAGTAGTTCTTCATAAACGTGGTCGTGCGTGTGGTTGGAATCGAGACAGATTAATACTTTTTCATATTTCTGTGCCGTGGCACTCACCTGGCTGGTGATTGTGGGATCAATCGATGATCCCTGCAGCAGCTCGATATAGCTGGATAGAGGGTGGGCTTCGATTGCACTGCGGTTATGGGGTCGAATATCAATATCAATCCCTAACACTTTGCGTGGCAATGACTTGTTCGCTCCCTTTCCCGTTTGACGTGCGTCGCATTGATCGAGAATTGCCAGCATCGACGCATGAAAAATCAACGACCCACCATGTGCCACGCCAGTTTCAATGATCAGATCGGGTTGAACCGCCCAGATCAGTTCCTGCATCTTCACAATATCCTGGGGATATTGGATGATCGGCCTGCCCAACCAGTGAAAGTGGTAAGAATATTTTTCCCGAATCGTTTCCTGCATGAACTGCTTTGCTGCGGCTTGCAACTCAGGTTTGTGCGGATACTCTGCCAGGCGGGCCTGCATTTCTTCTTCAAATGACATCAGATAGTCTCGTATTGGAAACGGTTTCCGGTAGATTGTTGGATTTCGTTCAAGTAATTGCTGTTCATAATGCGAATTACGGTATCGGCGGGCATCATGCTGAGACATTCCGCGGGCGACTGAACCTGTAAACCGGTGACTGGTAAATATTTTCCCTGTTTGTTAGGATTAATATCCACGATCTGCTTCACTGGCAGGCACAGACGCTTGCGATGCAATGAATA
Source organism: Zavarzinella sp. (assembly GCA_041399155.1). Classification (NCBI taxonomy): domain Bacteria; kingdom Pseudomonadati; phylum Planctomycetota; class Planctomycetia; order Gemmatales; family Gemmataceae; genus Zavarzinella; species Zavarzinella sp. Next base: position 1,004,943 of record JAWKTI010000001.1, read on the forward strand.
AATAACACCTTTGGAAGCTGCCCCCCACACCACTTCTTTTGTGGGGTCGATTTTGGCTGTATCGATAATTGGCTGCAGACACTTTAGACTCTCGCTTGAAAATTCATGCCGAATCTCAAAATTAGTGCGTAAACTACCCAGGTCAGCAATGAGGTACAGGTACTGCTCTCCAAAACAACGACCTGCAGCATGTACGTTGTCAAACATTCCGGTCAGGTCGGAAAGCCGAAAATAGTTCACATGTTCATAGAAAATATCCCACCACGTACCGTTGCTGATAATCCAGTCCAGGCAAGGGACTTCAATGTAGATCAACCCATGCCCGCCATTCGCAACCCGCAACATCTGCAAAAACTGGTGCGGGTGCAGGATATGTTCCAGAACATGCCGCAAAACAAGGCCATTGGCTTGAAATTGATCTTCTGGGGCAAAGTATTTTCTGCGGATCCGTGGGTGGTCACCTGCAAACGAGGGATCAAACCCAGTAACATCGCACCCCTGAGCTAGCAGGAGGTCGAGGAAGAAGCCTTTGCCGCACCCCACCTCGACAAGATTGTCCTTTCCCATCTCTTGAATGATCAACTGTGCCACATCCTTCAGGTGGGCCTGAAATGCGGCACTGTGAGATTGCTCGTTGTCGTAATGAATGTCGTAAATCACACGTTCCGATTCAAATAGCTGGTTGTAGATATGACCTGTAACCGGATGGTGCACAAGTTCCAACGATCCCACTTCGGCTGTGATTGCCTGTTCGTAGGTGGGGTACACTTTGTTCTGAAACAAGGGCAGTTTGTCGACCTTGTATAGCACCTTACTCATGAAAACTCCGTTTTTCTGCCCACGATCATTGGGATTTCGTTGGGATTGTCTGGCAATGCACCAAACTGCAGAAAATCCCTTCTACCGTACAGATCGGCAATAGATTCTGCCAATTCCCGCACGGTGGTGGCATTGCCGGAACAAATGTTGGCCACCCCACAATAATTGCTTAATGCCAATTTGGCAATATTTGTTCCTGCCACATCCACTGGCAGATAATCGCGAATTTGGATTCCAGAGGTCAACTTTACAGGAAGTGCCTGACGAAGTTGTTGGTGCAGGTAGCCACCCAGACGTTGTGGCTTTTCGTCGCCTCCGTACAGAAAAAAAACTCTCGCCCAGGCGAATTGTGTGCCTGAAGCAGTAAACAATTGTCGTAACTTATTGCAGGTGTTTAACTTACATTCTGCATACAAGGATGAAGGATCCACGGGATCATCCACTTCCAATGGGGCATTTTTAGGGCGATATTCAAGGCAGGTGCCTACCCCAACGAATCTTGGAATGGCTAATTCCTGAACCACTAAAGCCATTTTCAGAGTGGCATCAGCGTATTCTTGATTCGTTTTGCTGTGCAGATATTTCCCTGGTTCAACATCCCACGCGAGATGCACCACCAGATCGTGGTGGGGGAGAAATTGTTGCCACTGATCGGTCGTAACTTCCCTGATATCCGGAACCTGGATCGATTTTACCCCAAGCCACCACACAGGCTTTGTAGGCAAATGACTCCGGGTCATTACAGTGACATCGTGGCCAGTTTCTACCAGGTGCTGCACAACATGGCTGCCAAGGTAACCTGTTCCACCAGTAACAAAGATTTTTCTTGGCATCGCACCTGACATCGTTGTGAAAATGGTTACTCTTGCAGCAAAAAGGTTGCCAGGTCTTCCACAAACGGGTGATTTTCTGGTTCAAATTCCAACGTGTGGTGGGCACCTGCGTATTCGATAATCTTTGAATTGCTGGGACTACGTTCGATGTAACGTCTGGTTTGGGCATTGTCAATAATCTGGTCTTCAGATGCCAGTTGGAGTAATACGGGCAATTTCAACCACTTTCGTGCACGCCGCAGATAAATATCCAGGCTGTTACTTTGAAACAACATTCGTGCGGTAGCCTGGTGCAATGCCAAGGAATCGTTGCGTATGAATTCCCGCCAGGTTTCACTGGTGGTAAACAAATTCGGGTCGTTCAGAGGGATATCGAACAGCTTCGTGGGTGCCCGCAACGCACACCGTCCAATCCAGAGTCGCTTCATTAATGACAGCCCCACTTTGGGGAACAAGCCTGGGCAAAGTAAGGCAAGTTTCTGCACCAGCCCAGGGTGCCGATATTGAAAACCGACACCCAGCTTCCCACCCCAACTGATTGCGGCTAATGAAGTGGTACCACCTTGCGGTAACTGCTTGATAAATTCGGCAATATCATCCAACAACCGTCGGAAACTGGGGCAATCACCACGATTATCTGTATTCAGCCCACTGCCACGGCGGTCGAGAAAATAGCATTCAATCCCGCGTGCGGCAAGCTGGGTACACGATCGTTCATACCAGCCAGCGTGGCTTTGGATCCCGTGCAGCAAAATTAAACGCGTTTTCGCATTGGGGGCGGGATAATGCCGAAATGCACACTGATAGCCATCGCTGCAGTGGTAATGGTGGATGGTGTATGCCTTGTCCGCCATGAAAATTCCCCAGTATCAACCACACAAAACAATCTGACGCTCAGATAATCGTTCAATCCATTCGGCCTGAACATCAATTCCCAGACCAGTGCGAACAATCGCGGGGGCTTTCCCACCGTAACCGAAGGTAATATCTTCCTTGCTGAGTGGGTACTGCACCAGGTGTCGATCGAACGAACCTTCAATTGCCAGTAGATCTTTGATGCAGGTGGCGAATTGTCTGCCAGCAGCAGAAAGAATGGCACTTTCCCCCACCTGACAGCCAAGTTGGTAGCGAATGCCATGCTGTTGGGCAAACTGAGCCAGCCGAATGGTGGGAATCAAGCCACCACATTTGGAAATCCGCAGGTTAAAGGCGTCAGCATAACCATTTTCCGCAGCAGTTCTGGCATCAATCATCCCACACAGTGATTCATCCAGCATGATGGGCGTTTTGACCTGTTTGCGGATAGCCGGAAGTGCCGCACAATTTTCGTGTGGGATCGGCTGTTCCACAGATATTAGATTGCTTGGTTCTAATTCCTGAATCTTTGCAACCGCTTCATCGGGTGACCATGCTTCATTCGCATCGACTCGCAGGGCGACATTTTTCCCCACGCGATTACGAATCATCCGTAATCGTTTGGGGTCGTCGTAACCTTCCATGCCCACTTTCACCTTAATACTGCGAAAACCGTAAATTCTCATTCGCCACGAAGCCAGGCGTATTTTTAACCCTTTGCGGGCGGAAGTAATCGCACCGCTGTAATAGACTTCATTTTGAAATTGATACAACTCTGGTGCTAGTTCCTTCGCCACATTACACAGTGGTTCGCCATAAACTTTGCCGTAGGCATCCAGCAGGGCCAATTCGAGCGCACATCGGGCAGCATTTCCCATCACACGACGGTCATCACCCGCAACTGTGGGCAATTCCAGCTTCTCCACCAGTGCCAGTACCTGCGAAAACGATTCCACAGGGGCCAATTGGTCACTAATTCCAGCCTGAGTCAGCAGATCAAGCCCCACATCAGCACTTTCACCTGTGACATACTCGCGTGGGACACCTTCCCCCCAGCCCCCCGTGCCATCGGGCAACTGCACCCGCACGATAATATTTTCGGTATCGTGCCGCACATGGGAGGCGTGCTTGATCACTTTTTTCAGTGGCAGGCGAATCTTATGTGCCACGATTGATACTGGTTTCATGAGGCTATTTTACGACTTTCAAACGTTTTGAAAGCCACCAGGAATACCAGTGATTTTCATTCTATTTTAATGATAATATTTTCATAAAATATTCTGTATTGTTAACCTTCGACGGTAACAATCGCTCGAATTGGATCAATGATGACCACTGAACTCCCCCAGGTCCAGATTTATGAAAATACTGCCTGTACCGCATGTGGGTGCGTGTGCGACGATATTCGTGTGACGATTTCTGATAATCGTGTGATCGAAACAGCCCACACCTGCGAGATTGGAAAAGAGTGGTTTTTATCACAAACACATACCAATCCAGCAGTTGCGGCATTTGAAGGTAAAGAAGTTCTGTTGGAAACGGCGATTGCTCGTGCCAGCGAACTCTTGAAGAATGCCAAATATCCGGTGATCTACGGGCTATCGCGCAGCACCACCGAAGGCCAACGTGCGGCGGTACATCTGGCAGAACAAATCCGTGCTACGATTGATACTTCTGCAGCCACCGGGCACGCACCTTCGTTGATGGCTTTACAGGAAGTGGGGGAGTCGACCTGCACATTGGGCGAAGTGAAACAGAGGGCCGACTTGATAGTGTTCTGGGGTTGCGACCCGGTGACGACGCACCCACGACATCTCGAGCGGTATTGCCCGCCTCGAGCTGGGCGAAAAATCATCACTGTTGATGTAGCCGAAACTCCCACGGCGAAGGTATCAGACCATTATTTTTCGGTCTCAGAAGGGAACGACTGGCAACTTCTCACAGAACTTAGGGCGTTGCGAAAACAGCCCAACTGGGAGGGGGCCAGCATCACCGCGAGGCATCTGCACAAACTTTTTCATGGATCGCGGTTTGGAATCGTCTTTTTTGGTGGGGGGTTGGTGAAACAGCCTTTTGCCCACCGCACAGTAGAAGTGCTGCTTCGTTACACGATGGAACTGAACGATCAGCGCCGATTTTACGCACGTCGCCTGCGCCGGATGGGCGATGTAGCTGGCGCAGATAGTGTGCTGACCTGGCAAACAGGTTTCCCATTTGGTGTGAACTTTGCATCTGGCTCCCCACGCTACAACCCGGGTGAGTTTACCGTGCCTGAGATGCTTGCCCGCCGAGAACCCGATCTATGCCTTTTAATTGGGTCAGAAACGATCAGGGATTTCAGCAGTGCCGCACTCTCCCACCTTCGAAATATCCCAACGATCACACTGGATTCGCCGGGCACGCAATCTCCCGTCCCACCCACAATCCGGTTTCATACAGCAGTTTACGGCATTCATAAGCAAGGCACGGCATACCGGATGGATGAAGTCCCAATTCCACTAAGGAAAATTGCTGATTCAGCCTATCCCAGCGACTACAATGTTCTTCGCAGGATATTGGAATACTTGCAGAAATGATCGCCCAACAATTGAACAGAACTGGTATCAATTTAATTTGGTTTCTATGGCAGAGAACAAGTAATGAAATAAGTATCTATGTCTTTCATCGGAGGCAGGGTTCCACTGTAACCGCAACCTTATCTCTCTGAAGGTGGGTTTTCATCGCCAGTGCATTTCCAAGGCTGAGGTGGTTCGCGAGTACAAAAGGCGGTGTTTCCAAAGTTTTGCTGGCCGTTTCATCATCGTAGCTGAATGTGATTTTCAACTGATTCAGCAGATAATCCCGTGCTGTCAGTGGGAATTGCTGCACCACCACCTGTTGGTTACGAGGGGCTGGTAGCCGACGGGATAATCTGTCCAGATGATCTAATGGAGCAATCAACCGTAAAGTATCACCAACTTTCAGGCGGTATGCTGAATCAGGTGCTGATTGATTTCCTTCTGCCGAAACGATCGCTACGGGTACGCAGTGGTAATCAATCGAAATAGCCATAGCTGTCTGATCAAACAGCGAATCAAGATTGTCATGGACTTTCAGTTCAACAATAAACAGCAGGCGATGCTCCACCGTAAAGACAGCCCGTATTTGATCGCCAAAGAGGGCTGCAACGAAAGCAGGTGCTGCCAATTCCGGAATACTGAGGGCAAATGGCACCTGTGCCGAGGTGCGGGCTGTTTCTGCCAGTGTGGTATCTGCCAGCAGTGGGATGATCCGTTGCGTGGCGTTCATTTCCCGCACCAACAATGTAATTTCGAGGTTGGCCAGGTCTGAGTTCGTGGTGCAGATAATTGCTTTTGCCTGGTCCGCCCGTGCCTGTTTCAAGACATCGGTGACGGTGGCATCGGCAGTCAGCACGGCAATCCCTTTGCGACGGCATGTGCCCACAAACGGATTATCTGCTTTGAGTTCAATGACGACGACTTCTTCTTCCATGTCATGCAGGTCGAAAGCGACACGCAGCCCCATGTTCCCGAGGCCCACCACGACAATATGGCCAGCATCGGGGATGCGTCTGACCTCCAGCACCCCACCCAGGCGGGCCCGAATCAGGAAGTTTGTGAGGATCGCAGTGAAGGCAGCAACCAGGATGGTACCAGTAAGGCGCAGACTTCCTACGAAAAATTTCCCCCACCCGGGGTAGTTGTCGCTGCTGACATCGTCGCCGGTAATAACGGCACCAATAGTGCGGATAAAGGCATCTGGCCAGCTTGCCTTCAGACCAAAGTGGAAGGTGAGCATGCTGCCAAAGAACACGGAGAGTAGCAAGACCGCGCCAATCTGCACCATCCGATCGGCGGTGTAGGCTGTTCGCACCAGCACGCGGAACCAACGAGTGAATCGATTCGCATACCACGCTTTGTGGGGCTTTACCGATGTGGAAGCAGCGATGGAATCGAACGCTGTAGGTGGGCCATGCAGCACCAGTTGATTGCCTGTTTGAAATTGTTGCTCTGGGCTTTGTTCCCAGCCCCACTGTGGCGGATGATTGGCCCAGATAATCTGCAGGCCTGTCTGTTTTTGAAAATAACCGGCGGAGGCCCGTACTGCCAAAGAATTATCGAACAGTTCACTATGTTGAACTTCGTATCGCTGGCCGTTAATCAGGTAAGATGCCTGGACATCACGGGCCATGGCGTTCGCAGCAATCATCGGTGCGGCCAATGCAGATACACTTAGTGCGGTAACATTATTCACCGTACTGCCGAGACGTGACAGCAGGTTTTGATTGAACATACGTAAGACAATGCGAACGTCCGGATTTAGTTTGCGTATCAGCAGCGTGGCGGCAATATTGTGAAGGTCGTCGCTGGTCATTAACAGGACGCCGGTTGCAGTTCGGACACCTGCAGCTTCAAGGTTGACAATATTGCGGAAATCTCCGCGTATCAGTGTGACCCCAAGCAGCCTAGGGTCGTCGGGCTGGGCTCGATCGTCAATTGCTACCAGCTTCATGCCAGTGGGGGCGAATGTTTCGATAACTCGCCAGCCAATTTTGCCCAAACCACAGATGATCACGGAACCTGTCATCGCGGATTCTCTTGTTGAACGATTTTGCAGAAGCAGGTGAGCGATTGTAAAGAGTGGCAGATTTTTTGAGGTGTTTCGTAGATCAGACCCGTTTTACAACGATCCGATTTCCTTCAACTTCCACCACTTGAATAGGAGTACCTGGATCGATGAAATCACCTTCGGTGACTACATCCACAAACGCATCACCAAACTTCGCAGTCCCTGCTGGTCTCAACATTGAAACAGCTGCACCTGTTTGGCCAAGTAAACTCAGTGCCTGTTCATTTCCTGGGAGGTATGGTACATCGTTGTCGGCTGCATCAGCAGGACTGGAAAGCATCAGTCGGTTAGCATATGGTACACTTGGTAGCAATCTGCCAAGGAAAAACGCCCCAATACCAGCCCCCACCATGGTCAGACCATAACGTAACATACGGGAGATCAATTCGATCCAGTCAGATCGGCTTTCCGGTGCCCGATCGACACCTGCAAGGACGATGCCACACAACATCAGGATGATGCCACTGACACCAGCAACGCCGAATCCTGGAATCAGGAACAGTTCTATCCCCAATAGCAGAATTCCCAGGATGAATAACATGATGGCCAGATAAATCAGTGCCCCACCGAGTTGGGTCTGGGACCAGAAGAAGAGCACGAAGCACAATGCAGCAACAATTCCGGGTAACATCAGGCCAGGCGCCTTCAGTTCCAGCACAAGACCGGCAATTCCAATGATTACCAACAGAATGGAAACATCGGTTCTGCGAAGAAATGCAGCAAAACTATCCAGCCACGATGGTTTGGAATTCCTGACATCACGCTGTTCCAGGTTCAGCAACGTGTAGACTTCCTGGATATCCTGGTTGGGAATCGTTTTTGCCAGCCGCAGATTTTCCATGGTGGTGGCATTCAACACCAGCCATTCCCCGCGTTGTTTGATCGGTGCCCCCATTGCTTCCCAGTTTTTGCCTTCCGCGGTACCTAATTTCTTTCGATCCATCACCTGAGTTTCCCCATTGGTAATGTTTCGAGCTTGAATCAGTTCGATCTCTGGATTAAAGAGTGCATCACAGATGATGCTGGGATAGCCCCGTTTTTCAGCGATTTCGCGGAGGTTTTGTGAGATAATCTCTGGGCTGAATCGTTGTTGATCTGCTGCACGCAGATAGTCTTCGAAATTCCCTAATTGGGCCTGTTTATTTGGTCCTCCACGGTACATGATGATTTTGTGACAAGCAAAGGCGATCATCGTACTTAAATCAGCGGCTTCATTGGGAATGTAGGCGATCGTTTCAGCCATATAATCGCCGTCTTTACCAAACGCCAGAATCATATCGGCAATTTCGCGTGCCGTGGTAGGATCGCCCCCACTACACTCCAATTGAAAAATGAAAGTATTTTCCTTGTTTGCACGGGCGGTTTCCAGTTGGCGACGCATTTTTTCCCGCAATGAGCCATCGATTTTCCCTTCCAGTCGAAACAGAACGCCCTTGCGTGCCATCGCACCCAGTGGGTCTTCATCAATGGAAGAGGCGGGTAAATTGTATCGTGCGGCTACTTCTGCGCGGGTTTCTTTCTGCAACTGACACAACCCGAACCGTCGAGCCTGCTCCACATCATACATTGCCAACCCGGCTGGCATGTTAACCGGTGTGCGATTGATCACCCGCACATCAGTGTAAAGGGGGTCGTTCGAGTCCACCTTGCGGAGGTCTACATAAATCTGCCCCCCACGATGAAGTCCTTGTACCATCACAACGTTTCGATCGATCATTTTCAGCACTGCAGCAGCCCGTGGCAGACCTGCAAGGCTGGTGTAGCGATCGATCTGATCCTGATTCAGCGGTTTTTCAGCACTTGCAACTTCGCCAATCCGGGCACTGCTGGACATCACCAGTTCAGAACAGGCAATGATCGGCAGCACGGTATGGTGGGTGGCTTTGGCGTGGACAAACGCCACTGGTGTAATGTTGTTGTTCGCTAGAGTTCGGATGTAATCGGCAAGATCGTAACAGGCCCCATAATTTTCGGTGGAGGCGTCCTGTCCATTCGGATTGAAATCGAACACCACGATTTTAATGTTACGGCCGGGGGTATTACGAGCTTTGTCGATCCCGGCCTTGATCTGATTCAGGGTGCCTTCCGTGATCGGATTTTTCACGGTAACAAACATCCCATCGGTGGCAGGATTCTGGGCGAATAGCTGCCCCGTGGCCAGCACGATGGCTGCGATTGACAGTATCCCAATGCGGACTTGTATGCGACCAATCATCGTTGCGTAACCTTTATGATGTATTTCAGGCGATCCAGCAGCCTGAATTCCCCTCACCGGCTGGCAATGTCATCCAAAAATTGGATTCAACTACCCGCGATTCACTGAGTGGCAACTTTATTATACCGCCCGACAGTGAATTTTTCGTCATCAAAGAGTTATTCGGTTCTCGTGGGCAATTATTGCGCAGATCCACCTTTCATTCGATTATTTATCTGCTGAGTGCGGACCATAGCCAAATCCCTTTCCAGTAGTGAACGCTGTTCACGCTGAATTCGGCGGATTTCCTGTCTGCCGTAAAGACTTACGGCAAAATAATCGACAATAGCCAGCAGTAAAACCATCAGTAGCACACCGAGTACCACAATCCAGTACATCACATAATTTTTCAGAAAAAGTTTGTCATTTTCCGACATTTCCGAATTGGGGGCCTTCTCTTTCATCTGGGCAATTTCTTCAAAGTGCTGGTGCTTGCCGGAAGAAAACGACCAGACAAGCAGGCCCGCCAGTGCCAGCATAAAAAAGGCGTTGGTGGTGCGTCTGAAGAACTGCCCCCGCAGGTAGCTGCGATCTGTGCTGGCGAGTACCCCGCGGCGATATTTCAAAAAATTGCGAAACTGGTACCGCAAGGACACAATTGCCAATCCCGCCAGCAAAACGGCAAAAGAGATGGCTGCCAGAAACATGATTGGAAGCTCCCACAATTAATGAGATTTCTTTCACTTAATAGCGGTGCATAAAAGTGAAGTTATTTTAATCTTTTCAGCCACTCGATGATTACTTTTGCCACATCGGTCATCGCACTTGGGGAACACTTGTCAGGTGTATCGCTCAATCGGTGCCAATGCTCATATTGTAGGTCGATAATGTCCACTGTGGGTATCTTCGCCCGGTTTAATGCGATGTGGTCATCACTGACGTTATCGCCCTTGCCATCTTCAAAGCGTGGAATTTTCAATTCGGCGGCAATATTCCACAAATCTTCGAGCACTTTACCCGCTAGAAACTTGGAATTCTGTTCTGGTCGAAACGTGGCACCATTGGCCGCAAACAAATCCAGCAGCACTCCCGCAACGTAAACATGTTTGGGAGGATTTTTTGTGTAATCATTCGCAAAATATTCGGATCCGAAGAAATAATTGTCGATTACCGGGTTGTGAATGTATTCTTCGCCATCAAACAGAATGAAATCGACCCCCACGTTTGGCTTCAGGTCTTTCATGCTATGGGCCATTTCCATCATAAACGCCACTGTCGAAGTGCCATCATTCGCACTGACAAACGGCTTGTACCAATCCCGTTTCTTCGGTTCCTGATCGGCAATCGGGCGGGTATCATAATGCCCGCAAATCAAGATGCGTTTTTTCATTTCGGGGTGCCAGGAGATAATCATGTTGGTCATCTCCACTTTCTCAACTTTACTTCTTTGGGAAGCGTCGAACTTTTGGAAAGTCACCACGGCACCAAATTTCTCAAAATGATCTTTGAGCAGTTTCTGCTGGGCTTTCATCCCATCGGACCCACTGATGCGTGGCCCGATTTTACATAGCAGGTCAAGATATTGAATTGCCCGGTCGCCATCAAAACCGGCAGTTTTGGTTTCTGCGAGCAGCTCATTTTCCTCGGTCTGATTATTACGATTCAGGAACACAAAAATCGTCGCAGCCCCACCCAGAGTCAGTGCCAGCAGCACCGCAAACTTCCAGTTATGCATCATCCCTACCTCCTGGCAATCCAAATGATATCTTACAGAAGTTTTCTAAGAAAAGATGGCCGGCGTCAGATCGATTATGAAACTGTTTCGGAAGCGAATTTGTGGTTGCCTGAGAAATTACTGCAACAATACCTGCTCGCCAGCCTGGGGAATCGAGACATCCTCAAATCCAAGGTTCATCAAATGGGTTGCCATGGCATTAGCCTGGTCTTTTTCACCGTGGATGAGGCGGATTTTGCCAATTTTCCCCACCAATGGTCGCATGTACGAAAGAAAATCCTCTTTGTCCGCATGGGCGGAAAAGCCTTCCAAATGCACCACATCGATCCATTTGTTCCATTCCTTGCCCAGAAAGCGGACGGTGGGGTTTTTGTCCAGCAGCCGACGTCCGGTAGTGCCAGGTGCCTGATAGCTAACGAGCATTACCGTTGAACGTGGGTCATCCACATGTTCTTTCAAGTGGTGCAGAATCCGACCTGCATCACACATGCCACTGGAAGCAACGATAATTTTTGACCCAGGAGTGCGGCTGATACGCAGACTGTCTTCAAAATCCCTGATGTAAGTGACACAGTCTCCACCCAGGATACCTGTACCATCACGCAGTAACTTCTGAGCATCATCAGTCAGGCATTCGGGGTGGTTTTCATACACTTCAGTTATGTTTGCAGCCAGCGGGCTGTCGACATATACGGGAATCTTGGGAAACTTTTTCTGAATGATCCCCTGCTGCAGGTAATGGATGATCAGTTGGGTGCGGCCCAGGCTGAAAGCGGGGATCAGTATATTGCCTTCACGTTCGATCGTTTTATTGATTGTGGCATACATTTTTTCTACCGTTATGTCGATCGATTCATGTACGCGATCTCCGTAAGTGCTTTCACACACCAGCACATCGGCGGGTGGGATCGGTGCGCTGGGGCGTAACAGTGGTAAACCGCGTCGGCCAAGATCGCCCGTAAAGGTAATCTTCTTTGTTCCGTGGGCACCCTGTGCAGTGATATGGATCATCGACGAGCCCAGCACATGGCCGGCTTCGGCAAAATGAAACGAGATACCATCGTTTAATTGGTGCTCTTCGTGATATCGCAGTGGGACGCACTGTGCCAAAACCTGGTCCACATCGATCCGTGCGTACAACGGTTCCACAAATGGTTCTGCGTATTGCCGCTGAATGTTCAGGTGGGCGGCTTCTTCTTCCTGGATTTTCGCTGAATCGATCAGCATTACCGCCAGAAGATCTCTGCCAGCAGGGGTGCAGTAGATCGGGCCATTGTAACCCTGACGGATCAAAGTGGGCAGGTTGCCACAGTGATCGATGTGGGCGTGCGAAACCAGCACCGCATTAATGCGGCGTGGTGAAAAAGGGAAGCGGGAGTTCCTCTCGCGGGCCTCTTCGCGTTTTCCCTGAAATAGCCCACAATCCAGTAATATTTTTGATTCACCGTACTCGAATACGTGCATCGACCCGGTTACCACCTGGGCTGCACCCCAAAAGGTAACGGCTGGCACACCCCGAGACGGGGGATTTTCAACGTTCATCATTTCATCATTATAGGGAAATTTCTCCATCGAAGAGAAATAATAGGCACGAAAAATCTCTGTGCAGAAATGCCTGAAAATGAATGATTTTTCATAATGAAGTGCGGAAAATTATCAAATTGCAATAATGCAATATTGCTTTATCTCGATATATGAATATAGCTGAATGGCAGTTTGGCTTCCCACTTTTTTAACTTGTTTTGCAGGAAACCGTGCAGCTAATAAAATAGGCAGTTGATCAGGCCCCAGGATGAGGTACAGGGTTCCGCATGTTATTGATGAGTGGTGCCGGTTTAGCACGGGGATTCGACCGTGGGTATTTATTTGACGATCTCAGTTTTGAACTTTACCACGGTGAACGGGTAGGGTTGGTGGGCCCCAACGGTGCTGGCAAAACTACTTTAATGAGAATTCTGGGTGGGCAGGATACTCCTGATGCAGGAGATGTGCGTCTGCATGCTGGTGCACGTGCGTTGTTGTTGGAGCAGCACGCAGAGTTCCCCGCAGATGCCACCTTGTTTGGGCTGGCGAAGTCGGCATTTGCGGAATTGCTGCACGCACAGGAAGAACTGATCGTGGTAGCAGATGCCATGTCGCACACGACAGAACCTGTTGCTCTTAAAGGACTTACGGAAAAATATGACCGACTTTCGGAATTATTGCGCCACCACGATGCCTTTTCGCTCGACCACAAAGTAGAAGAAGTACTTTCCGGACTGGGTTTTGCTGAAAAAGATTTCCATCGCACCATCCACACCTTCAGTGGGGGTCAGCAACGACGATTATTACTCGCACGAATGCTCTTAAGTGCGCCGGATGTCATGCTGTTAGACGAACCCAGCAACCATTTGGATATTCAAACGGTCAAATGGCTGGAAGATTATCTGATTCAGCAGCCACAGGCGATGATCATTGTCAGTCATGATCGTTATTTTCTGAACAAAGTGGTCACCCGCATTTTTGAACTGCACGAACGGAAAATTACCCCCTATCCAGGGAATTACAGCCAATATGTGCGGCTCCGGGAAGAACGCTACCAACTGCAAATGAAAGAGTACGTTGCTCAGAAAGAGTACATCGAAAAGCAGGAAGAATATATCCGCCGGGTGCATTATGGTCAGTTGGCCAAACAGGCCCAGTCTCGCATGAAAAGTCTGGAAAAAATAGAGCGGCTGGAAGCACCCACGAAGATTGAATCGCCCCACATGCACTTTGGCGATGTCGTGCGGGCGGGCGACGTGATTTTCGAAGTAGACGATTTGGGCAAAGCATATGGAGACCGTTGGCTGTTTCGCAATCTCTCGTTTCAATTACAACGTGGGAAGCGTTTAGGTATTCTTGGGCCAAACGGCTGTGGCAAAACCACATTATTAAAAATTCTGCTGGGACAGGAAGAGCCTGTGGAAGGTAAGGTCCATCGTGGCCATTTGATTGATGTTGGCTACCTCGACCAGCACCTGAATCTGTTGGATGAAGAAAAAACGGTGCTGCAGGCCGTATGGCCAGAGCCAGACCCTGAATTGAATGAGCAGAAAATGCGTGATCTGCTCGGGCGATTCGGGCTGGCAGGCAAAATTCTGGAACAACCTGTCAAAGAATGCAGTGGTGGGGAACGCTCGCGGGCTGCACTTGCCCGCCTGGTGGTCGAAGGTGTTAATGTGTTGATTCTGGATGAACCCACCAACCACCTTGATCTGTGGGCGTGCGACGCACTGGAAGCATCTCTCAAAGCGTTTGAAGGAACCGTAATCGTTGTTAGCCACGACCGCTATTTCCTCAACAACGTTTGCGATCTTCTGGTGGTGATGGAATCGAATAAAGTTGAAGTGATTTATGGCAATTACGAATTGTACGAAACGATTCGTGCACGACGCGAAGAAGAGGCGGCTGCCCAGAAAAAGCAGAAACAAGCATTAACCGCTTCAGCAGTCCCCCAGACAACACCCACATCCTCTGGATCGAAGTCGGGAAAAAAGAAACGGCGTTTCCCTTATCGCAAATTGGCCGACATTGAAACGGACATCGCTAGCCAGGAGGCAAAACTGGCTGAACTGGAAGCTCAGTCGGCTTCGCCCGAAATGTATCGTGATGCACAGCTCGTCAAAGAAAATTTGGCAGCCATCGAAGCGTGCCGCACCAAGTTAGCCCAACTTTACGAACATTGGGAAGAAGCGGTGGAGTTGAATTGATTCTGGCTTGGGTTTAACAGATTCTAGTGCCAAGAACATTACACGTCTGAATTAATTCCTAAAACAACGATATCATCACACCTACCTTTTAACCGCCATGAATCAGCCGTTGATTTTTGATGCCCACCTTGATTTGAGTATGAATGCTTTGGAGTGGAATCGCGATCTGCGGTGGAGTCTGGAGAAAATTCGTCGTTCGGAACTTGGTCAAAAAGATAAAGTCGACCGTGCGAACAATACTGTCTGTTTCCCGGAAATGCGAAAAGGCAACGTGGGACTGTGCGTTGCCACCCAAATCGCCCGCAATACCTCACCGTTTCATCGGTTACCCGGCTGGCGCTCGCCCGAACAGGCGTGGGCACAGACACAAGGGCAACTGGCCTGGTACCGAGCCATGGAAGAGGCGGGGGAACTGATACAGATTCGCAATCTGACCCAACTGGAACAGCACCTGGACTACTGGCAGAAGCAGAGTGCATATGATCCGAACGCTTATGCGAAAGAGTCGAGAACTTTCCCACCTCGACCGGCGATTGGTTACATCCTCTCCCTGGAGGGTGCAGATAGTATCATCACGCTGAAACATCTCGAAGTTGCTTACGAACAAGGACTTAGGGCGATTGGCCCAGCCCACTACGGGCCAGGTCGCTACGCCCACGGAACGGATGCGGAAGGTCCGTTGCCGATGGCTGGCAGGGATTTGCTGCGGGAAATGCATCGGCTTGGGATTATCCTGGATCTTACCCACCTGTGTGACGAAAGTTTTTGGGAAGCATTAGAAATTTATGAAGGACCTGTCTGGGCCAGCCACCAGAATTGTCGCGTTCTGGCACCCTGGAATCGACAGTTTGCCGATGATCAGATTAAGGCCGTCATCGCACGTGGGGGTGTTCTGGGAATGGCCTTCGATGCCATCATGATGGTGCCTGGCTGGCACCACCTGAAGAGTAAACCAGCTGATTTTCAATTGAAGATTGAACGGATTTGTGACCACATCGACCATATCTGTCAATTAGCTGGAAATGCCAACCACGTGGGGATTGGAACCGATCTGGATGGAGGTTATGGCACCGAACAGACCCCCATGGACCTTGATTCGATTGCCGACTTACAGACCATCCCGAAATTGCTGTTGTCTCGTGGTTACACTGCGGATGATGTGAACAATATCATGGCGAATAATTTCCTGAACTTTCTGAGAAAAAGCTGGAAGGATTCGTGATATTGCGATGTGAAAACAGTGTTGTATTCTGGTATTGTTGTATTGCGTTATTGCAATATTTGTTTGGCTTGTTAAACCGTGTTGCTGATTGGCTCATCCCAATGCTGAAATTGTTGTTCCAGTTCTGCCACTGTCAGCCTGATCGCTGGCCGAGGTGGGGCAGGGCGAGTTAATAATTCGGACGCACGTTCCACTTCATCGCGAAGTTTTCGAATCCACAGTGGTACATCCAGCCCCACACCTGAAGGTGTGTCGGTCATTATTTCAAGATCCTGATTGAATTCCCGAAATGCAAGATCACCCACAGCGGGGTTTTCTTTCAATCGCTTCATGGCTGGTAAAACCTGAGAGCACAAACGATCCAGAGTCAGTGGTTTTAAGAAACGTTCTTCAAATCGATCCCGTATTGTCCGCAAGCGAACCGAATGCTCTTTTTCCAGTTCCGACAAGCGATGCAAGAGATTTTCTGCGATTTCCTGTTGACCATCAGCCAGGGAATCAGACCAGTCTTTTGCCAGTCGCGTTGCACCCAGTTTGCAGAGTTGTTCGTGAATCAGGAATGCGGGCTTCAACTGCCAGGCGTGGCGTTCATATTCTGCTTTCAACCGCAAAAAGTCGATCACCACATACAGGTTATCTCCATAATCCGACCACGTAGTAGTGGTGTTATAATCACGATACTCTTCGTAATGTTCTGCAATTGCGTGGAGAGTGATTTCCAGAAAATTAATCACTTGGGAACGTGAAATCGACTGATTGTGCAACGCATCAAGCAAGGTGTGCGGGATTTCAGAAGGTGGTAATTGTTCGGCATTGTCCAGCCATTGTTCGACCCCACGGTGCAGGATCCCACGAATGTTGGCATAGGTCATAAACAAGGCGGTGAACAGTTCTTTACCGTAGTTTTTAATGAAGGCAACATAAGGTCGCCATTCCTGCCTTGGAAGTAGCGGTTCCACAGGTGTCAGACGGAGTGTGCGGCTGTGTTGCAACCACAGGGTAGAGAATGACTCTGCAATCATTTTGGTCATTGAAACAAATCGTGTTTCTTTTACCTGTGGATATTGCTGATGAAGATGGTACAGTGTTTCAATCACACTGGATAGTGCAATTCGAAACAATCTATCGAAATCAGATACCCGCCTACCAGTGCTGTAGCCGTTGGCTTCCATCGCTTTCGCAAGCCGTAATAGGTGGTATGTTTCCCGCAGTAATCCTGCTTTTGCCAGACGATCCAGCAGGGATTCCATTAGAACAATATTGGTTCGAATCTTGCGAATGGCATTTGGGCTACCACCTTCTCCTAATGGTACAATCAGCAGTTGCTCTTCACCCAGCAAATTCATCAACTGGGGCAGGGTAGCACGAATCTGTGCCAGATCGTTGTGAGCTAGTGCCATGTCAATCGCACCTGCCAGGAAACTCCATGAACTGGTTTCCGTGCTCTCCGGCAGTCCCTCCTTGCCAATCAGCGTGGCAATCGCCCAGCTGGCACGCTCTAACTCCACACTGGCGTTAATTGCCAGTTCTGTGAGGTCGTCTTTAATGACCCGTCGCTGATCATATTCAATGATCTCTTCGATCCCACCGACCGGTGATGGTAATTCGATGCCATGAAGTTGTTCTGTCCAATCCACCAGTTCCTGGTGCCATGCGTTGGCAGTACTGAGCCAACTATGTGGCCCACCTGTCCAGCGATTGGTCTGGGAAGACGCATTCTCCATTGGAAAATGGCTGGCAGCCTTTCGCCACAGTACCGCAACATTTGAAAGGAAGGCGAGATGCTTTTCCAGTCGTGGGGCATATTCATCCAGCGAAAAATAGCCTTTTGGCCCGCTGTCACCAGCCAGGGAACTGTCATTCCCATCATCCGTGCTGTCCTGGTAGGTCATTCCTTCAAAGGCTGCCTCGGTGGACTTTGTTTTACTTTCTGGTTTTTCGTCAACGGGCAGTTGAGGAATTCCCCAGTAGTCATCCGCATTCGCAGAAAGCCACTCAAAAAAGGTCAGAATGTACTCGCCGGCTTTGTCGGTGGTTAAAACCCCATCGATCCAGCGTGTAGACAATTCATTCCAGGAGGCATTTCCCTCTTCCAGGGGTATCTTCGGGGTTTCACAGAGCCAGGCGATTAGCAGTGCACGCGACGCCCGCCAGTTTTGCTGAAGAATCAGCGATTCGACAACCTGGGCAAAGGCAGGTGCGGATGTGAATCCTTTGTGCCTGCTTTTCCAGAATTGAATGTCCTGCTTCGGGTCATTCAAATACTCGTCTCGATGTTCATTCCAATCTGCCAGACATCGAGCGACATGGATTGCTGCTGTGGCTCGTTCTCCGCCATGCAGGCGGGGAATATCGCTGACTTCATACGCCGCGAACTGGTCCCACCACTCCGCTAGTGCCTTGACCTGGTTTTCTAATTTTTTTAGCCCTTTCGGCTTTTTCAGTGCGGCTGCTGTGGCAATTGCTCGCGTATACAAATCAAATTGGTTTGTCAGAATGTGAATTAACTCATCATTGCGATTATCGTACGCACTATCTTCCCGGGTTTGAAATAGCGGAAAAAGCCCTTGATAACCAAGGATATTCCAGGGATCCGCCATTGCACCACATTCAATAGCTCGACGGATGATCTCTTCGGTTGCCTTCAAGCCAATTGCAGCCTGTGATGTCTGGCCCTGATCGATATTCTGGCTGATTTCACTTTGCTTAATTGCAATTTCACTCACTAATCGAGTGGAGGTGACTGAAATGGCTTCAGCATATCGTTGACTGCTGGTAGTTGCACCCATTTCTGCCAGTATCATCGATAATTCGTGATTTTGCAGTTGCAGGGCACGTTGCAAAGCCAATTCCTGATTCAGGTGCTGGCGAATCCCTGCAAATGGCTGTTTGCGTTCAATCGCTTCCTGTCTCAACCGTTCGCCATGTTTTCCTGGTAATCGTTCCAGTAGCATGGTGTAAAACGCATCGCGGTTGCGGGCCACATCCGGTATCAGGTTGGTGAGTTTTGCATCCGAAGTATGGGTATTGGGACCCGCCCCACAGATGCCCGAAGCCATTAGAATGGTGCCAGCCAGCACCGCACCTGCTTCCTGGAAAATTCCTTCCCTGTCTGCGGCGGTGGTGGCACGTTGCAGCGACAATTCGGTGCGGCTGAGCAGTGCATCTAAGACATTCTGTCTTATAACAAATCGGTGGTATAAACCTTTGGTGTCGATCTGGTGTGGATCCCACTCACCAAACAGGTAATTAGGACGTCGATTTACCGGATGCCCATGATCATACGCACGTGGGTCGAAGGACAATTCCCGAAACTGGCGAAAATCGAACCAGGCGAGATCGAGCAGGTGACTGGGGGTATTCTGCAGCGTTCGAATCATCCAATCGATCACTTGCTGGTACTTACCCGCAACGCTGCCCACATTGGCGATATAAAGTGGGACTGGCCGCACCTTTTCGTGGGGATAAAAGTCTGTTTGCGGGCGTTTTTCCAGAATTGCAATCGGGCGATGCCCCACATAATCGTTCAGCCGTTTGATTGCCCGAGAAATTACTTCGCTGTCTTGATCAGAACTGCCAATTGACCCAAGCACCGCCTCGATGATCCTGCCAATAAAAAACGCGTTCAACATGGTATCATCCGGTTGAAATGCCAGCAGATCACGGTGGTGTTTGCGGTATTCCGTCAGAAAATCACCAAAAACAATTTCTAGAACACGTACAACTTGTGCGGGATCCTGAAAGGCGGTTGAGCCTGCAGCAGTTAAATCCTGTAAACTGTCGGTTAACCAGGTTTGGACGATCAGCCATGGTTTGGGAATTTTCAATTCCCAAAGTCTTCCAAATGCCAAATTCAGGGCAGACAAAAATTTTGGATCTTCCCCACCACTCGAAAAATTCATGTAACCCAGAATCTTTTCTGGAGCAACGGTGGCATTCAGTTCTGCATGCAAATCGAGCATTTTCTGCGATTCCGCCTGACCAACACTTGAATCTATTTAGGATAGCAATTACGTGGTATACCGCATGTCGGAACGGGGCGAATTCCGTTGTACATTGTCGGAAAGTGCAAAATGCCCCACTTTTACCACCTCAAACGCCTTGATGCGTAAAAATGTTGTACCATTATTCGCATATTTTGATTTGATAATATTGCAATACAATAATATTTTGTTCTTTCTGTTTCCCGCACCAGTTTATTGTTTGAATCCCTAAAATATCTCACTTGTCATCAGGGAAATGGTGGTTATGGCAGCACAAGCTGATTTGTTGGAAGAAGATTCCCAGCACTTACGCGTCTTAGTGGTTGATGATGAAGTGGACCACGCAGAGACGGTGGCTGAAATTCTGGATCAGCAAGGTTACTCGACCGTGGTGGCCACCACTGGTAAAGCAGCACTGCAACTGATTCGGGAAGATGACTTCGATCTGATTCTGACTGATCTGAGAATGGGCGAAGTAAACGGAATCGCGATTGTCCGAGAAGTCCAGACCACCCAAAGTGATGCTTATGTAGTGGTAATCAGCGGGCAGACCGATGTGAAAACTGCCATTCAAGCTCTCAAAGAAGGCGCTGACCAGTATCTTCTCAAGCCACTCGACATAAATGAATTATTAACAATTGTTCATAAATCCGCCAATGAATTGATTCGCCGCCGCACCATTCGGGAATTGCGGAAGCAACTGGATGAACGATTTGGTTTTGAAGGAGTAATTGGTAACAGCCAGCGGATGCAGGAACTGCTGACCCGCCTGAAAGCGTACGCCCCCACTCGGGCGACCGTGTTGATTCTTGGTGAAAACGGCACCGGCAAAGAATTAGTGGCCAAAGCATTACACACCAATAGCCCACGGAAAAAGAAGCCATTTGTCGCAATGAACTGTGCCGCACTGAATGAAAATCTGCTGGACGATGAAATGTTCGGCCACGAACCAGGTGCCTTTACTGGTGCAGAAAAGCTGCGGAAAGGTCAGTTTGAATATGCCAACGGGGGCACACTTTTTCTGGATGAAATTGGCGATATGCCTCTGGCACTCCAGGCGAAATTATTGCGGGTGCTGGAAAATGGCGAAGTGAAACGGATAGGCTCGAATGAAACAATCAAAGTAGATGTTCGCCTGATTGCAGCCACCAACAGAAACCTTGAAGAGATGATCAAGGAGGGCACTTTCAGGCAAGATCTCTTTTTCCGGCTGCGTGTGGGGCATTTGCGGATCCCACCCTTAAGAGAGCGGAAGCAGGATATTCGCTTATTGGCAATGCACTTTCTGGAAGAATTCAACCAACGACATGGCAAAAATATCAAAGCCATCAGTCCAGCAGTCTGGCGAGCATTTGACAGTTACCATTGGCCCGGAAATGTGCGCGAATTACGTAACCAGATTGAAAGTATGGTGATCCAGAATCTGGATGGCGTACTGACACTGGAAGATGTGTATGAAGGTGATCCGTTGCGAGATGCTCCCCAGGTTGCCGTATCGGGAACCACTTCTGATACGTTTGTTGGCAAAACCCTCGGCGAAGTAGAGCGAATCCATTGCGAAAGCACGCTGAATTATTGCCAGGGAAATCGCACAGAGGCTGCAAAATTACTTGGGATTGGAGAGAGGACGCTCTACCGCATGCTGACCGACTGGAAACTGCAGGATAAGATTCCGGAAGCACTGGAAAAGCACCAGGGCAATGTGAAGGCTGCAGCCAAGGAGCTGGAAATTACTGCTGAAATGCTGGAACGGAAAATCAAGAAAATGGGTCAGCAGTTGGAAGAAGAAAATGGTTAAAAAGATGCCGAGGACAGGACTTGAACCTGCATGACCTTGCGGCCACTAGCACCTCAAGCTAGCGCGTCTGCCAATTTCGCCACCTCGGCATAATGTCATTATGATTGAAAACAGCGCCTTTTCAAGATGAGAATCGCGGGAATATTTCCGGATTTCAGCCATTTAGTGACGGTTTTCTGATTCTCCATTCACTCGGATCATTTGCCATTCTGGCATCAGCTTGATGGAATCCACCGGTGGGTCAATTTCCCAGGCTTCTTCCCATGCTTTCCAGGATAGAGGATCGAAACTGTAAACAAGTTCGCGTGCGGGAAAACTTTGACCCGCGTGCAGCAACATTTCACCGTCATCATAAGTATAAATCTGGTCGCCGCCTTGATTCCGAAAGCGGATACTGTCGAGATCGGTTTTCAGGTGGTAGCCAACGGGACCGAAACGATGGGCCCAATGTTCTCGAATCAGGTCGATGCCGCAGTATTTGTAGAGCCCGGACAAGGCGTTGTGGAGCAGGATATGCTCGTTTTGTGTCAGGTTTGCGACCCAACCAACAGCTTCGATGCGGGCCACCAGCCAGTTGTTCAGTTCTTCAAACACTAGAATGAATGTTGAATCATCCCCACGTTCAAAAGTCAGCCAGATCGTATTTGTCCCCAGGTGGGGCATGTTTACCGATATTGGCTGTGTCCATCCATTAGAATGATTTAATATTTGGACAAACAAACGGTCGACAACACGATGAACTGCCTCGGCAGAGTGGTCTAGCTGGTGCTTCAACTTCACCACTTTCTCATTTTTATGCTCCCGAAATGCTTTGCGGAGCTTTGCCTGAGTTTTAGGAATTACGCCGGAATGAAAACCAGGTCGCAGCAACCTGCGAACGGACTCTCCGTGGGAACCCACAATCACCTTATTGATGTCTTTGGGGAGATTTGCTTCGTAAAGCTTCCAATTTTCTTTTAATTCCCATACCAGAAAACCAAACACGCCCGGTATCCCACTGACAATCCCCAGCATCGTGGCATCGGCCACGCCAAACTGTTTCGCCAGTGATGGAACCAATGGCACCAGCATTTTGTGGGACACGGTGACCACTGGAAAGTGCTTGATGGGGTTAATTTGTGGTTCTACCAGCAGATTCCAGCAGAATCTAAAGATGTAGGTGAAAATTCCCCAGAATGTACCGAAAAGAATTTTGCCCACCAATGCAAATCGCGATTCACCTTCACGAAACCGTAATAGTTCATCTACTGCATAAATCGCACGGTTAATCCAGTTGAATGCCCACTGAAAAAACCAGAGAACGTAGGAGATTACTGCCAGAATGAAAGTGACAGAAACCGTTTTCCAGATCCGTTCGGCTGCCTCATTCATACGATCTTCGACCTGCCTGCCCACCGCAGTACGCAAAATCAGGGTGGTCAAACCAGCCGAAATCCAGCCGATCATCCATACATCCCCCCACTCCAGACGGAACAGTCGGGCCACAAACGCTACCAGCATTCCCACGCCGATGGGGATCACCAGATAGCGGCGGAAAAACCGAAAGATCGGGTTTTTCCAGATTGCCTGTAAGACAGGTGAGTTTACAATTACACGTGGCAGGGTAATCAGCACTTTTTTGAGCGTTCTGCCCACATGCCAACGGAACCTGCTGACATGGATGAACAATAACAGCAGAATACTGGTAAATCCCAACTCCCACCAGAGATACGGATTCACCTGGTGGGACAGGTGCTCGTTCACTGCGGTAGCAGTACCACCCATTACCAGAGTAGCTGCTGCCGTTTCCGCAGATGTGCCCGTGAACCAGGCAATGGCGTCCGATGCGGCGTGGTAGCTGTGGGTAAGGCCTTCCACAATGATGTAGGCACCACCCACCGGCAGCCCGATAAATAGAGTGAATAGACGTCCCAGACGAGTACCAAAAAACAGCGAACAACCACGTTGTAGGCCCCGCATATAAAATTCGCCAGGCTGGTAAATTCCAGGCAAGTCTCTGGCAAACGCTCGATCCGCCTTCAATAATGGGTCACCCATGAAAAAGGTCAATGGCCCACGCAAATCTGGTAATTTCAGCCGATTTCTGGCAATAGCATCCCGTAAATCACCTATTCGCAAAAATCCTTTACTGAATAGGACATCCAGTAATTCCTGAATCAGTTTGTTTAACGATACCTGCAGCACGTGGGCAGTTGGTTTCAGCCCCACCTCTTCAAAAATAGCTGCAAATAACGGTTCCAGATCTGTACGTAACTCTTCTTCCAGATGGTGGGCATTTACTTCCATCAAATGGAACAATTTTTCCTGAATATGATTTGGGAAACGAATCGATTCTGCATGTTTTGCCGCCAGTCTCAGGCGTCTGATTGCCTGTAATTGACCTGCATAGGGTACAGGTGTTTTCAGCGATTTCTTGCCAAATGAGGTTATCCAGGCCAGCCAGCGTATCCGAAATACATTACTGCGAAGGGCTAGTACTACCCGTTGCAGATCATACAGCATTCGACGTTCCAGTGGCCATCCTTTTTCCACGGCAAAGGGCAACATTTGTGGCAGCAGATCGTCAAGCATTTCTTTTTGGTGGATGTCAAAATGCAACAGATCTGCCAACTGTTGTACTAAATGGCGGATCAGATCCCCACCGCGGCTCTCTTTTGCCTGATAAAAGCAGATTGCCGCCCGCACAAGATTGCCTTTGTCTTCCGCCCATTTACCCAGTTCCAGGAGTTTCTCAGGTGGTGCTTTCGAATAGACGGTGCTGGTATGCTGCTTTGGAGGGACAAAAGTGGACTCTTCGTGCAGGTGTCGTACACCGGGCAACGCAATTTTTGCACGCAAATCCTGGAGGTCAATCGTTGTGGGGATGATCTTCTGCACTGGTTCCCATGTGGGAATGCCTGGAAAATAGACCCCTTTCATATGGGGTGAAAAAACTTCCAATTCCAAATACATCGTCAGGAATTCACGCAGAATGAGCCAAGGAGAATCATCTTCCCCGATTCGCTTGTCCTGCAGTAGTACCAGTGAGATCTCTGACCAGGCGGCAACCCCTAAGAGTCGAATCTGTTCTGTGAGCCACTCTGTGTTATTTGCTTGTGACTGGTACCACTGATCGAGTTGTTCATCTACCAGAATATGAAACAGGTGCCGCTGAATCTGATTCGATGCTGATTCGTAATCCAAATGTTCATCTGGAATGGCTATCAGCAGTACTTGCGATGGCAAATCGTTCTGTAAACCCAGTTCCGACAGCGAGAGGTGCTGAGTAATCTGCATGGGGGAACCTGCCCAGGCAAATTCGTGGGTGCAGGAGCCCACAAGGTCCATCGGATAGCGGGTTTCACGTACAATCCTGCGCAAACCACGCAGCGGAACCAGCCGGGCTGACTGGTTCACATTTGCGACATCCCGTTTCAAACGATTGAGATCAGCTTCCATTGGCACGTTTACTGCGAAAATCTATTCGGCCAATTCTATCAAACGATGAAACAACTGCTGATGAGAAATCTGTTCACAGCAAGAAAATTGAGAGGCGGGAGATGATCTCCAGCCCCCAGATAACAGAAGCTTTCTACTACATTTCTTCGGTGGGCTGTGGCATCGGTACTGTATGCACATTTCTGCTGGAGTTGAGGTGGTATCCTCGACCGTGGCTTGAATGCCCCGCATGATTTTTGATCAAACCTGTTTCTGTTTCGGTTCGGAACGGGGTCTCGTAATCGTAGTCCCCACCATCGAAATCATCATAAGTGCAGACGTAACCAGGCAGTTTGGCTCGTTCGCGCTCTTCTTCAAAACTTTTTACAATGGCGTTCTGCATTGCTTCCCGACAACTGGAGTTGATGGGGTGGGCAATATCTGCATGCAGTTTTGCCCGGCCATCGAAGTCCCTTGGGGCTCGGTTTTCATTCAGTTGATTACCGCAATTATTGCAGAAACGTGCCCGCATATGATTCTTCGAGCGACAGCGAGTACAACGATCGGTCAACTTTCGGCTGGGCATGGCAACAAACAATCCACGCGTTCCTTCAATGATCTTCAAATCCCGAATCACAAACGAATTATCCAATGTGATGGAACAGAAAGCCATCAGTCGTTCGTGATTCTCCTCAACCAATTTGATGCGAATTTCAGTGATGACCACAGCAGGTCTCCTTTCCCTGTGGCGGAGTTTTAAGTCAATGAAGACTCCGTACGTGGAATACGCGGGTGTTTCGATCTCCCGTGGTGGCAATCCCGCGTGTCAGATCATCTTTGATCCGACTTGCCTCCAGAGAGCTGCGACAAAGCGCAAACAGTGAAGATCCAGAACCACTCATCAAAACGCCAGCGGATTGATGGTGGCTCATCCGCTGGTACCATGCAGCAACAGCGGGGCTAAGTTCAAATGAAGGTTCCTGCAGACGATTGTGCAGCAACCAACCAATACTATGCAAGTCACCAGAGGCAAATGCCTCTTTCATTGATGCAGGCGATAACGGATTCCGTGGGATTGTCAAGTGCTGAAAAACAGCAGCTGTTGAGAGCCCTTCGTTAGGCTTCAGTATTACAAAATCATACCCGGAGTCGCACCACGTGGGGGTGATGATTTCGCCACGTCCGGTGCACCATGCTGGGGTATTCTGGAGAAAAAACGGCACATCACTTCCAAGCTGGCAGGCAAAATGGTACAGTTCGGATTTACCTAAATTGCATTCCCACAAGATGTTCAGTGCAATCAGCGTGCAGGCAGCATTCCCTGAACCCCCACCGAGGCCTGCCGCCCACGGTATTTTTTTGTTGTGGTTGATTTTTACCCCAGGCACCCGCATTGCGTGGGGCAGGAGCAATCTTGCGGCCTTATTAATGAGATTTTTCTCATCTGTTGGCAATTCGGGTATGTTGCAAGCCAAGATGATTTGACAATCTGTTATGTGTTCGAATGTCAGGGTGTCATACAGGTCGATTGGCACCATCAGCGTTTCGACTTCATGGTAGCCATCAGCTCGTTTTCCAAGGATTTCAAAAAAAAGGTTTAATTTTGCGGGCGACCAGATCGTAATCGTTCCTGTACCAGATCGAATCAGGTGGCGATCGGCAAAAGGTGCGGCTGTCCGTACCACAGAGAATCCTTTCTGGTTGGAATGATTGTGCGAGTATTCCAATTAAATGTTGATGAAATTTTACAGTGTGACAAACAGTTCCGTCAATACAGGAATTGGTACTTGCAAAAAATAGCAAAATCAGAACACTTGGCGAAAAAGGGAGGTTTGGGCAGAATAGGAAGTATGTTTGACTGGATGAGCATCCAGGAAATGAAGTTATTAGAAAGTTTTCGTGCATCTGTTCCGATAGATGCTTCATAAGTGTGATCTGTTGCAGGGATGGCGATGAAAAGCTCCAAGGTTGTAGTGTGTGGTGCAGGTGGCTTTATTGGCGGCCATTTTGTTGATTATCTTTCCCAGCAGGGCTACACAAATATCCGTGCTGTCGATCAGAAACCACTGAATCGCTGGTACCAGCGATTTCCCTATGCAGAAAATCTGCAACTGGATCTGTCTGAAAAACAAGCCTGCATGACCGCACTCGATGGTGCTAGCCACGTGTATAATCTGGCTGCCGATATGGGTGGTATGGGTTTTATTGAAAATAATAAAGCATTGTGCATGTTATCCGTGCTGATCAACACCCACCTCCTGATGGCTGCCAAAGCACACAAGATCGATCGATTCTTTTTCAGTTCTTCTGCATGTGTATATAACGGCGACAAACAAAAAACACCGGATGTTGTGCCATTGAAGGAAGAGGATGCTTACCCTGCACTGCCTGAAGATGGCTATGGGTGGGAAAAATTATTCAGCGAACGGATGTGTCGACATTATCGCGAAGATTTTGGCATCATTACCCGCGTTGCTCGTTATCACAACGTATATGGGCCACATGGTACTTTTGATGGTGGTCGGGAAAAAGCGCCTGCGGCGATCTGCCGAAAAGTGATTGAAGCAAAATTGTCTGGCAAACATGAAATTGAAATCTGGGGTGATGGCAACCAGACTCGCAGTTTTATGTACATCGATGACTGCGTGTATGGCACGTACACCTTAATGCACAGTGAAATTACAGAACCATTGAACGTGGGAAGTAATGAACTAGTCACCATCAATGGCCTGGTGGATCTTGTCGAAGAAATTGCAGGCATCAAGTTAGAGCGGCGTTATAACCTGTCAGCTCCAAAGGGTGTCAACGGTCGAAACTCAGACAATACGCTAATTCAAGAAAAACTTGGCTGGCAGCCCAATATTAAACTCAAAGACGGTCTGGCAAAAACCTATCAGTGGATTCTTGGCGAAATCACGGAAGGCAAATCAAAAGATTCCGTGGTGAATCTTTCCTGACAGGAGCAGTCGGAACTGATGCAAGTCCCTCCCACCAGTCTTGAATCCTGGAAAATCGTTCAGGAAGAATCCGTATTTCACGCCCCACCGTGGCTCAAGGTGGTGCGGCAAACATTGCTTCTTCCCGGTGGGATTACAATTCCCGACTATTTCCAGATTGAACAGCGGGATTATTGCGAAATTGTGGCTGTCGATCATCAACAGCGTTTTCTGGGCTTCTGGCGTTACAAACACGGCCCTCGGTGCGTCAATCTGGGCCTGCCAGCTGGCTACATTGAAGTCGGCGAAGATCCGCTGGCTGCTGCGAAACGTGAATTACTGGAAGAAACCGGTTTGGAAGCCGCAAATTGGCAGCACATAGGGGCTTTCTTTGTTGATGGCAACCGCACCTCAACTCGTGCATGGCTATATCTGGCCACCCAGTTACAGCGAGCTGTAGTCCCTGCCGTTTCCGATGATCTGGAAGAAATGCACCCCACCTGGGTATCAATTGACGAGATTCCGCAATTAATAAGTAGCGGACAGGCATGCACACTGGGTGTGGTGACCGCACTGAGTATTGCTTACGCACAGAAAATCGCGAATAAGAGTGACGAGCCCGCAATCCACCAATAAGCAAGAGTAACGTTGCTATACCATAATATTGCAATTAATGTAAATAATCGATTGAAAATATAAACAACTAATTATATAATAGACCAAAGAATCATGATCACCAATGTAGCGGTAATTGGATTAGGAAAATTAGGTGCCAGCATGGCTGCAGGCATGGCCAGTCGAGGTTTCAATGTCGTGGGCGTGGATATTTCCCAACACGCAGTTGATGCGGTAAATGCCGGCAAAGCACCCGTGCAGGAAACTGGTCTTGCAGAGATGATTTCAGCTAACCAAGAGCGAATTCGTGCGACGATGAGCCACGAAGAAGCAATTTGTGGTTCGGACATCAGCTTTGTCATCGTCCCCACGCCCAGCGATGAGCGGGGCTCTTTTTCAATTCAGTATGCAGCCTATGCGTTTCGCGAAATTGGCAAAGCACTTGCCAAGCACCCAGGTTACCATGTGGTAGTGCTGACCAGCACGGTATTACCAGGTTCTACCCGCTACGCACTGCTGCCGATTCTTGAAAAATACTCCGGTAAGAAATGCGGGCCCGATTTCGGCCTTTGTTACAGCCCGGAATTCATCGCACTTGGGACGGTGATTCGCGACTTTCTCAACCCCGATTTTTACCTGATTGGCGAATTTGACCAGAAATCTGGTGATTATCTGGAAGAGCTGGATCGGAAAGTCTGTATGAAAGAACCGATCTGTCGCCGCATGACGATCGAAAATGCAGAAATTGCCAAAATTGCTCTGAACAGTTATGTAACGATGAAGATTTCCTTCGCAAACATGCTGGCTGATCTCTGTGAACGTGTTCCCGGAGGTGATGTCGATGCTGTGAGTGATGCAATCGGTACCGATACCCGCATCGGGCGAAAATATCTGACTGGTGGGCTTGGCTTTGCTGGTCCATGTTTCCCACGGGATAATGTGGCTCTGTCTTATTTTGCCCGCCAGCTGGGTTCAGAATGTGGATTGTTGGAAAAAAACGATCACTACAACCGCAACTTATCACAACGATTTGTTGAAAAAATCCAGCCGTACATCAAAAAAGGTTCGACCGTTGCGATACTGGGGTTGGCATATAAGCCTCTCTCCCACGTGATCGAGGAATCCCAGGGGATTTTTCTCGCACGGGCATTGTCCGATGCTGGAATGCGGGTGATCGGCTATGACCCACTGGCATATGAAGGTGCAAAATCGGCCCTGCAATACCGCACCCTGGTGACCGATGACATCCAGGCATGTTTACAGGACGCCGACATCATTCTGGTGACCACACCAGACAAAATCTTTCTGGAAACCCCAGTTGAAACCTATTTCGGCAAATCGAAAGAGATTACAGTGATTGATTTCTGGCGATTCCTGAAAGACAAGTTTGCCCACCAGCCAGGGGTAACATACATACCGATCGGTAAGTGCATCGAGCCGGAAACTGCAGGCCAAAAAGTACAGACCCTCTGGCAATCCTTTGCAGAATAGCACCTTCTTCAGTTTGGACACTTAAACTGAGTTTCTCTACTACAAATGGGAAGTTGTGATGATCTCGGTAGTGCTTTATGGTCGAAATGACAGCCACGGCTACAACCTTCACAAACGGGCCGCTATCAGCCTGAATTCCATCGCGGAGGTGCTAACACACCCGGGGGATGAAATTCTGTTTGTGGATTACAACACTCCCAGCGATATGCCAGTGTTTCCGGAAGCAATCGCCGATCTACTGACAGATCAATGCAAATCGTTATTGAAAATCTTTCGGGTGCGGCCAGAAATTCATCTGTCGAAATATGCCCAAAAAACCCATCTGGTTGCATTAGAGCCCATATCACGGAACATCGCCGTACGTCGATCCAATCCTTCGAACCGCTGGATATTATCGACGAATACAGATATGGTGTTTGTCCCTCGAGATCAATCGAAGAGTTTGTCCGATGTGTGTGCAACACTGGCACCCGGCTTTTATGAATTACCGCGTTTTGAAATGCCGGAACCACTTTGGGAAAGTGTTGATCGCAAAGCCAGCAACGTTCGAATCTTTTACGATTATGGCAAGCAATACCACGTTTCTGAAGTGGTTCATAGTAACGATGTTGTGATGTTTGATGGACCTGGGGATTTTCAACTGGTCGAACGGAAGGAACTCTTTGAAATTGATGGTTTTGATGAACGGATGATTCTTGGCTGGCACGTTGATTCTAATCTGTGCAAACGCCTGCAATTGAAGAACCCTGGCTATCCTAAATCACTGCTGAATGAGGTATTTGCATACCATTGCTGTCACACCAGGCAAGCCTCTTTGATGCATGGAAATATACGTTTACAGAATGATCTGGGGAAATTTGTTGATTACTTGCAGGAAACTTACTTACCAGATCAACGGGATACCTGGGGACTGCCAAATGAACAGTTTGAGGAAATTATTTTAACACCCGGTTACGAAACTCGTTTTCATCGAATGCTGGGAGCAATACAGACAAAGAATGATGCAGAATATTACGAATTTACGTTTCGCAAAGAAACCTACAACAACATGTCCTATGTCCCTGATCATATCCTGCCGTATGTAGCAGAGCAACTGACAACAGTTGATACCCGACAGGATGTTGTATATGTTGGAAACAACAAGTTAATGGCCCAAAAACTGGAACTTGCTTATCCTATGCTCAACCCAGGCAGACAATGTCGTTCATATCGCACTTCCGACCTGAAGTTGTCAGAATGTCAACCGGAGAAACTGCTTGAAAAAACGCCAGGTATCCTGATCATCGATTTCGGATTTGAAAAATCAAGACAAGATCCAGACCTCTATCCCAATCAGTTGTCCCAGGCACAATTTCAGCAACTGGACGAGCTGAAAGAGTTTTTTGAGTCGTTTGTTGCAGCAGAACGAAAATTGGCAACGAAAATCTCACAGCCTCGTACCAAAGTCATTGTCATCAATGCAATCCATTGTTTCATTGAGCATTTTGTCTCAGAACATTTATCATTCACCCACACACCACTCAGTTCGCGTACCAGGCATGGTTATGTGCTGCCGTCGCCACTTTCGGATTTTTTGCCCGCCAGACAAGCGAAAGATCGCGCAAGCAACGATTACCAGAAAGTTGTTTCATCAACGGTAACGGATCAGGAAATTACCGATTTGATCAGCAAATACCTGCTCGATCATGCCCGAAGCCAATTGTTGGCAGCAAATAGTGCGGTAGACAATGCTGCAATTGCGAAGCACGAAGCTGCTCGAGCACGTCTCGAGCAGCTTCGCTACTCTCAACAAGTTGCTCTTCCGTATGAATCTTCTCTTCCTGAGAAATCGATCCCATTCAGCAAACTCTGTTCGATCCATGACTGGGATAACCCACTATGGTCGAAGCCAGTCCGAGCGAACAATCCAAATGAAGTAAAAATGTACTTTTACGATCGCCACCGTCTGGCATGGGAGCGCATCCAAATTTCGTACGTCATCAACCAGATTACGAAAGAGTTCAGAGAGCCACGATTACTCTGTACTTCAACCAGCGAAGAGAGCTTTTGTTATCACCTGGGGAACAAGATTCACAGTGTTCATAACTGCTACATGCTGGAACAGGGTCATCATCGAGAATCGATGTTTCCTAAAGAGTTAACCCGATTGGAACTCTTTACGGATGACCTTTCGAAGATTCAATACCAGCCTGGTGGGTATGATATTTTTCTCCAACTTGGAAATATCTCTTTTACACACGGTCCGAAGACATTAACCGAATCCTTGCAGATTGCACAGCAGCAACTCTCCATCGGTGGTTATCTTATGATCGCTGCGGAAGTCGTATTGCAAAGTGAACAGCCAATGTCCTGGTTCAGTTACAAAACCCTCAACCACTCACAATTCGCTGTAAAGCTAGAACAGCTCAGTGGATTTACTTTACAACAGCCCCACTTTACCATTGATCGTGAAACTGTTGATCGCGTGCAGTTCTGGAATGGTGAACCAAAACCACACACGACGATCGTGGAAAAGGATCATGTGCGTACTTCCGCAGTTCTGGTGCTGAAAAAAACACGAGAGTGTGTTGTACAGGACACTACGCCGTTAATATTTCCTCCGCACCCACTGAAAAAGAAGTTTATCAAGCCAATACTGAAGAAATTACTTGGTCGGTAACCATTCCAATCCCCTGTTTTTCCACAAATTTCAACAATTAACTTTACTCAATCCTGCGGATCTGGTTAATTACATTTTCAATATTTGGACGCACAAATGAAAAACGTAATTTTAGCGATGGTTGTTCTTTCTCCGTTGGTGGCCAGTGCTCAGGATATGCCGCTACATACCATCATTCACCCGTCTGCCAAGTGGGAAACCTGGGGAGCTACTTTTCCGGCAGATGATCAAAAGGCCAGTTTCCAGGTTTCATCGGTGGGCAAATTAATGCTCAATGAAAAAGAAGTCAGCCCAACTGTTGAAAATGTGGCAGCGATCAGCACGTGGCACCGTGGGGGAACTCTTGCAGTGGCATTTAAGAACAGCAAATACGTTTGGGCTTATCGTATCACCAAAACAGGAGTGGATGCTGGGGATACTTATGTCACACTGCGCGTGCGGCCTATGGAAATCGATGCGATGGTTACCGCAATGTGCATCGATGCAACTGATCGCCTCTATGTTGCCTGCAAAAGCGGCATCCAGATTTTCGACCCCACTGGCAGGCTCTGTGGGGTGGTAACTCTGCCAGATAATTTGCCAGTTTCTGGGATCAGGATTACCCAATCAAAAGATGGAGTTTATCTTTATGCCCAGGGTACCAGCACAGTATTTCGCCTGCCATTGCTTGGCAAGTAATCACTTCATGGGCAGACAATACAACTTTTTGGCATCTCGCACATACAGTTTCCCATCGATCATTGCAGGGAGTGCCCGAACAGGACTTTCCAGCACTTTCACCCGTGCAAGTTCCCGATACTCTTTCGGATCTGGTTCAACAAGAATAATCTCTCCACTTTCGGTAGTCAGAATCAGCATTCCATCCACAGCAATGATTCCGGCACATCCGGTAGCTTTTTTCTTCCATCGTTGTTTGCCATTACTCCAGTCCAGGCAGGCCAGGCCGGCACCACCTTCCTGCCTGCCATCAATACCGTAGAGAAAACCATCCACTAAAACTGGAGTGTTGAAGTGACACTCCAGCCCTTCTTTGGCAGTCCAGATTTCTTTTGCATCACCAGCCGCCAATTCCAACTTCACTAACCCCGTGCTATAAGCGGTGGAAAGAAAAACTTCGTTTGAAGTACCTACGGGCACATTGGCCTGCACCGACGCACCGATCCGTGGGCGAAAAGGATACTGGCAAACCAACTTTCCCGCACTGTTAACGCACGCCAGGCCACTACGAGTAAAGAAAATTGCCACCTCCTGCCCCTGCAACTTCCCGATACGTGGGGAAGAGTAACTGGCATCATCACTTGTTACTTTCCAGATTTCTTTCCCAGTCTGCAGGTCAAACGCAACAATTCCGGCTTGTTTCCCACCGACATTGACCAGGATTTTTCCATCCATTTGGAGTGGGGAAGTTGCAACGCCAAAGTAGCCTTTTTCTACTTCATAAATTGTAAGCAGATTTTTTCGCCAGATTTCTTTACCATCACTAAGTTGGTGGGATGCCAGGTCACCATCTGCACCCAGTGTGATGACCACCTGATCCAGAAGTAGTGGGGTAGCACGTGGGCCATCGTCGAATGAAAAATCATCCCGGTACTTCGTGGGGTATTTTGCCATCCACTGAACTTTACCTGTCGATGTATCAAGCGACTCCAGCACCTCATTGTTTTCAATCCGATGGAACAGGATGATCTGTTTTGTATTCCCTGCTAGACCAGCCCAACCACTGCCAACGTTGCGTTCCCAGCTTGGCTGATAATCTTTGGGAAATGTGCGGCGAAGTCCTTTCTCCTGGGAAATGCCGTTGCGTGTGGGGCCCAGGTGTTGCGGCCAATCGGCGCTATTACCCGTCTCTGCAGCGAGTAAGCCGATCAAGATCGCCTGAACCAAAATGGATCCCACTTGACCTAGCTGCGAACTCTTCCCAGTCTGCCTCATGCAAATCTCCTGCAAGATTGTTGTTATCATTGTAATGCTTCCCATCGAACTATCCATCTTACCCTGTCATTGGAAAAGTAGTTCTTTTCGCAGAATTACCGAAAGTTACTTAAGTTTGCCATCTTGTGTAGCCGATGATACCACCCGGGGTGATCTATTTGTCCGAAGTTCTCAGGGGTGCGTATTCATGACCGGACGACTTGCTTGGAAAAAGGCTTTCTGTGGTGCTCTCCTACTGAGTAGTTGCGGTTGTGAGTTATTTAATGGTAGCCGTGGGCGAAAAGTCGCTGTATTACCACCTGTGCCGGAATTAGCGGCACCTGCACCTGTTTCGCCAGATTCACCCCCGCTCCCTCCTGGTTTCAGCATGGACATGCTGCCTCCTGGTGCGAAGCTTGGTCACGTGGGTGGGCAGCCAGTAACCACGTCCCCAATTCGTCCTTTTATTCCTGATTCCCAACCGACAACACCTGTGGGGCAAATCAAGGAACAGCCATCCGTCGTCATTCCACTGCAAAGCCCACCTGCGCTCCCCTTGTTGCCAGTGGGTGATGATAAGAAAGCGGATAACACACCAAAAGAACCGATTTCGATCCTTCCCAAGCCCAAGTTAACGGAAGGAGAACCAAAATCTGTTGGCAATCCGCAACCAATTTCGACGTTACCGCTGCCAAAACCTGCAGAACCTGCACCCTTGCCGATGGATACTCAGCCCGCACCAGGTGGGGTCACTTTCCAGCCTGCACCGGCAAAACCACAACAACCCTTCACCACGGAAATCATTGGTTCACCCAAATTGGATCCTCTTCCTAAGCCGAAAGCAGTGGAACTGACGGAAACAAAACCGAAGCCAATTCCATTGAAAGACGATCAGGTGTATGGCCATGCCACGGATTATCGGTGGTTAGCAGGAGTGCTCGACTACCACCGTGGGGAAAATTGCTGGATGCTGCGGTATGCAGATTTCTCGGAAGATGATCTCCATGGTGGGAAAGTCCGCCTGGAGAACAATGCGATTCTGGATCGCTTTCACACTGGCGACCATGTGTTAGTTGAAGGCGAACTGATTTCTCAAGGTGACATCAGCTCGCGAATTCAATTCCCACTGTTTCAGGTGCGGTCCGTTAAAGAACGAACAATCGCCAAATAACCGCAACTTATTCCGCACTCAGATTTGCAAGGAAGTCATCAAGCGATTTGCGGGAAACTGCTTCGGAAGACTGGAGTGTCTTCAGTTCTTCGTGCAGTTTCTTCATCTCTGCTTCCTGATCTTCCAGCGTTTTCAGGTAATCCTTGTAAAGTTTCGATTCCTGTGGGGTTTCACGCAGATTGCGACGTAAGCGATCCTGATCCTTGGTGATGGTATCAATTCGTCGTTGTGCTACCTGAATATCCTGCCGCAGACCGTCCCACTTTGATTTCATCCCAAGGGCATCTTTCAACTTAGTTTTCAGCGATTCTGGTGCTTCTTTCAAGTTGATGAAGTAACGGATGCTGTCATCAGCGTTGTTGTTCAGAGTAATGGAAGAGCCAATCTGCCGTTCTTCCAGAATGGTATAGCTCATATCTTTCTTTGCTGGCACTGCCACTTGGAAGCGGAATACATCATTCGCTTCTTCAAGTGGTTTGCTGTTTTCGCCAACAAAGGTAAAGCCCTGGTCTTTCCGATTCGCGTGCTCAATCAACAGGGTGCGTTCTTTTTCATTGCGGTTGGAAATGTTGTAGACCATTTCTTCACGCACGAGTGTCTTGGTATAAACAATCCCCTTCACTGCTTTCACTTCGGTGATGCGGGAAGTATTGTTGCCAGTCTTGGGTGAAACTTCCATCCCCAGATCAACAGCATAGCTGATCAATCGTTCTTCATCTTTCTGTAAATCAAGAATTCGCGAATCACCAGCGTAAACGGAACCTTCAAATAACGTAATTGGCCCCTGCATCAGTGGCATGCCCGAAGTATTTTTGAACCGTAAACCCAGTAGTGGGTGCTTGGCCTGCACACCTGGGTTGTAAATGCTGACACGCTGCCCACCAACATCTTTATTGACGATTGGAAGTAACGCGGATTTCTGTCGACCCAGGGTAACTGGATGCTCAATAATGTACTGGTGGTAATCACCCAGTGCGGCTGCCGTAGCAACTGATTGCACGTTCTTGCCAAGGTCGATATCACGGTTGAGATTGTCTGCGAACTCCTTGGCACGTTGCATGTCTGACTTACGACGATTCTCATTCAATCCGCGTCCACCTGGACCACCACCAAATGCCGCACCCGGTGCTGCGGGTGCAGGTGGAGGAGGGGGTGCAAATCCACCTTCCGCTACACCATCTGCGGGCATGCCACCGAGGCCGCCGTTGGCAAAACCTCCTGTATAAGTGGGCGGTCGCAGTCCGGCAAACAGTTCCGGCTCTACTGTGGGCCGTTCAATATACAGTGGGTTGTACAAATCCATCTGGAAGGAAATTGGTCGTCCAGAAACCAGTGCCATACTGACATCATCCCAGTCTTCATCGGTGGGATTTTCAACCACTGCCCAGCCTTGCAGGAATGGGGTGCCATCTTTCTTCAGCACCAGGCGGTAGCTGGTTTTCCAGATGGGATTCTCGATGACGTAACCGACATCCACTTTCCGCTTGCCATCACCATCGAAATAAATGCTGACTGCCTTTTTCTGGGCATCGTGACTCAGGCTGAGCGTTTCCAAAGCGCGACGCATTTCGTTTTCAATCACTGGATTGGAAAATCGCAATCGCTGCACTTCGCTCAGCTTTACCGATCGCATGCCTTCCGCACACCACAGGTTCAGCACTTCTGTTTCTGCAGCACCATCTTTGGAAACCTGTTTCTGCTTTTCAACACCAACAATTTTGCCGACAAGATTGCCTGGCTGGTTGGCGTTGTTGAGCAGTGTCACTTCCACAGGTTCCCCACGTGCCTGATTCAGGATCGCAGAAAAGGTGGGATTGTTGTTCAGGTCGATTGCAAAACTACGCAGTGTGCGATCAATCGGATCGCGGGAATCATAAGTGACAGCGGAAATGCGACCAGTTTCGGAATAATCCCGCAGGGTCATCGATTTGATCAGGTCATTGATGTCCTGTTCCTGAAAACTCAGGTCGACGCGGGCATTGTCGGTCACTTCCCCAGAACGGGTAAAGTGGGCCACACCGGAATTGAACAGGATTACCTGCGAAATTGGTAACGAAACTGCTTGTTGCAGGTCGGCATTTTTCGCTACAATCGGTTGCAATTTGCCAGCAGGCTGGTCACCAGTAACGGCCTGTTGTGTCAATACGGCAGCACTTCCAAGGATGGTGGTCAAAGCTGCTGCAATCCACCACTTACGATTCGCACGCATGCGTAGGTTTCCTCATATCTTCATTCTGTTGCCCAACGCGTGGACAACC
Organism: Zavarzinella sp.; assembly: GCA_041399155.1. Lineage (NCBI taxonomy): Bacteria > Pseudomonadati > Planctomycetota > Planctomycetia > Gemmatales > Gemmataceae > Zavarzinella > Zavarzinella sp. Next base: position 1,043,200 of record JAWKTI010000001.1, read on the forward strand.
TTTCACAATAACAACGAACAACTTGAGGAAAAGTTTGGTTGAAAAGCAAAAATTTGTCAAATATTTTCCGATTTTGAAGAAAAAGTAGCTTTTCTACAATGATTCTGTCAGACGTCCGACTAATTGACATGCGGCTTCCACGCCACCTTCATGGATGGTGCGGACGATGGCACTGCCGACGATAATGCCGTCGGCTTTCCCCTTGAGCATCTCCACCTGCTGTGGGGTACTGATCCCAAAACCAACGCATAGCGGAACTGTTGTAAGTTCTTTCAAAGCAAGCAGTTGCTGCGAAAGTTCTGCAGGCAGCGTGGTGCGTTCCCCAGTGATACCCACCACACTGACATAGTAAATAAAACCACTGGCAATCTCGGCAATCAATTTCGCCCGACTTGGCGAGGTGGTGGGGGTAATTAACGGGATCAGGCTGCAACCGGACTTGGCACATATCTGGGCAAATTCCCCCGCTTCATCTGCGACCAGATCAGGTACAATCAGGCCGTTAATTCCTGCCCGAACTGCTTGATCTACAAAGAGTTGCGGATTTTTTCGAAAAATTAATGAGTACGAAACCATCGCCACAATCGGTACAGAAACGGTGGCACGCACCGAAGCAACGGTTTCCAGGATTTTATCTAACTTGATACCCGCGTTCAGGGCACGGGTGTAAGACGCTTGAATCGTGGGGCCGTCCGCAATGGGATCGCTGAATGGGAAACCAATTTCAATCAGATCGGCCCCCGCCTGGGGCAATTGTTGCAGTAACGCTGCAGTGGTGGCTAAATTGGGGTCACCAGCGGTGATAAAAGGAATAAATGCCGTCTTCCCGGAACTTCGCAGTCGTTGAAAAAGTTCTTCGATGGAATGATTCATCAGCGATTTGTGGGGACCGTTGATGCCCCCACCCGTTGTGTCGTAGTAAATAACTTTTCAGAAATTCAACAGTTTAATGTAGTAATTGCTGACGAACCGACAGCAAACAAACGTCCCATCTTTAAGAATGAAAGGGGGGCAGGGCAAAATGATGAACTTTTCTTAATTATTTGACCGAAACCGTAATCCCACCGTCGAATGCACTGCTCAATTGGCTGCAATCTTCAGCAGTCACTTCCCCTTCTTTCACAAAAAGGCGGTATTGCAGTTTCAGTGGGTTGTTCTTGCTCAGGTCATATTCGAAGTAAGTCCCAAATCGACCGTAAGATCGCTCGCTTTGGCGGGCTTCTTTGGGATTACTGGAATGATCCACATAAACGCAGGTAAAGCGTTTATCAGCCACCACGAAGCTCATCGCTGTCCAGGCACGGTTCACCACATCGGCTGAGTTTTTGCCTTTTGGTGTCCAGTTGATCTCGGTGCCTTTGGCCCCTTTACCACTGGGACGAAGATAGTAAGTTTCTTTGGGGTTCTTTTCAACATCCTGTGCCGCACGGAAATGAAACCCTGCGTGCTGTGGGTCGCCATCGAGACGAACTTTGTCAAGCTCCGTAGTCAAAAGAGAGCGGAATTCGATGTAACGTCCACCGGGTGCAGCAATAACGTCGATCTGGCGGGTTTCTTTTGCAAAGGTTTTGCCATCCTGTCCGTTCCAGTTAATGGTAACCACCTGACGACCCAGAATCGGCCCACCTGAAGTAGCAACGGTGCTGTCGTGCTGTTGAGATTCTCCGTTACGGCAGTGCCACACATCGGCACTTTTGCCATTGTAACTGATGCGATTGAAACCAAAATAGATACCACGGTGGTGCGGGAAACGCCCTTCTGGTCCGTTGGTCAGCCGCACGGTACCACTTTCGTCATAAAGATGGTGGTACACTTTGAAGGTCGGGTTGGTCAACGCCTTCGGATTGGGGTCGAATTTCGGCCGCACGTAAGCAAGCACTTGCTTGTCTTTCGCAAACAACACTGGTGCATCACCTTCAGCATCTTTCCAGGTGAATCCTTCTGTGTTTTTGGCAGAATCGAGGGTGATTTCCACTGAAACGGGTTTTTCGGCGGACAATTCAGGCACAATTGCCACCACTTCGGCCCCAGCCCCCGTGTTCAGCGACGCGGTAGCTAACTGACAGGAAATCGACTGCCCACCGATTTTGGCAGTGGCAGAATTCATCCCTGTCGCTTGTTCTTCGGTTAGGGAAATCCGCACCAAAGCATTGGAAACGGCTTTTTTGGCGGTTAATTCCGCAGTGACAACTTTTGTTTCTGCCCATGTGGTGCTGCAAAATGCCAGCAGCACAAGAGAGGTGGCGCTTCGTCGCATGTTTTTCTCACGTTGTTAAGTGTTTAAGACTTACTGTAAACAAATTTTTCCGGATGTCCGGTACCCAGTGCCCCACCAGTGGGCCGCCAGAGCACTGTTTCTTCAATTTTCTTTGCCAGATCGAAATCTTTGTCGGTAATTCCCCCTGCAGAGTGGGTGGTCAATTTTACCCACAATTTGCCCCAGGTAATTGCCAGATCGGCATGGTGGTAAGCTGCTTCACACAGAAAACCAATTGCATTTACTGCCATCAGTGTCTGTGGCCAGCCATCTGTATTGTACTTACGCCGCAGCCAGCCATCTTCCAGATACCAGCCAGTCAGTCCCAGTTGGCTGATTTTTTCAGTTATCTCAGCTTCGGTATAAACTTTTTCTTCTTTTTTCGCCACGGTGGGATCCTGAGTGAATTCACATAAGACTATTTTAGAACTTCCCAGCAACAGATTCGATTATATAACGGGTTGATTATGGAATTGATGCAAGCAAAAGAACGTTTGAAGCAACTTTATGCGGCAAGAGCAATTGCCTTTGGCAACTTTGTCCTGGCCTCTGGAAAAACCAGCAACTACTACATTAATTCCAAAAAAGTGCTCTTTCATTCCGAAGCGATCACCATGTTGGCAGAATGCCTCTACTATGCCACCAAAGATTTGCCCATTGTGGGCATTGGCGGGCTGGAAGTGGGGGCAATTCCTATGGCCGCCGCCACCGCAATGCGGTACCACCAGGCAGGCCGCACGCTGGAAGGTTTTTTTGTGCGTAAAGAAGCAAAAGAACATGGCAGCAAAGAGCGTGTGGAAGGCCAGATCAAAGCCGGTGACCATGTTGCAGTAATTGATGATGTGTTGACCACCGGCGGGAGTGTTTTACAGGCCATTCAGGAAGTGGAAAAACTGGGGGCAATCGTCTCCCGCGTGCTGTGTGTGGTGGATCGTTTGCAGGGTGCTGGTGAGTTGCTGAAAAATTACGACTACCAGCCGATCTTCACCATCAATGACTTCATGGCTCCACAGTAAATTGAATACGATGGAAATTAAGCAGCGAACCCACCATCCGTTAAACTGCTCCATTTCTGTTGATTTCCCGTTTTGAGTATTACTGCATGGCCCTGCAATACATACCACTTTTGCAACAACAGCGAGAGTTACTTCAATTGCCACCTGGACGGGACCGTTTTGAAGAATATCTGCGAACAATCAGCTCGGATGGCCAAACGATCGATTTTCCACCGTTGACGATGTTCAATCCGATGGCAAAAGATCATGTGGCAGCACTTCTAGACGAGTATATTGCCTTGGGTGCAGATGAAATTGGTTCTGAAATTCTGAACCAATTCAGGCACATTGATTCCAGATCGTTGCAGATTAATGTTGCCTTGGTAGTCGTTGATGATTTGAAAGGTGGCTGGACGAATCGCTTTGATTACGAGTTTAAATTGCGTTTCAAGAGTTTCAGTCAACCATCTGACAATACGCTGCCAACATGGATGAAGAATTACTGGCTTTCGGCAGTGCTATGGAGTAGCGAACCAGCAAGTGAAAGAAAGATCCGGGAAGCAATCTTAACGGCTGTTCATCGCTTTGAATATGTTTGTCGCCATGGATCTGCAAGAAATCTGCGTGCGATGCTTGCACAAGAAGGCTACGTTTTGCATACCGCGGGTTGTGTAGAACCGACGCTGGATCCGGATGATCTGAACTATTCACGGGCTGTGCTGTTTTCGTATCTGGATGCTACCGATCTTCGAACATGTATCGAATGCCTCTTTGGGGATGAAGCGGGTGCCACGCTTGGATGCACTCCACGTGGACTCAGTCCGTGGGCAGGGCTAGCATTGGCACTTCATGATTTCAAGCTGAAAAACGAGTATTGATTACTTTCGCTCGGAGAGTTGTTCGAAGTATAATTTGATATTGCGGGCATAATCTTCCCCATAGCGTGCCTTCATGTCCTGGATAATCTTCGTCTGGATTTCGCCCGGGAGTTCCCCCCACCGTTTCCCTTGATGTTCCTTCGCGGCATCCCCAAGTAATTTCGGATCCAGTGGGATCGTTCCTAATTGACGTGGGGCATTCTGTGGCTGATTTCCCTGCTGATTTCCACTTGAAAACCGATTACTTAACTGCTGAGTGCTTTTTTGCAATGCATCAGCAGCTTGTTGCATCTGCTGGGCAACCTGATCCAGTTCGCCACGTTGCAAATTCTGCTGGGCCTGTTGCATCTGATTCTGTGCACGTTGAAAATCCTGCCCAGCTTGTGCTGGAGGGGAGGCAGGATCGGGCTGCAGTCTGGGCATGCTTTTGGCGGCCTGTCGAAGGTTTTCTGCCGCCTGATTTCGCTTTTCTTGATCCCCACGTGGGTTCTGGTTGTCACCTGATTGCATCGCTTCTACCGCACGCTGCATCTGCTCTGCAGAAGGATTGGCCGGGAGCTTTGCCATTTCATCGGCAAGTTCCTTCGCCTGTTCACGCAAGGATTGTTGCCGAGCCATCTGCTGTGCCTGCAGGGCACCCAGATCATATTCTAATTTCGCCATTTTCTCATTCAGCGACTTTTGTCGCTGGGCCAGTTCGGCAGCTTCCTTGCCTGCGTTTGATTGTGGCATCGCCTGACGCACTTCATCGAGCGTTCGTGCAACCTCCTCTCCTGCGGTGCGGCCCGGTCGCACATTGCCATTTTCTAACTGTGCAGCGGCTTTTTTAGCAGAAGCTGCCGCACTTGCAGACTGTTTCGAAGTGGGTGCTTGATCGCCCAGCCTGCCACGCATGGCATCGGCAAATTGCCCCACCTCTTTGGCAAGAGCCGCCTGTTCCTGCAGAATCTTACCGATCGGATTATCGGTGCGTGGGGGCTGTTGGTCCATTTCGCGACCTGCCTGCAAAGTTTCCCGTTGCAGTTTTCGCTGTTCCGCAGCCATTTCTGCCGCTTTTGCAGCCGCTTCTGTGGGATTGGCTCCCGTCATATTATTGCGGCGTGCTTCCACCTGACTGCGTATTTCAGCAAGTTTTTGCAATGATTTCGCCGCACCTTTCATCTGATCAAGTGCTGCCCCATCTTTGCCTTGTTGCAATTGCTCTTGTGCCTGGCTCATTCCCGCTTTCGCCTGCTGAAACTCTTCTGGCGAATCCTGCCCGTAACCTGCTTCCAGTTCTTTGGCTAATTCCTGCTGCTGTTCTTTCGCTTTGGTGCGTGCCCGATCGGTAGCCTGCTGTCTTTGCTGCGGGTCAGCGATTTTTGCTGCTTCTCCCAACTCTTTTTCTGTTTCTTTTGCTAACTTTTCCTGTTTTTTCGCCAACTGATCCACCTCCTCGGCTGTGGGTGGGGTAGCCGGACTCTGTTCTTGCCCGGTTCGGCTGAGTTTTTCTGCAGCTTCCTGTAACATCCGGGCCGATTCCTGCTGAGCCTGGGCCACTTCAGGTGCGGTGCCTGGTTCCGCAGCTTTTTTCAACGCACGTTCCAGTGTTTCCAATTCCGGAAGTGCCTGTAATTGTGGTACTTGCGACAATTCCTGACGCACAGCTTCTGATTGTTTCCGTGATTGTTCTACGACAGCGCGATCCTGCTTCTTCTGTAACTCGCTGGCACCACTTTCCTGCAAACGTGCGAGCCGCTCCAGCGTTTCCGATGCAGTTTCCTGTTGATTCAACTGCTGGCGTAATGTTTCCAGCTTTTCCACTGCCTGTTCTGTCGCAGCGGGAAATTGTTCCCACTGACCCTGGGAGGCGGTTTTTTCTGCAGATCGAGTCGCATTCGCCGCATCTGCTTTGCTTGCAGGAACTTCCGGAAGATGAAGTTTTTCTAATTGTTGATTGATTTCCGCCTGCTCCTGGAGCAGTTTGTTCTGCAACTGTTGATCCTGTTTCACTTCTGGCCTTTGGGCCTGCTCTGCCACCTTGCGCTGCTTCTTGGTCAGCAGATCTACCTGCTCATCATCAGGAACTTTTCCTTCCAATGCCTGTTGCAAGCGTTCCAACGATCGTCCCACCTGATTCTGGGAATTTGTGGCACCACGGGTGGGGGAATCCAGCAGTTCACCTGCAGCCTGATTCATCTGTTGCACTAGCTGCTGCTGACGCTGAACCTGGCCCGGCAGGTCGAAATCGTTCAATTTACCAGCAATTTCTGCCTGTTGTTTAGATAATCGCCGTAATTCATCCAACGTTTGTGCATCAGCCTGATTGTTTGGCTGTGTTTGCAAGTGCTGTTGCAGTTGATCAACTTTTGCTTTGATTCCTGCCTGTGTTTTCGCCAGTGCGGCCACATCCCTGCGGGCCTGGGCTAATCGTTCGGTCTTATTCGGCAATAATTCTGCGAGTTCCTGCAATTTGCGGGCGGCATCTGCTGCGATTTTCCCCGCAGACCCTGGGGCGTCTTTCAATGCTTTTTCTGCATCCTGAATTAATTTCTCTGTCTGTTTCCCTGCAATCTGGGCAGGCTGAGTAGGCAATTTCAACTCCTGCATCCCGTTGAGAATTGCTTTTTGCTTTTTCTGCAGCAAATCCACTGCTTCCTGTGTAGGCTTCGCAGCCAGTTTTTCTTCGATTTCACGTGCCAGCTGGGTCTGAAGGCGGGCTAATTGTCGGGCTGCTTCGCGTCCATTTTCGTTACCCGCAGTGGCAGCACGTAACTCCTGGGAAAGGCGGTCCAGTTCCATTGCTGCTTTTTCCTGCTGAATCAGTGAGGCATTCGCATCTCCATCCCGCAGTTTATCGCTGGCATTAGCCATTTCCTGCGAATCCAGTGGGGCAATTTGCGTTCCCTGTGCAACTTCCGCCGATTGTTTTGCCAGTTCCGCAGCCCGCATTGCCAGGTCTTGCTGGCGTTTCTGAATATCTTTTAATTTTTCCTGGCGTGCCACCTGTTGCGATTCGTCGATCGCCCGGCTCAGTTCTTCCAGTTCTGCAGCAAGCTGTTCCGCTTTCGCTGCAAGTTCTTTCGATTGTTGCACTTGCATCGATTTGAGTGCGTTGCGAATCGTTTCGGATTGTTCCGCAAGTTGCTGTAATTGTGCCCGCAGTTTTGCCTGTTGTGTGGCGATATCGTCCTGATTGGCAGGATTCAGATCCTTCGCACGGTCGGCCAATTGCTGTTGTTTTTTTGCAAGCTCATCTACTTTTGCCAGATCCAGGCGGTCGCGAGCTACTTTTTCATTAAGTTCTAATAGTTTTTCAAGCCGCACAATCGAACGGTCGAGGTGGTCTTCTGCCCCTCGTACTTTGTTGATGCGGGTAATTGAATTAGCTGGCTGTTTCGCCAAAGTTAACTCTTCCCCAGCCGGATTCAGGTGCTCCTGAGCAATTGCTTCTGCTTCCTGTTGCAATTTACCCAGCGTAGGCTGATTTGCTGAATCACGTGCAATTGCAGTCAAGTCGTTGGCTGCAGCATGCGAATCAGTTGAAAGCTGATCGAGAGCTGATTTTTCTTTTTCAGGCAGTACGCGATCACTGCTGGTTTCGGCTCGAAATCGATTAACCCCACGGGTAGTGCTTTTCACCTGTTCCAGAACGGCTTTTATTTTCTCATGCAACTGGTCACGTAGCTGTAAAATCTGTTGTTCTGCCAGGGCACGTGCCTCTGGATCAATCGTCAGTTCGAACCACAAATTTTTATCAGGGTGGTAAGTTGTCTGGGGAGATAGTTTCTGTTGCGGGAACTCTCGATTATCTGTTGCCACAATGCGAAAATAAACACTGTCGCCCAACTTCAGGTTCAGTGGGATGGTGAAATCCATTTGTGGGTTCATTGTTGAAGACAGTTTTCCTGCGGGCACGTTCCATGGTAGGTGTTGCACAGAATCCTGGTTGATACGATAATCAAGCGAAATCGCCGTAAGAGCTACATCGTCAGTTACTTGCGCTGAAATGCGTATCTGTTCACCAGGTCGTACCCGCATTTTGTTCTGTTGAAGACCTTGTACATCTGCGATGACAGGTGGCTGGTCCACCATGAGATGGATTTTTTGTGGTGGAAATGAAATTTGCCGCCCATCAGTGGTGTGGGCCGTAAAAACCATCTCACCAGATACCGTTGCTAACCACCGGAGCTGAACCTGTGCGTTTTCGTCCGGGATTAAGTCGGCTAGTTTAACTGGTATTGAACCTGGATGTTCTTTTGTTGGTTTGAATGCTACCTGTACCCGCACTGGTTTCGGCTGAAACTGCAACTCCCAAGCAATATTGCTATATTGCCAAGCGGTAATTTCTGGCAGCCCAGCAATCCCTACCTGTTCAGGGGCATCAACATATGAAGGTGGGGTAATCGATGTTTTTGCGGTTCGCATTCGCACGGGCTCTACCACGGTCACATGGTGAATTTCGCTGTCAGCCACATGGGTAGTCAGGCGATAATCGAGGTCTTCGGCAACGTTTTCCAGTTGAAAATACCAGACACCATCATTCCCACGGTTCATAGGGTAAACGGTAGAAATTCCATTCTGTTGGGTTTCGAGATACACCAGTTCTGGAAGTGTGCCTTCATCTGCAGTTAATTGTGCATATCCAGTAAAAGTAACCGTTTCACCAAGATCGGCCGTGGGATTTCCAGAAGTTACCACGAGTTGATACTGAATTTTTGGTGTGGGCTGATACGACGGCAGAAAAAACCGCCGTACTTGCTGCGCGGGGTTGCCTTGGAAAATAATACCTGTTAACAAGAGAAGCAGTAGGCCGAATGCTGCCAACACTTGCCAACGGGGAAACATCGTTGGGATAGTTTGTTCCAGATCCAGTTTCTGGGCACGTACGGTGGTTTCTCGTTGTAACGCAGCAATAATTTCCGGCGACCCATGTGCCTGCTCCGACTCGGTCGCTAACTCCACACAAGTAAGCATTCGTTCTGATAAGCGGGGAAACAGGACTTCTGCCTGTGCGGCAATCTGTAAGGGGTCGACTGGCTGGAACTTGATTTTCCACCACCGACGAACGAGAAAAATGGACCATGCTGCCCAACTGAGCAATAACACCCAACGCACGGCTTGAGGCAGTGGGAAAAAAGCGTCGCATCCAACACAGAGCGCAGCGAACAGAAAGACACCCAGAATTGCCTGCAATCCTGCACGTCGGCTGTTGCGTAGTTGCATTTGGGTGCAAAGCACTAACAGCCGCGTTGCCAATTCCGGTGGTAAACTGCTCATGAATGAAATCCCACACTTATCGATATCCCGCAACAGAAATTGGCAGGATTTTTATATTCTAACCGATTCACTAATGAACATGCAATGAAAGTCGTTGGAAACGCGAAAATCGCTTCCGGGCACGTTTGACCCGCTCTGCCGGAACATGCTTTCTAAAATAACCCATAACCCTCTCAGGAATCCCAGATGTCGTATGTGAGACGCATTTTTTTAGATAATTGGTTCGGAATGCTCTGCGCATTGTGCGTGATCGCTTACATGCAGACTCGCTTGATTGGCGAAGACTACCTTCTTTATGGTTGGGATGCACAGTATTATTATTCGCTGGCTCATTCCATGGCATTTGATGCCGATCTGGATATCACCAATAACTTGCTGGATTGCCCTGGTAAGGTTTCTTACGATTGGGATGGTGATGGTACTTTCGAACAGGCCCCGAAGCTGCCATCGGGTCAATTCACCAGCAAATATCCGATGGGATTATCTGTCTTTGAATATCCGTTTCTGCAAATAGGTCGGTTGCTGAGACATATCGCTGTTGGTGCAGGGTGGCAAACTGGCTCGCCATGGGGCTATTCTCGTCTGGAAATGTCCACAGTATTTCTGGGGCTCTTACTGCTGTTTTGCCATGCTATGCAATTGATGTATCGGCTTTTGACGCTGCACTTTAGCGGATGGAAAGTAGCAATCGCATTACTGCTGGCGTGGGGCGGCACCAGCATGTTTTTTTTCACCAGCATCATGATGTTTATGGCCCATGCGGCAGCATTTACTTGCCTGACCTGGATTTGGGTGATCTGGCTGAAATTTCGGGAAAAACCAACGCCATTTCTTGTAATTCTCTTAGCGGTTTTGTTCGGGCTCTTATTCTGGATTCGCCCACAACAGATTCTGTTACTCTTTCCTCTGGCTTTAGCCAGCAGCCAACCATTTTTAACCACAATCAGGCATCAATGGTGGGGCTGGCTTGCTGGTATTGGTGTGGGGTTATTCATGCTGCTCATCCAGGCTTATGTGTATTCCCGCTGTCAGGGCTATTGGACGCTTTTCGCATATGGAGCCACCGAAGAGCGCTTCAGTTTGTTGAGGCCGGCATGGTACATTGTGCTGTTTGGCGTCGATTGTGGCTGGTTCTGGCATAGTCCGATCGTGGTTTTCTCACTGATTGGGGTACTATTTCGACATGCCAAGCTGCCACCTGGCAGCACCGCTATGCTGGTGCATATGCTGGTTCAACTCTATTTGGTGATGACGTGGTCTTCACCATACCAGGGATATACTTTTGGCTGTCGAATGGTCAGTGAATCGATGGGAATCATTGCGGTAGGTATTCTGGTGCTATTTTCACTGCCGTATCTTCGCTGGCTGGCAATCTTTGCATCCATTATCTGCGTGATTTGGACATTCACCCTGATTCAGTTGGATTATTACAATCAATGGGCACTCAACCCCCTGAATCACCTCGAAATCCTGTCAGAAGTGGTGGGATATTGGCGCTGAATCAATTAATGAAAATTTACTCATCGAGTACATAGGCAGGGGCATTCTTTCGGCAGATCCAGCGTAATTTTTCCAAGGCTTGCTGCTCAATTTGTCGAACTCGTTCGTGGGATATTTTCAGGCGTTTTGCCACCCACCGTAACGTTTGTGGAGGATGCTTGCCTAGACCATAGCGTTTGATTACCACGTACCGAAACTTAGGTTGCAGATACTTTAACAGCCTACGCACCACCAATTTCACCTCTTTTCTTTCAAGCTGCTGATTTTGCCTCTTATCAAGAATTTCGTCAGCAGGCAGTTCATGAATTGATTGAATATTGGCAAACTTATAAATCGCAAGCATCCGACGGATTAGTTTGTCCAATTCGGCAAAAAAATCACGGTAGGTCCTAAATAAGTATGAGGGAATTCTCACATGATAGCGGTGTCTGTACAAAAATCGCTGAATAGATTGATAAATCCAGTACCAGATGTAGGTGCTGGGTGCTGTCTCTTTTTCATGTTGATAACGAGCAATCCCTTTGCGAATTCCCATCACCCCTTCCTGAATCACATCTTCAAGTAGTGGTTCAGGACACTCAAAAAGATTGACAACTGACAAGACAAGTCTTAAATGATTGCACCATAAATGGTTAAGTGCCGTCAATTCACCACGTTGTGCCACGGTAAACAGTTGTTGTTCCACCTCAGGTGCCAGTGGGGGATTTTTCGGAAAAATACAATAGTGATCAGGGTTTCTGGTAGCCCAATAGTTTTGGCGGGCATTTTTTCGAAGGGATTTCTTTTCAGGCACTGGGGACATTGGCGATCTCCTCTCATTGTTAATGAGAATTAGGCACTTGTGGTCGATTTCAGGCGAAGTTATCAACCCCACCAATGAAATGCGATGTCAGAAGGTGAAAAGTTTCAGGTCTGGCCCAGAATTTGGCCAAATTCTGTTGATTGCGACCTTAAAGGTGGAGGATTTTGCACTTCGGAAACAGTACGAGCTAAAAATTACTATCATGCAATATTATTGAGTCGAAATATGTGCATAATGATGTTTATTTATCTTTCAGTGTGCGTGGTCTTCACAAAGATATAACGGGCGTAAGAATAATGGCACGATACCAAACAGTTTGTGCCAGCGCCCAGTTTGATTGGGACGCAGGCCGATGGCACCGGGCACATTGACGTGCCACACCAGTTCGGTCGAGAATCAGGTTACTCATTTTTTCTTCATGTTCAACTATTTCACTGGCTGACACCCCACGTCGGTAGAGTTCGACATGGATCAGTTCGACAGCAAGTGGTTCCAGACCTAATCGATAGGCGGTAATTCGATCTAATAGATCAATGGTTTCTGCATTGCGAATGTTCTGTGCGAGGCGATCGGTAGGGGTCAAATTACTCATGCAATTTTCATATTTGCGGATGCTAGCACGGTTTCGTGCAATTTTTTGAAGTTATTCCGACTAAACGTAGAGAATTTTGGCAAAATGGTAAATCGTTTGATTGGAAAGTGGCATAGAAACGTCAATAATAGTCCGAGCGGTCTAATTTTCTAAACTGCTGGTTTTTGTTCACCTGGTTGGACCTTCGATGTACAAAATTGCCTTCATGTGGTGTGTCACTTCCGTTGTTTGTGTGATGCTGGCGGGCTGTCAGAAGAAAAAACCACCAATGCAGGCTCCACCACCCCCCGCTGTAACTGTAGTAGCACCACAATTACTACAGGTGTTTGATTATGGCTACTACACTGGCCACCTGGAAGCTGCCGAGCGAGTTGAAATTCGTGCGCGGGTTAAAGGGAAAATCAAAGAAATTCTGGTTCCGGAAGGAAAAGTCGTTCAGGTGAATACGCCGTTATACGTGATCGAACCAGAAGAATATCAGGCGGTTGTGAACGAAGCGAAAGCGGGGCTGGAACGTGCAAAAGCAGAGCTGAAACGTAGTGAAGTTGAGCTGGAACGTGCTACGAATAACCGGATTCGGGCAGATCGCCTGCATGCCACCAACACCATTTCAGACGAAGAATATGTGCAGGTGAAGGCAGCAGAAAAGGTTGCCTCCGCATCTGTGGAGTTGGCCGTGGCAACAGTAAATGAGCAGAAAGCGAAAGTGGATACTGCCACTTTGAATCTGGGCTATGCAGTCATCAAAGCACCAATTACTGGTCGGATCAGCCGCACTTATGTGACTGAAGGGAATCTGGTGGGGTACAGCGATCCCACGTTGCTGACGATTATGGTGACAAATGATCCCATCTACGTTTATTTTGATGTGCCTGAATCGGATGCGATCCGCTATTCCGAAAAAATGATTTCACAGGGGCTGCCCGCACCTTCAGACAATAAAATCCCGATCGATGTGGGGGTGACTACTGAAAAAGAATATCCCCACGATGGAAAAATCAATTTTCGAGAGCCGAAGTTTGAGCCGGGCACAGGTACGGTGCGATACCGTGGCCAACTGGATAATCCCAACGGCAAGCTATCATCGGGAATGTATGCCCGCGTTCGTGTTAAGTGGGGCGGTGGCAGCAAAAAACTGTGCGTCCCAGCTCAATCGGTACTTTCCGATATTCAGGGCAACTACGTTCTGGTTGTAAATGCGGAAAATAAAGTAGTTCGGAAGGCGGTAGATCGTGGCGTGCAACTGGGTGCGTACTACGCAATAGAAAAAGGGCTGGAAGCAACTGACCGTGTTATTATGATTGGGATGCAAAAATCTCGTCCGGGTGGTGAAGTGAAACCCCAGCAAGGAAAGCCGCCTGAATTGCCAGAAACCGATCCGATGGGATCAAAGAAAGACCCACCCACTCCAAAAGCAGAATAGTTCGATTTTTGTACTGCTTTGATGATCAACTAATTACCAACAAACCAAGATGATATCGACATTTTTCATCGATCGGCCTGTTTTCGCCAACGTGATCGCAATTTTCACAGGAATCTTCGGGCTGGTGGCGTTGTTTCGCCTGCCAGTCGAAAGATATCCGGAAATTACCCCACCCACGGTGGTGGTGAGTGCATCCTACCCTGGTGCGGACGCCCAGGTAATTGCCGATACCGTGGCTGCACCCATTGAACAGGAAGTCAATGGTGTCGAAAATATGATGTACATGACAAGTACCTGCTCATCGGATGGTGGGTATTCACTGACAATTACTTTTGAAATTGGCACAAATCTCGAAGAAGCCCAGGTTCAGGTACAAAACCGTCTGGCAGTTGCAGAACCATTGTTGCCGGAAGATGTCAGACGCCAGGGTGTATCGGTGAAAAAACGATCGGCCAACATTATTATGGCCGTGGCATTAACATCGGAAGATGGCACATTCAGCGGCTTGGATTTATCAAACTATGCGATTCTACGGATGCGGGATGAGCTGAGCCGTGTTGATGGTGTCGGCGATATTTTAATTCGCGGACAGGGTGCCTATGCGATGCGCGTCTGGCTGGATCCGGATGCTATGGCAGCGAAGCAGATTACCACCAATGAAGTGGTTGCTGCCTTGCGCAGGCAAAATGTGCAGGTGACAGCAGGCCAGATTGGTCAGCCTCCCACAGAAGCCGATCAACAGCTCCAGTATTCAGTTACAACCAAAGGTCGTTTGACCAACGCGGAAGAATTTCAGGGGATCATTCTGAAACGGGGACCAGAGGGTCAAATAACCTACCTGCGTGATGTCGCCCGCGTGGAGCTGGGTGCCCAGAGTTACGATTCATTTTCTGCAAAAACGGGAACTCCCGCTTCCAATTTGCTGGTCTACCAGTTGCCTGGTTCCAATGCGATGGACGTGGCTGATCGTGTCAAGAAACGGATGGAAGAGATTTCCAGCACACTACCGAAGGGCATGGAGTATTCGATTCCGTTTGATACAACCCGGTTTGTGCGGCAGGCAATTTCAGAAGTATATCGCACGCTGATCGAAGCAGGTATTCTGGTGCTGATTGTGATTCTGGTCTTTTTGCAAAGCTGGCGGGCGTTGCTGGTGCCCACCACGACCGTACCGGTAACCATCATTGGTGCGTTTGCCTTCATGCCATTTCTTGGCTTTTCGATTAACCTGTTGACACTCTTTGGCTTGATTCTTGCGATTGGGATTGTGGTAGATGAGGCCATTGTGATTGTGGAGAACGCCGCCCACCATATTGAACGTGGGAAACCTGCCCGCGAAGCGACGATTCTAGCCATGCAGGAAGTTACCGGTCCGGTGATTGCGATTACCCTGGTGCTGATGGCGGTGTTTTTGCCCACAGCGTTTTTAGGTGGGATTACCGGCCAGTTGTACCGCCAATTTGCCTTAACAATTGCTGCAACAGCATTCATCAGTGCGGTCAATGCCTTAACATTGAAACCAGCACAATGTGCTACCTGGTTGAAGCCCCCACCCGCCCGTCGAGCCTGGCCAATTCGTGCCTTTAATACTGGATACGGTGCTATTGAAGCAGGATATGCATGGGTGATTCGCCAAACTGTGAAAGTATGGTGGGGTTTCCTGCTGATCTTTGCAGGAATTGCCGGAATGACGGGATACTGGTACACGACATTGCCAACAGGTTTTCTCCCGCAGGAAGACCAGGGCTACATCATTATTGCGGTGCAATTGCGTGACAATGCCCCACTGCAGGAAACTGCGATGGTGGGTGATAAAATGTCCGCTATCCTGAAGGAGTTCAAGGAAAAAGGTGCCACTGAAAACTGGTTTATGCTTGGTGGTTTCTCACTGTTGGATGGGACAAACTCGCCCAATGCAGCCACGATGTTTGTGGCCTGGAAAGACTGGAGTGAACGGGAAGGCAATCCCGCACTGACCCAGGATGCGATTGTCGGTCAACTTCGCCAGCGGTTTGCCGCAATCCAGGAGGCAAATATCCTCGTATTGATCCCACCATCGATCCAGGGGATTGGGGTGGCAGGCGGTTTCCAGATGCAGGTGCAGTTACGTGAAGGTGGGGAACTGCCAGATTTGCAGCAACGGATCTCCGATGTTATTGAAGCGGCTAAAAAACGGCCCGAAATCGGGGTGGCACAATCCAGTTTCCGTTCTGGTGTCCCGCAATTGTACCTCGATATTGACCGAATCAAATGTGAAAAACTAATCATCCCACTCGATGCACTCTTTGAAACGTTGCGGGCAAATCTTGGCTCTGTATACGTCAACGATTTTAACAAGTTTGGCCGTACCTATCAGGTGCGTGTTCAGGCAGAATCTGCAGAGCGGAGCAAAGCGGACGATATTTACAAACTCTACGTCCGAAATTTGTCTAATGAAATGGTACCGCTGAAAACACTGTTGAAGGTACAGGAACGTCCCGGGCCACAAAGCATTACCCGCCACAACCTCTATCCTGCAGCAGCCATTAATGGTGCTGGTGCACCCGGCATCAGTTCTGGTGAAGCACTGGAAGTGATGAAACAGGTTGCAGCGGAACAACTCCCTGATTCCATGGGTTTTGAATGGACCGGAATTGCCTATCAGGAAGCGGCCATTAGTGGTGATGAAGTGTATATTTTCGCCTTGGCAGTGCTGATGGTCTATCTGGTGCTTGCGGCCCAGTACGAAAGCTGGATTCTACCGCTGGCGGTGATTCTGGTGGTTCCTTTAGGTCTACTCGGCGTGATTGCTGCGGTTTCGTTCCGTGGGCTGGATAACAACATTTATACCCAGATTGGGGTGGTGCTGATTATCGCCCTTGCGAGCAAAAATGCCATTCTGATAGTCGAGTTTGCGCGAAAATTGCGAGAATCGGGTTTGTCGATTCGAGAATCTGCCGTCACCGCGGCTCGGAATCGCTTGCGACCGATTCTGATGACCTCTTTTGCTTTCATTATGGGTGTGGCCCCTTTGGTGTGGTCGAAAGGTGCAGGTGCGGCCAGCAGGCAGGCATTGGGTACCGCAGTGTTTGGTGGGATGTTAACTGCCACTTTTCTGGCAATTTTCTTTATTCCAGTGTTTTATGCTGTGATGCAATGGCTCTCGGAACTTCGCAGTGGGCCGAAGTTTGTCCAGCATGATTCCCCACCGCATTGATTTGTGTGTGAGAACATTGCAATTGTGCCAAATCCCTAAATTACACAGACCTTTCTGATAAAAAAGTGCCGAAGCCCCTTTGTTCCATTGGGCATCAAATCAAATCGTGTAAAATGATTGAATAGATTGATGGCTCGCCCTTCCCACAATTATTCGGGTGGAATTCATGGCTCGCACCTTGGCTATTTTCGCAATTTTCCTGCCAGTGATTGCCCACGCTGGTGAAATTGATTTTGCACGCGATATTCGGCCAATACTTTCCAATCATTGTTTTCAGTGTCATGGGCCGGATGAAAAAACCCGAAGTGGGGAATTGAGTCTGCATACCGCCAAGGGGGCCCAGCTTGGTGGCAGTTCGGAAGTTCCCACCATTGTTTCTGGCAAGCCGCAGCAAAGTGAACTGGTACGGAGAATCAATGCGGAAAAGCCTAGTGAATTGATGCCACCCAAATCTGCGAACAAACCACTAACCGTCAAACAGAAGCAATTACTTGCCGATTGGATAGCTGCAGGTGGGAAATATGTCGACCATTGGGCATTTCAGCCACCCAAACGCCCGCTACTGCCCATGGTGGATGCCCAGCAGTGGCCACAAAATGGGATCGATCACTTCATCCTTTACCGGCTGCAACAGGCGGGGTTATCGCCTGGAAAGCTTGCTGATAAGAGCGTCTTCATCCGTCGAGCATACCTTGACATCGTTGGTCTGCCTCCGACACCTGCAGAAACGGAGCAGTTTGTAAATGATCCCGATCCGGATGCTAGTGAGAGACTGATTGATCGTTTGCTGGCATCACCGAGATTTGGCGAGCACTGGGCAAGAGTATGGCTGGATCTGGCTCGATATGCTGATACCAACGGCTTTGAAAAAGATCGTCCACGGACAATGTGGTTGTACCGCAACTGGGTGATCCAGGCATTTAATAACAACATGCCATACGACCGTTTCACAATTGAACAGCTTGCAGGTGATTTACTACCAGGAGCATCCGAATCGCAATTGATTGCTACTGGTTTCCACCGAAATACCATGCTGAACGAAGAAGGTGGCATCGATCCACTGGAATATCGCTGGCTGGCAATGAATGATCGTATTGCTACTACCGGAACTGTCTGGCTGGGATTAACTCTGAATTGCTGCCAGTGCCATACCCACAAGTTTGATCCGATTTCACATGATGAGTATTATCGTCTTTTTGCAATTTTTAATAATTGTGAAGAACCAACCATTTCAGTAACGACACAAGAAATTCAAGATCGCCGCAAACTGCTGGAAGTCGAAATTCAACGTCAACTGAAAGAATTGCCGTCACGCTTTCCAATAGGCACGCAATTAGATCCGAAGTTGACGGCACAGGAGAACCGCCAGAAGAACTTTGAGAGGCAATTCGCCGCGTGGCTAAAAGAGGAACGAATGCGAGCGGTTGACTGGCAAATCATCCGACCTGCAAAAGTATCTTCCAATCTGCCCCACCTGGAAGTAGAAGCGGACGATGCAGTCTTTGTGTCTGGCGACCAATCGAAACGCGACGAGATGGTGGTAGAGATGAATCTGCCCAAAAATACTACTGGGATTCGACTGGAAGTGCTGGCAGACCCCCGCCTGCCTGCAGGTGGGCCGGGAAGAGTGTATTATGAAGGCCCCCTTGGCGATTTTGTCTTAAGTGAATTGAGCATCAAGCAGGACAGCACCGATCTTGCAATTGCAGAAGCGACTGCCTCGTTTCAGGCAGCACGTGGTCAGGTGGGTGGGGCGATCGATCAGAACCCACTGACTGCCTGGACCATTAATGGTGGGCAGGGAAATCACATCAGGCAGTTTTCCGGCTCAAAAAGCCTGTCAGTGGCACGGTGCGGATTCATCTGGTGTGTGAAAAATATTATGCAGCCAATTTGGGCAAGTTTCGTCTGGCTGCCACAACTGCAACAGGTGAGGTGGTTGCACGCAGCCTGCCAGCGAAAATAGAAGTACTGCTGGCAATCGATGAGGAAAAATTAACATCTGGTCAGGTTCAGGAGCTTCGGGACTTTTACCTCTCGGTAACGCCGTTGCTTTCTGAAGAGCGGGCTGCTATACAACGCCTGCAGAAAGCCTTGCCCGATTTTCCCACCGCCTTGGTGTTGCAGGAAAGACCGAAAGACCGCACTCGCCCCACTTTTCTGCACCATCGTGGGGAATGGTTAAGCCCGAGGAATGTCGTTCAGCCAGGCGTACCTGCTTTTCTGCCAGAGATTACCGCACCGATTCCCAATCGGCTTGATTTTGCCAAATGGTTGATGGCAAAGGAACACCCTTTGACAGCACGTGTCATGGTCAACCGGGTGTGGGCAGCCATTTTTGGGAAAGGGCTGGTGACGACGCTGGATGATTTCGGTTATCAGAGCAACCCACCCAGTCATCCGGAATTACTGGATTGGCTGGCAGTCGAGTTTATGGAAAGTGGCTGGGATGTAAAATGGCTGATCCGGTTGATCGTGACGAGTTCAACATACCAGCAGACAAGTAACGTGACGCCACAACTGCTCGAGCAGGATCCCGACAACAAGTGGTACAGTAGAATGCCATCCCGACGACTGTCGGGGGAAGAGCTTCGCGACCTGTATCTCGTGGTATCAGACAAACTTGCCGTCGATATTGGTGGGCCGAGTGTCTTCCCGCCCCAGCCAGAAAGTGTTACCCGCGAAGGCACATTTGCTGCTTATCCCTGGAAAACCAGCACCGGATCGGATCGATTTCGCCGTTCGATTTATACATTCAAGCGACGCACCAGCCCATTCGCTTTTTTGAAAACCTTCGATGCTCCAAGTGGAGAAGCCTGTGTTGCCCGGCGGGAATCAACGAATACTCCTTTGCAGGCCCTCACTCAGTTGAACGATGCTATGTTGCTGGAACTGACCAGAGCGCTGGCACAGAGTGTGTATCAAAGCAGGCCATCGAATGCCGAGCGGGTGACGGAACTGTTTTTACGTACGGTCAGCAGATTGCCCAGTACAGATGAGCGTAAACTGTTGACACAGTTTTTTGATCAACAAATCGAGTTTTTTCAGCAGCACCCTTCGGAAACTGAGCGATTATGTACACCCAATTTTCCAAAGTCAGCAGAGTTTGCCGCCTGGATTGTCCTTTGCAGAGCAGTGTTGAATTTAGATGAGGCGATTACCAGGAATTAACTACCATGTTTGAACACAACACACTATCACTGGCACGCCGGCATTTCCTGCAAACATGTGGGATTGGATTGGGAAAAGTTGCCCTGGCGAATCTGTTGGGTGGCTCATACGCCCAGGCCGCTGGTGGGGCGGCGCGCAATCCATTTCGTCCCAAAGCACCGCATTTTCCAGGCAAGGCACGCGCGGTGATCCATTTGTTTATGGGTGGGGCTCCCAGTCACCTGGACCTGTTCGATGAAAAACCCGCTCTTATCAAGTGGGCTGGAAAATCGCTGCCGCAGGAATTATTAAAAGGTCAGCGGTTTGCCTTCATCCGTGCCGATGCGGCAGTGTTGCCCCCACAGTTTCCATTTCAACAGGTGGGGAAAGCAGGAACACGGATTGCCAGCACGTTATTCCCACATTTATCCACCGTGATGGATGAGATCTGCCTGATTCGTTCGATGCATACGGATCAGTTTAATCATGCACCCGCTCAAATTTTTCTGAATACGGGCTTCTCGCAGCCTGGGCGACCAAGTCTTGGTTCGTGGGTGGTTTACGGTTTGGGTTCCGAAACACAGGAACTACCTGCCTACGTGGTCATGAGCACAGGTGGTGGTAACAGCGGTGGTGCCGCAAACTGGTCCAGCGGCTTTCTGCCAAGTGTTTTCACCGGTACCCAATTTCGCAATCAGGGTGATCCGATTCTGAATCTCAGTTCCCCACCTGGCATTGATGCCCGGACGCAGCGTTCTTCGATTGATCTGATTAACAATCTGAATCAGCAACGACTGAATCAGGTGGGTCAGCCAGAAATTGCGACCAGAATACAGGCTTACGAAACGGCAGCCCGCCTGCAGTTAGCAGGGCCAGACTTATTTGATCTGTCTAAAGAATCCCAGAAAGTCCTGGACATGTACGGCGTGGTGCCTAGCCAGAACTCGTTTGCACGTTCCTGCCTGCTGGCCCGCCGCATGGTGCAGCGGGGAGTGAGATTTATCAATATTTATCACGATGGCTGGGATGCCCACTCCGATGTGGTGGGGAATCACAAAAACCATGCTCGTCAGGTTGATCGTGGGTGTGCCGCACTGATTCGCGATTTGAAATCCCACGGTTTGCTGGATTCCACCCTCGTCATCTGGGGTGGGGAGTTTGGCAGAACACCCATGGTGGAAATGAATCCCGTGTTGGGTCGGAGCCTGGGACGAGATCACCTGCCCAGTGCCTTTTCAATGTGGATGGCAGGTGGCGGGATCAAACAGGGGATCGTCCATGGTGCCACCGATGAATTGGGCATCCAGGCAGTCGAAAACCCAGTGCATGTGCATGACCTTCAGGCGACAATTTTGCATTGTCTGGGGCTGGATCATGAGCGTTTGACCTATCACCACGCAGGCCGGGATTTTCGATTAACCGATGTGCATGGCAAGCTGGTGAAAGAGATTCTTGCTTAATAAAAATTCGGCGAATAGTTGATGTATCAAGTAATCGCAGATTGTTGGTGGATGACTTACACAACAACAGTTGATTGATCAGGGAACCGCCAAAACGCACTTTTTCCACCATTTCTCACCTGGAAACCGATAGAACGTCTTCTCGGGAATTATGAATTACGCACGGTGGGTAGGTCTGGGATGAAACAGCATTACGTCAGTCATCTGGAAGGTGCCATCGATGGCACAGAATTGCCATTTGGGCAAATTGCCAGTCTCCATGAAAATCGCCCCATCTGGGTGCGATACGATCTCAATGCGATTCGCAAGGTGTTCACCAAAGAAATGCTTGCTTCCCGCCCAAAAAGCCTATGGCGGTACCGTGAATTATTACCACTTCCTGCAGATGCAGACCCAGTGACTTTTGATGAAGGGATGACCCCACTGTTAGCCTGCAATCGTCTGGGAAAGCATTTCGGCCTGAATGATTTGTGGGTAAAAGACGAAGCGATCATGCCCACGGGCAGTTTCAAATCACGCGGTATGACCATGGCCATCAGCATGGCCAGGTGGCTTGGTATTCAACGAATTGCATTGCCGACTGCAGGTAACGCAGGCAGTGCCGCGGCTGCTTATGGTGCACGTGCCGGAATGGAAGTATATATTTTCATGCCTGAAGATACCCCCACGGTCAATCAGATGGAAGTAGACATGTTTGGCGCCCATGCTTATCGCGTCAACGGATTAATCAATGATTGTGGGGCAATTGTCCGCAATTTTCAATCTTCCATGGGCTGGTTCGATCTTTCCACGCTGAAAGAACCATACCGCCTGGAAGGGAAAAAAACCATGGGGCTGGAACTGGCAGAACAGTTCGATTGGCAATTGCCGGACGTCATCTTCTACCCCACCGGTGGGGGTACTGGCCTGATCGGCATGTGGAAAGCATTTCAGGAATTACAGGCGTTGGGCTGGTTGAAAGATGCCCGGATGCCGCGTCTGGTCAGTTGTCAGGCTGAAGGCTGTGCACCCATTGTACGGGCGTTTGAAGCTGGGGAACGTCATGCACCGGTTTTTCCCAACGCCCACACCGTTGCAAGTGGGTTGCGGGTTCCAGTTGCAGTTGGCGACTTCATGATGCTGGATGCGATTCGTGCCAGCAATGGCACTGCACGGTGCGGCAGAGAAGCATCAATCCAGCATTGGATGCGCACTGCCGGAAGTCTGGAAGGGATTTCCCTTTGTCCGGAAACGGCGATCTGCCTGGATGTGTTACAGCAATTGAAAGAGGAAGGTTGGGTTGCCCCGCATGAGAAGGTGGTGGTGTTTAACACGGGTGCGGCCCAGAAATATCTGGAAGCCTACCCTGCGAATCTGCCATATCTGGATAAAAACGGCCCATTTCCCTGGCCAAAATAATCGCCGTAATAGAGTTTTTGATTAGATTCAGATTCTGATGAATGTTTTGTTTCTGTAGAGCCACCACAAAACGAACCAGAAACATAAAAGGATCAGCCCACCTTCAACGATCAGCTGGTACTCTTTGCCAAACAGATCCAGTGGGCGATAGCCCCACCGATCATGGATCAATCCCAGGTGCGTCGCAATCGTTTCTCTCAGAAAACCAGGCAGGGTTTCTGCCATCACATAAGCCACAATGGAATTGGCACCTATCACTATAATTGGGTAAGTCACAAAGGCAACGCCTGTGCGATCAAACAATAGTGAGAGGATACACAACACAATGAAACAGATCCCCCCACTGAACAAGACCCAGGAAGGGGTCCAGATACGTTTTACATTCGGGCAAATTCCAAACTGATCCAGTCCCACTGCCAGCAATATGGCAATCGTTCCAGTCGCAAACAGTTTCAGGCAAGTTTCCGAACGATTGGTGGACTCTTTCAACCAGTTACCAGCCAGCAGTCCCAGAATCATCGTCCCTAACGTGGGGATAAAGCTGAGCGTCGCATAGCCACCACGGTTAAATTCGAAAGGTGATTCTCTGCCAAACAGATTGAGGAACCATTTATCAAAAGCCCACGCCAGATTACTGTTCTTGTTCCAGTGGGCTGCAAACCCGTTGGCATGGTGCGGCCAATCAGCTGGCACGCCAACCGCAGCATAGCTGAAATCGGCATTTGGCAGTGGGAACAATGCAAATGCGGCAAAGTAAGCAACCAGTACCACGCCAAGCACGGCCATTTGCCATGCAGGACGCAGCCAGGCCAGTAGAAATACAAAGAAGTATCCCAGACCAATCTGGGTTAATGTGTCTTCAAATGTGAAATACGTATATTTTTTGCCGATGGAACGCAGGATAATGCCCAGGCCGATCAGCAGTAACGATCGCCACAGTGCGTGTCCCGCCATCCGAAAAAAAGATTGCCCTCTGCCCAGGCGTGCTGCCAGGGAAAACGGTAAGGCAACACCCACCAGAAAGGTGAAGGATGGCTGGATCATATCGTGGACGGAACAACCACGCCAGGCGACATGGCTAGTGTGCCACCCCAACCAGGTCCATAAACTGCTGCCCGGAAACTGACTGGCCACTTTGGCAATTCGCAATACCTCGGCCATCATCAAAAACATCACCAGGCCGCGGTAGATGTCAATCGATTCAATTCGTTCTGGTTTTGAGGTGTTCATGGTGCGGTTCCCACAGGCAGGTGGGGGCGATTTGGCTGGACAAGTTCTGTAACCTGATGCTGTGTAAAGAGTTGCGTCAGTTTATCTGTTTTGTTTGCAATTTTGAAGTTTAGTTCATCCTCGTAAAGTGGCACTAATGAGTAAAAATTAATAATTTGCTCTTCCCGCTGGAGGGTGCGGAATTCTTCCGGAAACAGCATCGGTTCGTGCAGCAAAAAACTGCACAATTCCGTGCTGGGTGCCACAGGTTGTGGGGGATTTCCATTAGGGATGGTTACCCCAGTTGCAACCCAGTCAGAATAGAGGTGCGGCAATCTGGCAATCCGTTTTAACCAGCGAATCGGCCAGAAATAATCTTCTTCACGAAGAAGATCGCTGTAAATTGGCCACGTTGGCGGCAGTGCCAGCACCAATTCAGCATATCGCCTGCGCGGGGCCAATACCAGATCGTCCGGATCAGTAATCGGCACATCCATCGGTCTGGAACTCATGCCGCACGTAACCAGTGTAAAATAATCGCGAGATTCATCTGGTTCAATCAGAAACAGATCAATTCGCACAACATCCGACACCATTTCCTGAATCACATTCGCCACCGGGCCAATATGGTGTTCGATATGATCCCCCAGTGCCTGGATCCAATCAGGGTCATGCGGTGCAGATTGCGATTCATTAGTGGAATTGGTCATATCAGCATTTTTCCATTCAGGTTTTTGTTGTTTTATGAAATCGATAATCTGCAGAAGCCACCTGTTTTTGTTGCAATTGAAGCAGGTTTGCTGGTAGAATCAGTGAAATTCTGGTTGAACACCCACAGGCAAGAAATGAATTTTTCTTCAGAAATGCTTCGCAGACACTTTCTCACCACCGGTGCCAGTGGGATTGGTTCTCTGGCGTTGGCCCACATGTTGCAGCAGGATGGCTATAGCAAAGAGCCGTTTGTAGGTGGCACACTGGGCAAACCACATTTTGCACCGAAGGCCAAAAACTGCATCTGCATTTTTATGGGGGGGGCACCCAGCCAGATTGACCTGTTTGATCCCAAACCAGAACTGAATCGTCTTCATGGCAAACCGCTGCCTGAAGAAATGACCAAAAACGTGCGTTTTGCTTTTATTCAAAAAGCAACGGCAGTGCTGTATGGTAGCCCACGCAAATTTACTCCCCACGGACAAAGTGGGATGGTCTTCTCCGATCTGCTACCCAATATTGCCACATGTGCGGACGATATCACAATGATTCGTTCGCTCCATACCGACCAGTTCAACCACCATCCTGGCCAGTTGATGATGAACACGGGCAGCGGGCAGTTTGGCCGCCCCAGCATGGGCTCGTGGCTGAACTATGGTTTGGGCAGTGAATGTCAGAACCTGCCCGGCTATGTGGTGTTGACCGCAGGGCGGGGCACATCGGGCGGGACATCGAACTGGGGCAGTGGGTTTCTGCCATCCAGTTATGCAGGTGTCCTGTTTCGCAATCAAGGTGATCCGGTGTTGAATTTGGCCAACCCGCCAGGACTGACGGGTGATCTGCAGAAACTTTCAATTGATGCACTGAACGATTTGAACCAGATGCGTTTTCAACAACAGGCTGATCCAGAAATTCAAAGTAGAATTGCCGCCTATGAGCTTGCCTTCCGGATGCAGCAATCCGCACCGGAATTACTCGATCTTTCCAATGAATCGAAAAAGACAATTGATGCGTATGGTCTGGATCGGAAAGAACCGGATATCAAAGCATCCCGAGGTGGTGGCAAAGGTCAGTATCGCAGTTTTGCCATGAATTGTCTGTTGGCACGTCGGATGGTGGAACGTGGCGTACGCTTTGTGAATATTGTGCACGCTTCCTGGGACCATCACAGTAACCTGGACAATGAACTGCGGCATAATTGCCAGATGGCGGATCAGCCGATCGCAGCACTGCTGAAAGACCTGAAAGCGCGTGGGTTGCTGGATGAAACGCTGGTGCTTTGGCTGGCCGAATTTGGTCGCACGCCACTGGGTGAAAATCGTGGCGGGTCCAAGAATATTTCCGGTCGAGACCACCACCCGTTTGCATTTACTGTCTGGATGGCCGGCGGTGGGGTGAAAGGTGGCCTGACGTATGGCAAAACAGATGACTTTGGCTGGAATGTAGTGGAAAACAAAATGCATGTGAACGACCTGCATGCCACCATTCTGCATTTGTTTGGTATCAACCACGAAAAGTTGACCTACCGCTTCCAGGGAAGAGATTTCCGCCTGACCGATGTGGCAGGGAAAGTTATTCAGCCTTTGCTGGCATAGTCAACCATTCTCCAACGTGTCTCAGAGGAATATTCAATGGATCATACGAATTTTGATCGTCGAAATCTGCTTGCTGGTGCAATTGCGGGCGGTTTATTGGCTGGTGCAACTAGTTCGGCTGCTCTCCAGGCGCAAGAAAAGGAAAGTTCAACAAGTGCTCGGTCGGCATTTCAGCTTGGTCTGGTAACATATAACATCGCCGCCAAATGGAACCTGAAAACCATTCTGGAAGTATGCAAAAAGACAGGCATTGCTGCCGTGGAATGCCGTACCACACATGCCCATGGTGTGGAGCCGAAACTGACTGCGAATGAACGTACCGCAATCCGCAAGCAATTTCAGGATAGTGGGATTGTGTTCTGGGGTTCTGGCTCGACCTGTGAGTTTCACGCAAATGATCCCACCGTGGTGCAGAAGAACATCGAAGATTGCAAGAAATTCGTGCAACTCGTTGCCGACTTGGGTGGCAAAGGCGTCAAAGTTCGTCCCAATGCACTGGTGAAAGGTGTTCCCAAAGAGAAAACACTGGAACAGATTGGCAAATCACTCATCGACTGTGGGAAAGCCGCCAGCGATGCGGGTGTCGAAATCTGGGTGGAAGTTCATGGGAAGGATACCCAGGATCCGGAAAATATGAAAGTCATTATGGAAACGTGTAATCATCCTGCAGTGGGTGTCACATGGAACTCCAATCCCAATCCGGCTGAAGTGAAGAACGGCTCGATCAAACAGTCGTTCGATCTGTTGAGTAAATGGATAAAATCAGTTCATATTAACGATTTGTGGAAAGATCATCAGAAAGTTTATCCGTATCGAGAACTCTTTTCGCTGTTAACTCAGCTTGGGTACAATCGTTATACTTTAATTGAACTGGGCTATACCCCGCCGGATGTGGCAGCAGGTGAACAACTCCTGCGGTTTTACAAGGCACTTTGGCTAGAACTGTGCCAGCCAGTGAAGTGAAGCAGGATGAAAGGTGATCGGACTTGAGCAAACATTTGATCATAGTTGATGATGAAGAGGCAATAACCTGGTCTCTGAAAAAAGCGTTTGAGCGAAAAGGCTTTCAGGTTTCCGTTGCACCATCTGCCGAATTAGGTCTAGATATCGCCCGCAAAGAACCACCCGATTGCGTGGTACTGGATGTGCGATTACCCGGCATGGATGGGCTGGAAGCTCTCCACCACTTCAAGAAAATTTCTCCGCATTCACCGATTATTGTGATTACTGCCCACGGCACACTTTCGACGGCTGTCAAAGCCGTGGAAGGTGGGGCATTTGATTATCTGGCAAAACCATTTGATCTGCAACAAATGGAAGATACTGTAGCCCGCGCATTATCCAGCAGTACCCGCCAGACTTTTCAACGCGGAAACGATAGCGATATCCACGAAGAGATGGTAGGCAACAGTCCTGCCATGCAGGCCGTATTCAAACGGATTGCACTGGTTGCTCCGTCCGATGCCAGCGTATTGATCACGGGCGAAAGTGGTACTGGTAAAGAGCTCGTTGCACGTGCCATCCATCGCTTATCGCAACGTTCAAGCAGGCCACTATTCCCAGTTCACGTGGCAGCACTGAACCCCAATCTGGCAGAAAGCGAACTGTTTGGACATACCAAAGGGGCCTTTACCGGTGCCCACGCCAGCAAACAGGGGTTGTTAGCAATTGCCGATGGTGGGACAGTATTTCTGGATGAACTCGCCGATATTCCACTGAACATCCAGGCAAAACTGTTACGTGTACTGGAGCATCAGGAATTGACGCCAGTTGGCGGCAGCGCTGCACAGAAAATACAGGTGCGAATCCTGGCTGCCACCAATGCCAACCTGATAGATCGTGTGCGGGAAGGTGAATTTCGCGATGATTTGTATTATCGTTTGAATGTATTTGAGGTACATCTGCCTGCTTTGCGTGATCGGCAGGAAGATATCCCAATTCTGGTTGATTTTCATCTGCAGAAGTTGCAGGCAAACCGCGATGTACCAGTGGCAACCATCGATTATCTGAAATCGCGACATTGGCCAGGCAATGTACGTGAATTACGAAATGCGGTCGAGCATGCGGTAATTATGGCACGTGGGCGGGCATTATTACCGGAACATTTCCCCCCACCGATACAATCGGTAATGCAGGAAAATTCCGATCAGGAAACGTTGCTGGACTTATTCCGCACATGGGTGCGACATCACCTGGATCCGAATCTGGAAGATCAGCAACTACATCAGGAGATGCTGGATTATTTTGAACCAGTACTGATCGAAGAAGTACTAAACTCGACGAATATGCACCGTGGCATTGCCAGCAGGAAATTAGGCATGGCCCGCACCACCTTTCGGAAACTGCTGCGTAAATACCGCCCCACGGAACCAGATGATCTGGAATAGACCGGGTGTTGCTCGATAGTTGACAGACATTGTGTTACCAATTTGTGTGCAAAAATTCAGTTCGCATTGCTCAATTTATCCAGTGGGCAAAAATCAAACGAAACTATCTTTTCGACAGAGCCCCATCCAACAATTGGTGGATAATCGATTTCCAAGTGGCAATCGGTTCGGATGGAAAATCCGTTACCAACCATGCCATCGACGTGATCTGCGGAAACTTTACTGAATTTCAAAACTGCCCCACGGAAAGTTAGCGAAATGAGATGAAGTGGCGAAGCATTGACCGAATGAAGAGTTTGCGGAATCTAGCGAACCTGGAAAATGGACATCCGCAATTAACTGTTGGAATGCACCAATAGGGGTCACCATGCGGTATCAGTTGTGGAATCGGGAAATTCTGATTGGTTGTTTTGCATTACTTGGTGCGTTAGCCAGTGCGCTAAGTGTAAAAGGACAGGAATTTCCGTCTCAGCTTACATTGCAACAAGATGCCCGCCACACACGTGTGGTGGAAATTGTGAAAAAAGTACAAGAAAGCATCGTCAACATTCACAGTGAAAAAACGATCGGAAAATCGTTAAAACTGCACCAACCCCGAGAAATTGAAACAGTAGCCCAGCGTGTCAAAGGGATGGGCACCGGTATTATTATTGATCCGCGTGGATATATTCTGACAAACCACCACGTGATTGAAGATGTAGAACTGCTCCGTGTCAACCTGCAGGATGGCACTTCCATGTTTGCCAAAGTCATTGCCCGCAACCCTGCGGAAGATCTGGCAATCCTGAAAGTCAATCCGTTGAAAAAGCTGCCCACCACACCACTGGGGACAAACTCTGATCTCATGCTAGCCGAACCAGTCATTGCGATTGGCAACGCATATGGCTACGAACACACCGTAACCACTGGTATTATCAGTTCGCTGAAACGCGATGTCAGCCTGAATGAAGAAATTTCTTACAAGTCACTTATTCAAACCAGTGCGGGGATTAATCCCGGCAATTCAGGTGGCCCACTGCTCAATGTCTACGGTGAACTGATTGGCGTTAATGTGGCAATTCGTGCAAATGCCCAAAACATTGCCTTCGCACTGCCAATTGACCGTGTTCTGACTATTGCTGCAGACATGATGCATGTTTCCCGTCATCAGGGCAGGTCGCATGGGCTGGTGCTGGAAGACAAAGTGGACGCTGCCGCACATCCAGTCAAACGGTATTGCATCGTCAAATCAATTGACGTCAATAGTCCCGCTGCTGCTTCCGGTTTGAAAGTGGGTGATCGCCTGACACAGGCAGCTGGGATCGATGTTCGCTGTGCACTCGATCTCGAGCGGGCGTGCGTTGATATGCCCGCAGAGAGCAAACTTACTGTCGTCGCAGAACGTGATGCACAACCTGTGAAAGCAGAGTTTGCAATGAAATCACTGGCAAGGGCAGTGCCTGCAACAACAGTTGCACGAACCACCAATAACGAAATCTATTCGAAACTGGGGATCAAACTGACACCCGTTTCCAAAGACACCGTTACCCATATTCACCAGGAATTGAAAGGTGGGATGCTGGTTACGGAAATCGATCCGAATGGATTAGCCAAAAAGTCGGGTGTGCAACTGGGCGATGTGATGATCGGCCTGCACATTTACGAAACACTGAACGAAGATAACATTCTCTTCGTACTCAACCACCCGGACAGAAAATCGTTTTCTCCGTTGCGGTTCCATGTCATCCGTGGGCGGGAACTCCACCGGGGCTGGTTCCCTTTGAATGATTAATATCATCAAAAGGTGATGGAGTTCCCCACAGAAAATCAAATTGTCAAAGATCGCTTTGATCAGGTGTCGCGGTGCAGCATTTTGACAAAACTGTCCAGATGTAATGCAATCGTTCGCACGCCAATCTCAATCTGAAATCATTTTCAGATGTATAATATATATCCATGACCTGTTTCAAAATGAAAATTTTGTTCTGAAAATAACTTCACTTTTAGAAAATTGAACGTCGCAACTTCTTATTCTTTAGAAATTTACGGCGAGAAAAATTATTTTGAACTTTTTTCCAAAATTTGAATCACCTGGTTCAGCAGTTGGTGAAATTGTTACCAAAAATGAACAAATCAAAGTATGAAATTAGGTTCATTAGTCTGATCGGACTAATTATGGGTAATCGAAAAGCCGAGCCACGCCACGCATGGCACCTTCGTCGATTGTTTCAAGTTGCCGATGATGGTACTCCGGGATCATGCGGGCGACAATGTCGCACCCCCCACCAGTCAGAATGATGCGATGAATTTCTTCTTCAGGCACTTCCAGTGCAGCGAATGCATTGTGGTGACCACGGACAATTCCCTGCAGCACCGCAGCCAGCAGATCTTCGCGCCTGGTGGCCAGATTCAAATTGGTAAAGTGGGCATATTTTTCATCAATTTCCAGACGATCCCCACCCAGGTATGGTGGGTCAAGAGCAATCGTCGTGGCCCGTTCCAGATGTTCAAAAATCACTTTGGCAAAGAAATCATCCTTCGAATAATCTTTAAAGCACAATTCGTAGATCCAATTCAGGGCAGAGCCACCGACTGGATTATGGCTGACATACACGTATTGATCACCAACGCCGAAAAGCCTGGTCAGGCGTTTTGCAGATGGCTTGGGATTGTCAATTAATGTTCCCAACACCTGCGTGGTACCCACGGAATGCAGCATATCGCCCGTTTTCATCTTTGCTGAAAGCATCGCACTGGAGGTGTCTGCGGTGCCAATTTTCACTGGCAATCCAGCGGGCAATCCCCATTCTTTTGCAACCTGTGGTAGCAAGCCACCCACGGTTGTGGAACCACAGACCACAGGGGGTAATCTGTCTGGTTCAATATGGAAATATTCGCACCAGGTGGCGGACCAGTTTCTCGTTTTCATTGTGTCAAACAGTCCCGTGAAGGACGCATTTGCCAGATCAAAACGGCGTTCACCCGTCATCAGTAAAGCCATCCATCCATTCGCGTGCAGATACCAGCGGGTATCGGAATACAAGTCGGGGTGTTCTTTCAACATCTGTGCGTAACACAAGACCGACATCCCACCTGGCAGTGGGCGATTCCCGCAGGAATGCAAAAAAGCATCCCCCACATCCTGAAGTACCTGTTTAGCAACCCCACGCGACCGTCGATCGAGGTGCAGCCAGATTGGTTGCAGCACTTGGTCTTTTTTATCCAGCAATACCAGTGCGGGCATTAAACAGGACAAACCAATACCTTCAATCGCTGCTGGATCAGAAAAATTCGCCACCGCATGTTGTGCGGAGTGCCACACTGCTTCGCGCAGCCGATCTGCCGGCACCTGAAAGGCATCCCGCGTGGGGGAATCAATGGGGTAACCATGCTTTTGTGGTTCTGCAAGTGGTTCGCCAGTTGCCACATCCAGAATGGCAGACTTCACGCTGGATGTACCCACATCAATTGCAAGAATCGGCATAACTACTTATCCAGTAATCATTTATGAAATATGTAGATTTCAGAAGTCCAGTTGCACGGTGCTCTATTGGCTTACTGTAATTGGGGAATTGTGTCCGAAAAAATCTGTTAGCAACTCTCTGATTGAAACCGGTTGATATGTCAACTAATGAGAATTTGCTCACTGATTATCGTTTTTTTGAAAATTTTTGGATTTTGATGAAACAAATCAGAACAGTGATACGTCTATACATTTGTTGACTATTGTTTGGGTTTTGGATCGATGTTTGAATATATTCTCATGAAAAAGCGACGTGGCTTTACACTGATTGAACTGCTGGTGGTGATTGCTATCATCGCAATCCTGATCGGCTTGTTGTTGCCAGCGGTACAAAAGGTACGCGAAGCTGCAGCACGGTCGCAATCGGCTAACCACTTAAAGCAGATGGGTTTAGGTGTGGCCAACTACGAAAGCACTTACCAGTTTTTTCCGAACAGCGGTGGTTACGACTATGGGGTCACGCCAGGGAATTCGTCGCCGTATACTACCACCTCGAACGGGGCTACAGTGGCACTTCCTGACGCCCACACGGTGATACCGGGATATGGTAATTTTCGCCCACGGTGGGGTGATGCTTCGAAGCAAGGGCGCTACCAACTTGGTTCCACGTTTTTTTCACTGCTGCCATACGTAGAGCAGGATGCGATTTTTCGCGATGGTCTGGCAGCATTCCGCACGCCAGTAAAGATATACTACATGCCGCTTCGTCGTCAGCCGATCGCCTACGCGGTGCCAGCGAACGATCCTGTTTATCCGGGTTGGATGTATTCCGATGGTGGGCTTGGTGCCAGTGCACGCACCGACTACGCTGCGAACGAAATGGTGTTCTGGACCACCTATGCTGGCTGGGGCAAAGTCTCCACGGTCAGCAGTGTTATTGATGGGCTATCCAATACGCTGTTTATCGGCGAAAAGGCAATGTCCCAGCGAGCCTACTCAGCAGGTTCGTGGCACTGGGATGAACCGTACGTGATGGGTGGTAATGGCGGCGTGGGTCGTTGTGGAGATGAATTTTACTCCGATTCACAATTGAATGCGTTTCCCGAACGTGCTTCCAGTGCAGCCTGGTCGGAAGGTGGTGACAGTTGTGGCGGTGGCAATTGGGGTTCCCCAAGTGTTGCGGGTGGCCCACAATTTGTCTTTGGTGATGGCAGTGTCCGCACTGTGCGGTATGGCACACCAAATACAATCGTGCGTATGATGATTCGTCAATCGGATGGTGGTGTGATTAATTTCGAGTAAGGCATCCAGAATGGCGAATCAAATGAAGATATTTTCATTTTTTGTGGGGCTATTGTTTGTAACCACGTTTGGGTGTGGCGAAAGTGCCCCGAAGTTAGTATCCGTCACTGGCAAAGTGGTCTTCAACAATCAGCCCGTTACTGCTGGTAGTATTTTTTTACACCCGGAAGCCGCGAACACATACCAGAAAGATAAACCAAGCAGCCTGCTTCAGTTAGATGGTGGCTTTAAATTCAAAACATTTCCATTTGGTGATGGTGTCCCGCCTGGAAAGTATCGAGTGGTGCTGGCACCGGAAGTGGCAAACCGCCTCAAAAAACCCGATTATGCCAACCCAGAAAAAACTCCATGGCAATTGAATGTTCCCGAATCTGGCGTGCAGAATATCATCCTGGAAGTGCAATAATGGTTCGCTTTTTTCACTGTTTGAGGTGATCAATGTTTGATGCACCTATCCGCAAGCGGATCGACCCAATGCTGGATCGTTTCGCACGGATTCTCGGAACTTGCGGGCTAAACGCAAACCTGGTAACAATTGGCGGTTTTGTAATAGGCATGGGTGGTTGTCTGGCGATTGTTTACCACCATTACCTGCTGGCACTGGTGCTGATTGCGTGTAATCGCATTGCCGATGGATTAGATGGCAGCCTGGCTCGCAGAACAGGTGCCACTGACCTGGGTGGTTTTCTGGATATTGTGCTTGATACCATATTTTATTCGGCAGTGCCTTTTGCATTTGCGATCGCTCACCCGGAATACTGGCTGCCCGCCATGTTTCTGATCTACAGTTTTGTAGGCACTGGTGGGTCGTTTCTTGCATATGCCATCATTGCAGAAAAGCGAAAGCACACCTCAGCCATTCAGCAGAAAAAATCGTTCTTTTATTCTGTCGGGTTGATGGAAGGAACAGAAACAATTCTGTTCTTCGTGTTATTCTGCATTTTTCCAGCAGAATTCCCCACCCTGGCATGGGTGTTTGGTTCCTTGTGCTGGTTGACAACAATTTTGCGTATCCTGAATGGTTGGCGGACATTCCGCATCTTTTCGGAGGGTCACTGATGCCTCGGCTGAATCGCAGATCATTTTTGGGTAATGTTGCTGGCCTGGCTGGCAGCACGCTGGCTGGATGCAGCAGCTCTCAGTCTACCACGCAGGAATTACGGATTTTCTGCTATGCAGGTGGGCATGAACAACAGTTGCGTGCAGTCTTTTTGCCAGAATTCGAACGGCAGACTGGTGCCAAAGCCACGTTATACCCAGGCTGGTGGGATGGCATTCCGAAACTAAAAGCCGCACCGGAAAGCGACCCCCCGTTCGATTTGATGGTTTCCGATGCCACCCAGGGCTATCCCGCAGTGCGGGAAGGGTTGTTTGCGGCACTTGATTTCAATAACATTCCGAACGTCAATAAACAGGCGAAGGCTACTCTGAAGAATTGGGTGATTGAAAATGGCTACGGCCTCACCTATCCAGATTCAGTAATGACGCTGGCATACCACCGGAAGATGGTGAAAACACCCCCCACGCGGTGGGCTGATCTGCTGACCATAGCTGATGAGAACCAACTAGGGCTCTATCAGTCATTCTATTTGTCTCTCTATACATTTGCTGCGATGCTGGCTGATACGGAAAATCAGGCGGGGCAGGCGGCAAACTGGATCAACACCAGAACGGATGAAGTGTTTCGTTTTGCCCGTCAACATCGTGAGCGGGTGAAACTGTGGTGGCCCACCACAACGGATATGATTCTGGCTCTGAACAATCGACAATGTACTGCAGGGAACATGCATAGTCCGGAATACTACACAGCACTTAAGGAAAAGCCAGAGTTAGGTGCCACTGTTCCAGAGAAAGACCGGGCTTTTGTGCAGGTGTTCTGGTCGATCCCAGTGGGCTCGCGAAACAGACAATTGGCGGAACAGGCCATTAACATCATGTTTTCCGATGATGTGCAACTTGGCCTGGCAAAATATGGTTCTGCTACTGCCAACCTGAATGTGGCAAGCAAAATGGCCGAATCAGATCCCTTCTGGAAGTCGCTCTACCCCCACACGGAAGAGCAGTTTCAATCGTTGCAGTATTACCCATACGATTACTATGCCGCACACTGGGATGAACTGGCCAATGAGTGGGAACGCACCGTCTTACGCAAATCATGAAGTAGCGGCATTGCACCTGAAGCAGGTGACCTTCGGTTACGGGTCAACGCCCACCGTGCATGATTGTGGCCTGACTGTTAACCGTGGGCAGTTTCTGACTCTGATCGGTCCTTCTGGCTGTGGC
This sequence comes from Zavarzinella sp., assembly GCA_041399155.1. NCBI lineage: Bacteria > Pseudomonadati > Planctomycetota > Planctomycetia > Gemmatales > Gemmataceae > Zavarzinella > Zavarzinella sp. Next base: position 1,079,039 of record JAWKTI010000001.1, read on the forward strand.
AAAACAACTTTGCTGAAACTGATTGGTGGTTATCTCTTGCCTGCAGCGGGACAGATTTTGCTTTCTGGCATTGATTGCACCCACGTCGGGGCAGACAAACGCCGGATTGGCATGGTTTTTCAGAATTATGCACTTTTCCCGCATCTGACCGCCTTTCGTAATATTGCCTTCGGGCTGGAAGTCGCAGGAGCCCACCGAAAAGTGATTCAGCAACATGTGGAAACCCTGCTGACAATGGTGGGGTTGACCAAAGAAGAGGCCACCTCCTATCCAGCAAAACTTTCAGGCGGGCAGCAACAACGGGTTGCGTTGGCCAGGGCCTTAGCAATCTCTCCAGCGGTTTTATTGCTTGATGAGCCTATGGCCAATCTCGATAAAAATCTTCGGATTCATCTGCGGCAGGAACTCCGCCAGTTGCAGATTCAAACGGGAGTCGCCACTGTCATGGTGACACACGATCAGGAAGAGGCGCTAGCCATTTCCGATCTGGTGGGTGTGATGAATCATGGACGAATCCTGCAAATTGGCCCACCCGAAGTGGTATATTCGCAACCTTCCAGCGAGTTTGTGGCTAAATTTCTTGGATTGGCGAATATTCTGCCCTCAGAAATGGTGCAGTTACCACCAGGAAAGAATGTGATGGTGCGGCCCGAATGGCTGCAACTTGGTTCCCCACAGCATGGGGGATTGCATTGGACAGGGAATGTGATGCAGAAGCAATTCTGTGGGCAGGATCATCTTTTGACGATCCAATGTGGGCAAAAACTGCAATTATTAGTGCGATCGCAACAGGCCATCCCGCAATTGGGTGAAGAAGTCTCGGTAAACCTTGCTTCCAACCGTTATTGGGTGCTGCCAACAGAAAAATGAGTTCATTTTCATGAATGTGCGCTCCCACACATGGCAACTATTCCCCGGAACTGCCTTTCTGCTGTTGTTTCTGGCTGGTCCTTTGCTGTTGTTGGTTCGGATGAGCCTTTACCACCACGGTGCGGGGCGAAGTTACTATCAGCCAGGTACCTGGACGGTAGAGAACTACCGTGCCGTGCTATCAACTTTTCATCTGGAACAACTGCTCTTTACCATCCTGTTTGCAACAGCGATTGCCACGGTATCGGTGGGAATTGGATTAACGTTGGCATTGTTTATCCGCACGCGATCCCCACGGGGACAGGTACTGGCAATTTCCATGTTGATCCTGCCGAAACTAGCCAATGTACTGGTGCTGGTTTTTGGTTTTCAGCAATTTCTTAGTGAGACGCAGATTCTGAACAGAATTGTGAGGATATTTTCGGAGATTGACCGCGATTTTTCACGCGGGTTGATTGCCGCACTGATGGCGGAAGTACTTTTCGTGGCACCAATGCTTGCTCTCATTGTTTTCTCACAAGTTCGGCGATTCGACCGCACCCTGGAAGTGGCTGCTTTGGGTTTAGGTGCCAGTTCATGGCAAGTTTTCTGGCGAATTGTCTTCCCACAAACGGTGCCTGTGTTGGTGATTTCCAGCCAGCTGGGTTTTCTGTGGGGCATGGGGGCATTTCTTGGCCCTTTATTTCTGGGTCAGCCAGAAAACTATCCCTTGGGTGTAGAAATCTATCGCCAGGCGTTTGAATACAATCGCTGGCCGCTTGCGGCCACACTGGCAACGATTCAGACAATAGCCGCAGTTGGCATACTGGTGGGAAGTCATTTCGTCTTCAGAGTACTTTGGGGCAAGAAATGAAACTTGGACGAAATATTCTTTCCATAGCTTGCTGGTTGCTGATTTGCCTGTTTTGTATCCCGCTGTTGATCACGGTAGTGCTCTCTTTTTCGCCTGATTCATTTCTCACATTCCCCACGGATCGATGGTCGCTCCAGTGGTATGGGAAGCTGTTTCAAGATCCCCGCTGGTGGGATGCCATCCAAAGAAGCTTTATTGTGGGAATTGCAACAGCATTCTTTTCGGTGGTACTGGCCACGCCACTGGCAATCGCTGTAAGCAAGCAGCGCAACAGGCTGTTCCAATCCATTCCTTTGCTGATTTTCCTAACCAACTGCATCCCTGCGGTGGTGCTGGGGCTCGGTCTATTGATGCTCATTTACCGCATCGAACTGTGGGGTACTTACTGGGGTATCATCATCGCTCATACATTGGTGGCGCTGCCTGTGGTCTATTTGCTGATTCAGACACACATGAAAACACGTCTGGTCGAACTGGAATTAGCCGCACGCGGCTTAGGGGCATCCACTTGGCAGGTATGGTGGCGAATTACGTTCCCAAATCTACGCCCAACGTTGCTGGTTGCTGGAATTGCTGCAGGTACCATTTCCTGGAATGAATCGATCCTGACACTGTTTATTGCAACGCCATCAACGGAAACCTTGCCTGCCGTGGTTTGGCCGCAACTACGATTTTCCCCCACTCCACTGGTGGCAGTGGCTTCTACAATCAGTATTCTGCTGGCGATTCTGTTCGTTGGCGGTTCATTGCGATGGATTTCACGCATGTTAGCAATCCACCAAAATGTTAATGGTTAATGGTGCTTGAATGATTCTTCGGGAAGTACCTATGTACCAAATGATCTGCGATTTCCCAGGCGAGAAATGACCAGGTCAGGCCAATCAGACAGCCCGCAGTCACATCGCTTAGGTAGTGAACCCCAAGCAACAAACGGCAAATCAACATCCAGATAATCCAGATGCCGATCAAGATAAGTAACGACCATCGCCAGCGAAGATTCCTACAGCGATGAAAAGCCCAGATCAACATAAAACCATAAACTACCGCAGACCCAAGTGCATGTCCACTGGGAAAACTATCAAACGAAATTGGCAGTGGTGTGGTCGGTGGGCGTTGACGCTCAAATACCCCTTTGAGAAATGGCGATAACTTGATCGCACTCAATTCAAAAAGTGCAAAGACAAAACCATGAATCCATAAACGATTTGTTATTAAAGCAATTGTCAAGGCAAAGCCTATTGCCAGTAATCGATCACCCGCACCCAGGCTGGTAGAAAATACCACAATTGATCGTAGTGTTGGTGAATCTGTGGTGAACTTCGCACACCATGTGGTCAGTGGTTCTTCCAAACGTGTCAGTGAGTTGCGATTCCAGGTGACCAGAATTGCCAGAAGCATAAACCCTACCAACATAATAGGGATAGTGAACTTAAGTGTTCTGCTCACACATCTTTCCTGCTGAAGCCGATCATACCCACGATCGCTGCTATTACCGCAACTGCAACGCCACCAAATATCCATTCACCAAGCGAATTCAGGTTGTATTCCCCACGTAACACATAGGGGAGGCGGGAAAGTGCTTTTTCTGGCGTGGGGATATCGCTGGGCACTAACGTCATCAGGATGCCCGATCCATACAGCAGAATCCACAAAAGGGTAATACCAATCACACTGCTGTTGGTCAGTGCACCAAAGGCAACCCCTAGTGCCACCACACCCATTAGAAGTGCGGAGACTGTCACGATTGCAGCCGCAGAACCTTTCAATGTAAGATCATCCGCCAGTAAAAAGTGGAAGGCGGTCAGCATGATACTGGAAACCAGGATAAAGGTGACAATAATCACCAGCGAACGTGCGTGCCACTTTGCCAGAAAATACTGATACCTGCTGATTCCACGGCTCAACACGGAATCGGCCAGCGTACCACGTTCGGATGAGATGCTACTGACGGTCAGTACCACAATCAGTGCCAGACTTGCCAATGCAATCCCACGAAACAGGTCCATGGAAGAGAGTGCTGCCGTTTGCACGATCCCCGCTTCGCGGGTGATACCAAAGCGGTACATCAGGAAGCCCAGAGCCACCAATACGGTGAGGATTACCCACAGTCGGTAGACCCAACTGCGTGCAGTCTGGCGAATATCGGTACCCAAAACGGCCCAGTAGGGTAACCAACGACGGTATTTGATGGGGTGTTCGATTGCGATATCCATAGGAAACTCATTAAAATAACGGCGAGGTCAGGCTGCTTCGGCAGATTGATACAATCGTGTGAAGCCGCGAGATTCTTCTTTTTCAACCAGATCTAGATATGCCTGTTCGGTTTGCTGACCGACGCTTCGCATGCATACCAGCGTGATCTTCTGTTCGTTGAGAATATGGAAGATTTTGCTAAGAATCCCTGTATTCGGGTTCTCTTCATTCAAAATCACTTCCAGCCGACGCTGACGCAGAATTACCTGCCGCACATCGGTAATTGCCTTAATCTGCTGCACCACCTTGGAAATACTTTTCTGGTCGCCTTCCAGATCCAATTCGTAGTGATTTTTGCGGATTCTACCTTTAAGATCGGTCAGTGAACCAACAAAAATCAATTGTCCCTGACTTAATACCGCAGTGTGGTTACATACTTCGTCCACATCCGTCAAATTGTGGCTGGAAAGTATGAGGGTTTTCTCATGTGCCAGCGATTTAATGAGTTCCAGCATGGAACGACGTGCTTCAATATCCAGACCGTGGGTGGGTTCATCCCAGATTAACAGAGCTGGATCGTTGATTAAACTTGCGGCAACGGCCAGTCTGCCCACCATACCTGGCGAAAACTGAGAAATATCAGCCCCACCGAACGGCAGCAGATCAACGGCACGGATCAGTGCGGCCAGGCGGGGTTTGCGTTCATGAATCGGGAGACCAAACAGCCTTCCCATGTAATCCAGGTAACTGATGGGGGTCATTCCCTTGGGAAACTGCGGATTCGTGGGTATATAGCCAATTCGGCGACGGAGAACAGCCGCATTGGAGCTCATTTTTTTGCCAAAAACTTTCACCCACCCTGCTGTGGGGCGGTGCAGCCCCAGAATCAGGCGCAAAAACGTGGTCTTACCCGCACCGTTAGGACCTAATAAGCCCAGCACGCTGCCCGGTTCAATCGCCAGGGTTGCATCATTCAGGGCAATATGGCGATTCTGGTAAATCTTGGTCAGATGCGATGTTTCGACAATGTAGTCACTTTCGTCCTGATTCACCTGACAACACCTCCAACGGACTTGGGAGAAAGCCCAACATTTTGCGTATAATCGTCATGTTGCGGGCTGTCCAGTACAATATTTGGCAGCGGACGTGTGAAAGTTGCAAAATGTTGGTAGTTTGGGACTTGCACGACTCCCTACACCATCGACCTGGTGGCAATTACCTGAACCAGGCGAAAGAAACCTCTTCAAAAGTGAGAAAAAGATGAGAATGATTTTCACTCTGACCACAATCCTGGTGATTAGTGGTACCACCCTGGCACAGTATGGCGAACTGACCGGATTAAAGATTTTAAAGCCGGAAGACACAGAACATGTGAAGAGTACCCCCGCACCGGCTGGTGCCAAGGTGCTGTTTGATGGCAAATCACTGGAAGCTTGGGGGGTGAAAGGGAAACCAGATACTGCCGCTAGCTGGAAAATTGTCGATGGGGCAATGGAATGTGCGAAAGGTGACATCGTTACCAAAGAACTTTTTGGTGGTTCATTCAAACTTCATGTGGAATTTCGAGTTCCCTACGTACCCAAGGGCGTTGGTCAGGGCCGGGGCAACAGTGGAGTCTATGTCCAAGGGCGATATGAAGTGCAAGTCCTTGACAGCTATGGACTTGAGAGCAAAACCAATGACTGTGGAGCAATTTATGAAGTGGCCAAGCCGTTGGTTAATGCCTGTAAGGCACCCACGATCTGGCAGAGTTACGACATCGAATTTCACGCACCAAAGTTTGAAGGAACGAAAAAAGTCGAACCTGCCCGCATGACGGTGCATCATAATGGTGTGAAAATTCACGACAACGTCAAAATTGAATCCAATAATACACGGGCTGGGATGGGTGGCGACCCAAGCAAACCTGGTCCGATCATGCTGCAAGACCATGGCCACCCAGTTCAATATCGTAATATCTGGTTGTTGCCAATCCAGTAAAGTCCCTTGGGAGAATCATGCAGGTATCATCAGGCGAACATGAGACTAATTACACTGATTCTCCCCCACCTGGATTTCGAGCGTTACTGCAACTGGCATGGCCATTAATTCTCAGCAGCAGCTTTAACACCATCCAAATTACGGTTGACCGACTTTTTTTAAGCCGCATTGGCCCGGAAGTGGCTGCTGCTGCCACGGGTGCGGCGATCAATTTCTGGCTACCGTACATTCTGCTATTCAGCGTTGCCAGTTATACTGCCACCTTTGTTTCACAATATATTGGTGCGAAACGACCCCACCGCGTGGGTATAGCGGTGTGGCACGGGATCTACTTCAGTATTGCCGCTGGGCTACTGATTCTGGTTCTGATTCCATTTTCATTGCCCATCTACCAGAAATTGGGGCACGCACCTGACATTGCCTTGTATGAATCCCAATATTTCAACTGTCTCTGCTGGTATGCCCTGCCTGGCTTACTTACTGCCACCATTTCCGCCTATTTTTCAGGCCGAAACGAAGGTCTGGTGGTGGTGTGGATCAGTGCGATCGGCACCGCAGTCAATGTGGTGCTGGATTACCTGCTGATTCTTGGTAGGTTTGGTATTCCATCTTTTGGCATTCTTGGTGCAGGTTATGCCACCGTGGCAGCAACCTGGGTTTCTGCATTGTTTGGTGTGTGTTGGATGCTCCGGAAAAAATACCGCAGAGAGCACCAGACAGCCCGCTGGCTCTGCTGGGATAAAGTGCTTGCGTGGCGATTTTTGCGTTTTGGAGGCCCCAGTGGTGTGCAGTGGATGCTGGATGTGTCTGCATTCAATGCCTTCATCATTATTGCCGGCTGGTTCGGTGCCATTCAATTTGCAGCCACCACGTTGGCCATCACAATCAATAACTTTGCATTTATTCCCATGATTGGTGTGGGACAGGCCGTAGCTGTGTTTGTCGGCAGGCATTTGGGTGAAGATCGACCCGATCTGGCACAACGCATGTTCACTCGAGGGATGGCAGTTGCAGTGGTATACAATGGCACCCTGGCAATGTTTTACCTTTTTCTGCCCTATACACTCACCAGCTTCTTCAAGCCGGATCAGGATAATGGCGACTGGTTGACAATTATGACAACAGTCCGTTGGCTGTTAGTATTCGTGTGCATCTATGCCTGTTTTGACGCACTGAATATTGTTCTTTCATTTGGTCTGCGTGGGGCAGGGGATACGGTGTTTGTTTCTCTGGTTTCTCTGTTTCTGGCCTGGCCAATTCTAGTGCTGCCCAGTTACCTGAGTTATCGCTATGGCTGAGGAATCTATTGGGCGTGGGGTTTTGCCAGTGGTTATCTTTGCCTGCAATCCAGCATCTTTTTCTGGCGATTTTTACAAGGTAAGTGGAAATCAATGCGAGTGATCGAGCCTGAAGTCATTCCAATCGATGGCGAAGATGATGAATTGCTGGAATAATCTGGTACGCTACCTTTACCTGTCAACAGGAACTGACCACAAAATGCTCTCAATGTGTGCGAGACGTTGCCGTTTCTCATTTTTTCATCATTGTCATGTTCGGCCAGCTTCCATCTGGCTTTACTTCCTTCAACCAGGAGTGAAACAATATCTCCACTTCTGATAGCTTCATTCCCGCCAATTGTTCAAACTGTTGCACCCAATTCTCATTTTTCTCGGCTCCAGTTTTAATGAATTCCTCCCAGTTGGGGGCGCTGAGGATTTCCAGTTGGAACAGGCAGAAAGTGGCGAACGCCCAAGATCCCAGGTAGATTTGCGACGCACCACGGTTCGCAGTTTCGTGGGATAGAACAAACGCCTTGCTTTCTGCACCCAGAATCTGGGGAATTGTCGGTAACTTCTTATCCTGCAACGAGTTACGCGCATCTCGTAAGCGAATGGGATCGATATGCCCTATCCGAAGTTCCCCCGCCTCAAAAACAGCGGTTTCAAAGATCTGTGCCATCCCTTCGTTCAGCCAGCGTGGGACACCTGTCTTCCCACCTGCAGTGGGGAAAACGAATTGGGCCAGATAAGCATGAAATGCCTCGTGATATAACGTGCGGAAGAGTTGTTGAGTTGCATTTTCAAAAGTCCGGTCGTTCTGGACAATCGTGTCGTAAACTCGCTTGCGGCGGGCAATCAATGGTTGCAGGTGACGGCCCAGTTCCGGCTTTTTGCCGTACAGCCGTCGTACAAACATCTCCTGTTGCTGGATTTCCTGCAATAACTCTTCTGCCTGAACCCGCGACAGTGCCAGATCGTCGCCGAGGCGTTTTAAGTCACTCCCACAGACAATCCGGTTGGTGGCGGGATCGTAAAACGCAGGATTCTGAAAATTCGCCAAATTGGGCAAGCTGGCCAGATAATTTTTGTGTGATTGGTGAATGCGAATCAGCACCGGATTCCCACCTTTAGTACGTGGGGGAAGAAATCGCAAATAAGCTGTAAAAACTTCTTCAAGGCGCACTGCTGCCCGCCGCACAATTTCTGCAGGTGCATCTGATTCCAGGCTAAAAAAGTCCGATTGATAGCGAAATCCAGCATTGTCCCGGTTCAGCCACCGGATTTGCTGCAATTCAATTGATTCGATACGCGCTTTTTGATTCTCTGGCTGAATGTGGGTCAATTTCTCCTGAAGTTGCTGCCGCTCTTCTGGAGAAATTTTTACCATTTTCTGAATTTCTCTCGTCAGAAAATAGCAAGTTAATGTGACCGTGGGGCGACCAGGGTTCTGTGCAATGATCTGAAAACGCACCCCTCGATCAGTTTCTTCCAGCACCACACCACGGTAAGTGGTGCCGTTACGTAATACCAATGTGTCGGTCTGCCAGCGTGATGTTGCCGTTGGGTCTGCCCATGCAGATTGCAAAGTAAGCAGAAGGATCAGAAACAGCAATCGGAATGGTCGCAATGAACCAGAACTCCTGACAGATCAAAAATGAAGGATGCCTCATTTTTCGCCGAATTATCTTTTATCGTACCACGATTCGTTATACCTTGGCAACAAGCAGCACATTTTGTGGGCAATTCTCTTATTATTCATCCAGTCGCGTGCAGGATGAAATCAGTATTTCGTATCGGGTGTGCACTTGATTTTCGGGTGCATCTGCCGGTGGGGCAGCATCCGACCAAAAACTTCTTCCTACTGTGCGACGTTGGATCGTGCGGTTTTCGGGATCGCTTTCTGCACGCACACGCCAGCCTGCACGGGTGAGCAATTGATGTGTCATTTCTGTAAATCCCGTGGCGGGCAGGTATTGGGAAGAATTCAGTTGTTCGTACCATTGTCTTAATGATAGCGGCTGCAAATCCCACGCACGGTGGGTGCGTAAATTCAGTTCCGTAACTGCCAGGTTTGCCTGATTCAATTCCGACAACCACTCCGGAGAACTGGTGATCCGCATGTAATAGGTCACAAACTTTCGAAATTGCTCTAACGGTTGCTGGAACAATTGAATGTATTCCCTGAGCAGTTCCAGCCCACGCTGGTGGGAAGTCACATTGCTCGTAGGGATTTTCTGAATCTGTTGTATTGGAATGGTCACTACTTCAATTTCTGTAGGAGGCAATAACTGATCTGGAGGTAACCAATCTGCATCACCTAAAAAATTAGGTAAAGGCAGGAGGGATTGCAAATAGAGTTCAAGAAAAGGCCGCAGGGGGTTCACGCTTAAGTCGAGAAAATGGATAATCTGCCCACCCGGTTTGAGAATTCTCGCCAGTTCTGTACGCACCTTTGCTGGGTTAGGAAAGGAGTCGAAGACGCACAAGGCCAGCACCAGATCCACTGACGAATCAGGGAGTGGGATATTTGTCGCATCTCCTTGTTCAATTGGAACTTGTGGAAATTTGGTGCGAAATGCTTCTACAAAACGTTCCGATGCTTCGAGGCACCGATAACCTGCAGGTGCACCGTTGGGCAACCAATGGATCAGTTGACCATCCCCACAGCCAATTTCCAGAACCTGCAAGCGGGATAATTCTGGCAGCACATCCTTCACAATTTCCATGGCAAATTGATGATAGGGCCGCCGGACATTCTGCAAGTGGGTTAAGGTTGTTGGATCGTCCCACTTTTGCAAGTTGGCGATCATTTCCGGAAATAGATCGGATTCAAACATAGGTCTGTCTGTTACTTGGTGGCAATATTATGAATTTGTAATTTTGTAATACGAAAATCACTCAGTACGATTTCAACAAGTTGTCATATTTTAGATAGTTAGATGATTTCCCGAGAAAAATTCCATTATGGCTGCGATTCCACTCTCCAAAGTTGCGATTCATTTACGACCGAACGATAACATTGCCATTGCCACGACTACCGTAGGGCCAGACCAGGATCTGTTGTTCCACCAGGCCACCGTGCGAGTAAGCAAGCCGATCCGCATGGGGCATAAATTTGCCATCCAACCGATCAAGGAAGGCGATGCAATTTACAAATATGGCCAGATCATAGGCTTTGCCGGTGCCAACATTGCACCTGGGGAGCATGTCCATACCCACAACGTGGTGCTGGGCAAGTTTGAACGCGACTACGCTTACAGTACCGAAGTTCCCCCCCCACCTCCCCATGCAGATGAGAAAACCTTCATGGGTTACGACCGTGGTGCCGACTTGCCAGATTATCGGCGTTACGGAACTCGCAATTACCTGGCGATCATCAGCACCGTAAATTGTTCGGCCACATCGTCGAAATACATTGCTGAACGGATTCGCCAGTCGGGCATTCTGGATCAGTATCCCAATGTAGATGGTATTGTGCCGATCGTCCATAAGCATGGCTGTGGCATGGCTTATGATGGCGAAGACCACAAGCAATTAGACCGCACTCTGGCTGGTTTTGCCCGCCATGCCAACGTGGGTGCGTACATTCTGGTTGGCCTGGGCTGCGAAACTGGTCAGGCGATGCACCTGATTCAGGGAGAAAACCTGATTCAACTGGGACAGCCCTCCGTCAAGCCACTGACAATTACCATTCAGGAATCAGGTGGCATTCCCAAGACAATTGAGGCGGGAGTAAAGGCGATTGCTGAAATGCTCCCACGGTTAAATGATGTGAAACGGGTGCAACTGCCCGCTAAGCACATTATTCTGGGTACCAACTGTGGTGGTTCGGATGGAAACAGCGGCGTGACAGCTAATCCTGCATTAGGCGTAGCCAGCGACATGATTGTGCAGCAGGGTGGCATCAGCATTCTGGGCGAAACCACCGAAATTTACGGCGCAGAGCATTTACTGACCCGCCGTGCAGTCAGCAAGGAAGTGGGTGAGAAACTGGTGGAACGGATTAAATGGTGGGAGTGGTATACCAGCATTTTCGGCGTAGAAATCAACAACAATCCTTCTGTGGGCAATAAAGAAGGAGGCTTGACCACGATTTATGAGAAATCGTTAGGTGCGGTTGCCAAGGGGGGCAGCACCGCACTGGTTGATGTGGTGCGATATGCAGAACCGGTTACCAAAAAAGGCTTTGTGGTGATGGATACCCCCGGCTACGATCCAGTCAGTATGACAGGAATTGCCGCAGGTGGGGCAAATGTGCTGGTCTTTACCACAGGCCGCGGATCGGTATTCGGCTGTAAGCCCGTGCCATCGATAAAAGTGGCTACCAACACCCCACTTTACACCCATATGCTGGACGATATGGATGTGGATGCTGGGGTGATTTTGCAGGGCACTCCTGTAGAAACAGTGGGAAGACAGATTTTTGATCTGATTCTGGATGTTGCATCAGGCAAAAAAACCAAAAGTGAAATCAACGGCGTGGGAGAAGAAGAATTCGCACCTTGGCACGTGGGCCCGACTTTGTAATTGATGAGGATTTGAAGGGATATTTTGGATCGACCAAGAATTCAGAAAAATTCTGTAGGTGTGAGATTTTTTTCTTGACTGAACTGAATACTTTTCAGAAACTTTCTTTATCTTTAATTCCAACTTTTTGAGGAAAAGATGAAGAATTTACTCCGTGGGGGTTTGGCCTGCATGTTGATTGCAGGGATGCTCACCCTTAGCCAGACGGGTGTGGATGCCCAGACAAAAGGAAAAGCCAAGGATACAAAAGGCTCGGTTACTGCAACTGGAACGATAGAAGTTTACAAAGGTAAAAAAGGTTTCCGGTATCGGATTAAAAATGCAGAAGGCAAAACTGTGGCAATGCCCTTGCCTCAGGCTGCCTACGAAACGCGAGATGAATGTTTAAAAGCGATCGAAGATTTGAAAGCCATACTGAATGGTGGAAAAATCGTTGATGGTGCCGACACAGTGAAAGAATAAATGGAGCAAGCCCATGTCAAAAGGACTTGATCGTGGGTCTCAGTTTGTAAACAATTCCGATGATGGATAATACCCCACTCACGCCGCGGTCACCAATTACACCAGACGAGTCGTCGACTCAACAGTCAATCATCCGACGACCGCACGGCTGGTGCGTGGCAGGTGGGTTTGCTTTAAGTGCTTTGCTTTTCTTTACTTACGTCGATTTGCACTCTTTCCGCCCTTCAGAGATTGTCCAGCACCCCAAACTGGAGCTTGATTTAAATCGGGCAACCCACGCAGAACTGGTTCAATTACCTGGGATTTCAGACCGTCTGGCGAAAGAGGTGCTCTCTTATCGCGATCAACGGGGTGGTTTTCAGCAAGTAAATGATTTGAAGAACATCTATGGGATCGGGGATCGCACGGTTGCGAAAATCTCACCCCACGTTGTTGTGAATCCGCTGGCGGACCCAACCACTGATGAGGGAAAATTGGCAGAGGAATCAGTGCCTGACCTTTTGATCAGGAAACCACCTGAACTTCCACAACAAGCAATTCCTACTAAACCGAAAGCAGCCGCGAATCGGAATCACATCAATGTGAATACAGCTACTATGACAGAATTGGACACCTTGCCCGGTATTGGCCCCGTTCTGGCAAAGGCGATCGTCGATGCTCGACAGGAAAAACCGTTCACCCAATTAGAAGATCTCCGCCGGGTGCGTGGAATTGGAGTGGCCCGGCTGGCCCAATTGAAAAACCACGTTTGTTTCGAATGATGAAATTATTTTAACAATTATGCATGAACAATTTTCTTAGCCAATTGCGGCCACCAGTGCGTTGCCCACATCGATGGTGGTCGCACTGCCACCCAGGTCTGGTGGGACTACTTTTTTGTCGCTAAGTACCAATTTCACGGCACTTCGGATCATTTCCGCACCAGTGGTTTCCTGCAGATGGTCCAGCATTAGCGCCGCAGAAAGTACTGCAGCCATCGGATTGGCAATTCCTTTACCTGCGATATCCGGTGCACTGCCATGGACAGGTTCAAACATACTCGGGTAAGTGCGTTCCGGATTAATATTGGCACTGCTGGCGAGTCCCACACTGCCGGTGACCATGGCACTCAAGTCAGTCAGAATGTCACCAAATAGGTTGCTGGCCACGACAACATCGAAGGTGGACGGCTTGCGCACAAAATCCATTGCTGCTGCATCGACCAACAAGCTCTTCAGCGTGACTTCCGGATAATCTTTCGCGACAGCGAGAGCCACTTCGTCCCACAAAGTCATGCCATAAACCAGTGCGTTCGATTTTGTGATCGAAGTGACCACTTTTTTGCGTTTCATCGCAGCTTCAAAAGCTGCCCTAATAATCCTGTCGCAGCCACGTCGGGTAAAAACTGCTGTCTGCAGTGCGGTTTCGGCTGCCATCCCTTCGTAAAGTTTCCCACCTACTGGTGCGTATTCACCTTCAGTGTTTTCACGGTAAACCAGAAAATCGATTTTTCCTGGGTTCTTCAGTGGGCTGTCCACGCCGTCAAAGAGGTAAGCGGGGCGTAGATTCACATATTGGTCAAATTTCCGCCGCATTGGCAGTAACAGATGGTGCACCGTTACGGTGTCCGGTACATCTGGCGAGCCGATGGCACCAAAAAAGATGGCATCGTGCTGGCGCAAAACGTCCCAGCCGTCTTTGGGCAGGATTGCGCCGGTTTGTTTGTAAAAATCGGAACCCCATGGCAGATAATTCCAATCGAACTGGATCGACAGTTTTTTGCCCACCGCATCGCAAACGCGAATTGCTTCAGCAATGACTTCTGGTCCAATTCCGTCCCCACCAATGACTGCAATACGATGTTTTGCCATAATTTTGAGAGGTTAGTAAATACAAGTAAGATTTAACGGTTTGCGCCTTTCACAGCGAAAAATAGGATTGTGGCAAAAGCGTCAAACTTTTGGATTCACGAATGCCGATAACCCTGACGTAAGTGAAAAAGATATGGCGCTGATCGCAATTGGATAGGGATTAGTTGTCAATCTGGTGGCAGTAGAGGAAGAGAAACTTATGGGCAGGATGCTCGCGATCAGCTATCGCACTGTAAAAATCAGCCTTGGCATGGTGCTGTTGGGAACGGTCGGCTGTGCATTTCCCTTTGGTTCCACACAAGGCGACCCGCTGTTGGGTAATTTCAATCGGCCAATTCGCCGGACTCCCCCACCGGAACGTGGTGGCTTGGGACCAGGAAGCCCCGCCTATGACGGTGGAGCACACATTGGCGGTGCCCCATTCGGTGCACCCGTTGATGTGGAGAACAGTGCTGGTTTCCTGAGCTTACCAAACCTGACCAGTCCAAATCTGATGTCAGCAGGAAATGGTTACGACCCCAGCCAACGGGTGATGGCTCCCGGAGCAGTATTACCTGCCCCAGGCAGTTCCGCTTCGCTGGTACCCAGCTTGCCACCTGCTTATGCCTATCGGCCACAAAGTTCGGTGGCATCGAGACCATCCAATTCGCTCGCCTATATCACCAGTGGTGGGTCGATTGATGCCCCATCTCAGCCAGCGAAACCGTTGCCGTTTGTGCAGCCTGCTTCCCACGTTCAGACGATGGAAGATGCCGCACCCTTGCTGAAAGCAATGAATCTGCAGTTTCAGCGACTGGAACAGGCACCTAACGGCGATTGGGTCTTCAGTTGTGTGCGTGGGGATCAGATGTTTGAAGGGCATGGGAAAGAGCAGATTCACGCCGTGCGATCGGTCATTGACGCAGTGCAACAAGCCGCTGCGAAAGAATAATTCCGGCTACTTGCAACGTTTAACCCTTCAACATATCATCATGGCGCATGCCACTTGGCGGCAAATCAGCCAGGTGGCAGTTTCGCAACGCTGTTACTGCACCGGCATGCTGTTCAGCATCGTTATCTTCCCATTCAATGCTGACCGCACCGTCAAAGCCCACACGGTTCAGTTCGATAAAGATATCTTCCAGACTGTTGGCGTCCCGTCTGGTTCCAGCGGTGACAAAGTTCCAACCATTTGTCCAGTGACCCATGGGGCGGTGCCCACCTAACCGTCCCGCACGGCAATGTTCTGGTGCCACCCACACCCCTTTGACGTGGGCACAATGGATGTAATTGTGGAATTCGCGAATGAACTCAATTACGGAAACATTCTGCCATTCCATGTGGGAACCATCCAGGTTGAAGCCTACCGTGCCTTCGTAGCCCGCTTTGTTCATGAAGTTAATGTAATCGCTGGCGGATTCAATATCCCCCATAGCTCGTTCGGATGGGTGGCATTCCAGGTCGTAGGTGATTCCATACTGCTTGCACAGATCCCAGATGGGGCCAAAACGTTCGACCAGCAATTCCAGGCTGACATCTCGCACATCTGGAATGGGATGTCCATCCATCGAGGTTGGCAACGGTGGGAACAGAAACCAGTGGCTCCAGCAGTGGGCAGGTGAACCCACGAATCCCGGTAATGCCACTTTACGATTCTGAAGTTTGCTGAGGTGGCCAGCAAGACGGACGCACGCCAACAGGTCTTTGGTTGCTTCTGCGTGGATCAGTTTGCCCACTTCCTCTGGCACGTAATACGGATCGGTGCGTGGGGGATTGTTCCCTGCATCACGCCAGGCTTTATATGCTTTGCGGGCATCGGTGCCTGCACCCAGAAAGTTCAGCGTTTTGGCGCTGGGCTCATCCCCCAGCACCTGTCCCTGCAGGTGCACCGCCACGGTGAAGATTTCCAGACCGTGATTTTTGGCAATTTCATAGCGAGATTTGGCGTACTCTGCCGCACCGCTATCGGTATCGCATTTTCGCAAATCCAGTTCCCAACTGGCTTCTTCCCAGCCATCGAAGCCATTGTCGGCCAGGAATTTCACCCACTGTTGAAAATCGACATTGCCAAACTGCCCACGTACCAGGCCAATCTGGTGGTAGGACGACTTACCAAAACGGTGCGACTCTGTTTGCTTAAAACCCATGAAAGATTCCTCATTTTTGGGAAAGGTTAATGGAACCAGAACGATCAGGCTTGTGCCTTCAGCAGGCGAATAAATTCCCGCATCCAGTGGGGGTTATCGTGCCAAGTGCGGGCCGTCACCAGATTTTTGGAAACGACCACCGGCTCATCGACATAAGTGCCACCAAACGATTCGACATCAAGTTTGCATTTGGCAACGGTGGTTGCAGTCAGCCCACCCAGAATGCCAGCCGCTGCCACAATTTCAATGCCATGGCAGACACTGGCAATTGGTTTGCCAGTGGTAAAAAAGCCCCGCGTCAGCTCCAGAAGTTCTGGATAGTAACGCAGATACTCTGGTGCCCGGCCGCCACTGATTACCAGACCTGCGTAATCTTCTAATTTGGCATCCCGAAAGGCGATGTCTGCAGCCAGCCGATAGCCAGCCGATTCGATGGTAATGTCCCAGTCGGGGTGCTTGTCGTGCTGAACCAGGTGGTAGGTGCGTTTATCCGGACCAGCCACATGCACGGTGTAGCCTTCTTCCTGCAAGCGAAAAAGTGGATAAAAGGTATCCAGAATCTCAGCAGCATCGCCAATGACAAGTAAAATAGCGGACATTCTTCCTCGTTGAAGTTGAAGGTGACTGATTTTGTTTTACACATCTGCTCTAAAGTGGACACAACCGGGTACAGAGTGGCTGGGGAATTCACTTTCGCCTAACTTTTTAGGTGCCATCATCTTCTGTGGCGGTGCTTCAAAGCGGATGGGGAAGCCCAAAGCAGCGTTACCGCACCCAGGTGGGACGCTGTTGCAGCACATCATCCAGCAAGTGCAGCGTTTGACAGACGATATCACCATGTTGGGCGAACCACCCGAAGCTAGTGTTACGAATTTTTCTGGTCGTGTGATTGCTGACGTTGATCCTCATGTGGGTCCACTGGTAAGTTTACGCAATGCTTATCAAAATGATCAGTTTAGTAGGGAGTGCTACCTGTTGCTTTCCTGTGATTTGCCATTTCTACATGCAGAGGAATTGTTTCTACTCTGCACTGGATTCGAATCCACAAAAGATGGTGCAGTGCCAGTTGTTGCAGGAAACTGGCAGCCATTAGCTGCCTGTTATCGCACCAAGTCTCTGCGTCGCGCATTGGCTGAGTTGCCTGTTAATGAGCAGAGAATGATGAAGTTGTGCGATGTGATGGATCTCGAACCGCTGCTGGATGAAGTTTACCCACAATTATGGCAATTACAGAATGTGAATGAGCCAGAAGAATATATCCGTTTCCTCAAGTCTGTCGGTTGGGAGCAATCATGACATTGCCTGAATTTGAATTAGCTGCCCACCTGAAGGCGATTTGCAGCCAGCCTGACCAGGATACCCCGCGATTGATTTTTTCCGACTGGCTGCAGGATATCGGCGATCCCCACCTGGTGGCGTGGGCAGAATTTATCCGACTGTCGATTGATGCCTACCATGCACCAGATAGGGTGATACAGAACGAACTCAGCGAAAAAGCTGCCGTTTATGCCAACCAGTTTGGTGAAGAGTGGATCAGAATCCTGACTGCAAATCGAGATCTGAATACTTCTGTGATTCATGAGTTCGAAAGAGGTTTTCCGAAAGTATTGCAGGGGGAACCTGTGGAAGTCCTCAAGTTTGTGGCAGCAACACAAAATCAAATACCAGTTTCTGAATTGCGTTTGGAAGAACCAGAACCGATTCCCGAGTTCAATCGAATGCCAGGATCGGTTTTCCCACAGATCAAGACGATCCACACTAATTTGGTAACCGGTGATAAGTTTCTCTGGCTGTTCACGGAATGCGAATGGCCGTCGTTGAGAAAATTAACAGTATTTGACCACAATGCAATTACACCACTCTATACCCTTGCATCTGCACCAGATGAACTGTTAGATCAACTGAATTCGCTGTCAATTCGCACGGATATTGGTGTGATTCCTATCCACCAGCCTTGGGAATTATGCAATGAATTGAGGATGGCAGAATTAAAAACCCTCACTGTCATCAGCAGTTATTTTTATGGCTTGCACTTCGTCGATTGGCTAACGTATTTCAATGCACCAAAATTAAAAAGTTTTCATCTGGTGGCAGGGGCATTAGATTATCAGGCTCTCTGTCGGGACTGGTATGAAACCAGTCTGAAATCATTAACGAAACTTTCATTAAATCAGATACAAATTGCACGGATTCCTCCACACGAACATGAATCTTTTCGCTGGCCAGAAACGATTCAAAGCCTGAATCTCAACCACACGCTCTTACGAGAATCAACAGTCGAATTTTGGCTGATCCTGTTGAAATTACCTCTGATAAATCGGTTGGAGCTGAACAGTTGCATGATGGGTGATGCTGGTTTGATGGCTTTACTGGATTGGCCAGTTCTTTCCCAACTGAAAGTGCTGACGCTCGATGAGAATTTTCTCACAGACGAGTCTGCTGCAGCACTGGCAACTTGTAACATGCTGGACAATTTGCAGGTAATTTCCCTGAAACATAATAACTTCACAAACTACGGTGCGAGAATGTTACGAAAGAAATTCGGAATTCGGCTTAAGTTGGAAAGGCAAATTTAGTGGGTCTGATATTCTCACTAAATCTTAATCTTCTGCCAGCGACTGATAATCGGGTGGCATTAATCCTGCCCCACGTTGGTGCTGTTTGCTGGCAATATCCCAACGTTCTGCCCAGGAATTGTCCCCACCTGCGAGTTGGCGGTGCTCTGAATCCCAGAATACAGGCATTCCGGTGCGATAACTTCGCTCTGCCATGTGGGCAATCGTCACGGCTACTGCACCCAGTTCCGGTGGGCAAAGCGTGGCACTATTGCGACTTCGAATACAATCTATGAAGTTTTCCCACATCGAAAGGGAGTCGTTGTCATTCGGCTGATACATCTGACTGCGAGTGGGAGAGATTGGCTGTTCCAGCCGATTCGGTAACTTATTGCCCCGTAAGGGGTTATCTTCAAAAAGCTGCACATTTCCTTTGGTAAATTTGACTGTGCCCAGTCGCCCACGTACCACTTCTTCAGTGGGATAACTGCTGATTGTGGTTGCGGTAAACTGTAACTGATAGCCTTCTTCAAAATCCGCACATACCGTCACGAGATCCGGCACGGTGCGGCCATCGTGCTGCCAGAATAGTCCCCCACTTGTCATGACCCGTCTTGGCACTGTCAGTTTCCCGAGGCTAAGGAGTGGGGTGATTTTGGGAACCAGCCATTCGGTGAGCGGTCCACCAGAAAATTGCCGGTTACATCGCCATTGTGCAAATGTAGCCCGATTAAAGGGAAGGTTTTTTTCGCTATTCCCTTCAACGGTGGGACCCAGAAATCGCTGCCAGTCGACAGTTTTTGATGTCATTTCTTTGGCAATCCGATAGTATCGCCATTCCCCACGGATATCGTTGTGGAACATTCCTGTTTGCAGGTGAACCATCGGTCCGATGGCATGCTGGCTGATCCAGTTGCGGGCGATTTCCCATCCCGGGTCCGCCATCGACTGTACTCCCACAGCAACGATTCGTTGATAAAGATGTGCCGCATCCACGATCTGGAACGCTTCGGTCGCCGTGCGTGCCATAGGCCGTTCGATGAGCATATCTTTTCCCGCAGCCATCGCATCCAACGCCATCCGTGCGTGCCAGTGGTCTGGTGTGGCAATGACCACCAGGTCGACATCTTTCCGGTCTACGATTCGTCGATATTCTTTGGTGACTTTCGCTGTATCTTTGGGATTCAACCCGCACTTACGTGCAGATGGGTACAATCCCTGGGCGAAATTTCTGCGGGTTCGCTGGCCAGGGGGACTTTCCTGATAATACGTGTCTTCCAGGCCGTCCCAGACATCACATACAGCAACCGGCGATAGTCCGAGTTTTTTCAGTTTCAGGACAGCATTGATATGTGCTTGTGCTCGGCCACCGCAGCCCAGAAAGCCCACGCGGATCTGGTTATTGGCACCCACGACCCGTGCGTAACTTTCCGCAGCAAGCACCATCGCCGAACCAGCAGTCGCTGTTTGCTCCAGAAAACGTCGTCGATCTACCGAACCATCTGTTTCCGCCATAGGTTTTCCTTCATGCCCAGGTGGGAGATTTTCGGACAATTGAATGCCGTGCCCGAACTTTGGTTATCCTACCACTATCTTAGCAATGACGCAAATTACTGGTGGAAAGCATGGGTACAGTTCAACGATTGGCAGAAATGGGGATTGCCCACCCGCCGAAGTTCGTTCCGTTAAACATTCATTACGAAACGATGATGGGTTCAGTCGCGTACGGAGTTTCTGCAGATACAAGCGATACCGATATTTACGGCTTCTGCATCCCACCAAAAGACGAAATTTTCCCCCACCTGCGGGGCGAAATTATCGGGTTTGGGCATCAAAAATCGCGTTTCACCCAATATTCCGAGCACCATCTGCACGATCCAGGTGCGATGGGAGGGAAGGGCAGGCAGTATGACCTGACCATCTACAACATTGTTGATTTTTTCCAGTTGGTGATGAAAAACAACCCCAACATGGTGGATAGCCTGTTTACGGATGATACCTGTGTGCTGCACATTACCCGGATTGGCCAGATGGTGCGAGACGCACGGAAGTTGTTTCTGCACCGTGGCTGCTGGCATACCTTCAAAGGCTATGCTTATCAGCAACTGAAGAAAATGGCAGGACATGATCGCACCGGCAAACGGAAGGAAATGGTGGAAAAATATGGTTATGATCTCAAATTTGCTTACCACGTGGTGCGGTTGCTGAATGAAGTAGAGCAGATTCTGCTCGAAGGTGACTTGGATCTGCAACGCAATAATGAGCAGTTAAAATCGATCCGCCGCGGAGAATGGACCGAACCGGAAATCCGTAACTACTTTGCCAAAAAGGAGTTAGAGCTGGAATCGATCTATTTGAACAGCACCATCCCCCTGCTACCTGATGAGAGCCGCATTAAGCAATTGCTGCTGGATTGCCTCGAAGAACATTACGGCAGCCTGGAAAAGTGTATCATCAATCCGGATGAAGCAGTCGTGGCACTTCGGGAAGTTTCGGAAACAATAGAAAAATATCGGCACTTGCTCCATTGAAGTTGCCCCACCACCTTCCAATTCAAGGTTCTTCACTAAACTGTGAAGAACTCTCCAGACAGGGGCAAATGAATGATTGAAGCACGACAGGCGGTGTTGGTAGAACCGTACAAAGTTGAAATCAGAACAGTATCTCTTCCAGACCCCCAACCGAATCAGGTGCTGATCGAGTGTGAAGCCAGTGCCATCAGTGCGGGTACCGAATTAGCGGTATACACCGGTTCCCACCAATGGCTGAAAGACCCCAAAATGACCGATTGGAAGTTCCCTTTTCGGCCAGGCTACAGTGCGGCAGGCACCATCGTGGCGATGGGCAGCAATATTTCCGGGTGGAAAGTGGGCGACCGTGTCAGTTATCCGGGTAATCACGCCAGCCACGAATTAATGACAGTGGGGCACGAACGTGGTCGTTGGTGGAACATGCCAGCTCATCTTCCAGCAAGTAAAGCCGCTTTCGCCTGCATCTCCCGCTATGGATTTGGCGGGGTTCTGCGTGCGGGCATTACATTAGGTAGATCGGTTGCCGTGATGGGGCAGGGTATTATTGGCCAGTTCGCTCTCAGAAGTGCTCTTGCTGCGGGGTGTTACCCGGTGATCGGCATCGATAGCATTGCCATGCGTCGTGATGCGGCAATGCAGGCAGGTGCTACAGCAACGATCGACCCCACCACCCAAAATGTTCTTGAAGTAATACAAAGTTATACAAAAATGCGTGGGGCAGAGATTATCGTCGATGCCACAGGTATTCCAGATGCGATTCCGAAGGCGATGGCACTGGCGTGTGATGCTGGACAGGTGGTGGTGGTAGGCAGCCCACGGGGCAAGGCCGCCGAAGTCAACTTTTACGACGATCTCCATCGACGCTACATCGAAGTGCTTGGTGCACACGGAAATATGCTTTTCGAACCGTTCCACCACCGGCTTTCCGGTGCGTGGGACATCAATAAAGCGCAAACTTGGTTGCTGGCAGCACTTGCGTCGAATCGGCTCTCTTTGGAGGGCCTGGTGCGTCACACCATCACCCCAGAGCAGATTGGCGAAGCCTACGACGGTCTGCTGAACAACAAAGATGAATATCTGGGCGTGCTCGTTCAATGGAAATAATTGGTTTCATCGACGCCCACCCACTTCTGGTTTATATCACTTTGGGCATCAGTGCGTTTCTGGCGGGTGCGGTCAATTCGATCGCAGGTGGGGGGACGTTGCTGACATTTCCCGCACTCACAGCAGTGATTTCGGGAGTGCAGGCAAACGCCACCAGCACCGTAGCATTGTTTCCAGGCTCCGTTGCATCAGCAATCGGTTATAGATCAGAATTACACCACTGTAAGCGGCTGATTCGGCTGCTGATTCTGCCCAGCATCATCGGTGGTATCATCGGCTCGCTGTTGGTAACTGAATTTCCACCAGATGTCTTTGATCGACTGGTGCCCTGGCTGATTCTTTGTGCCGCACTGCTGTTTATGGTGCAGCCATTTTTCAAAAAATTCCTGAAAACCACCCCAAACGCAGATTTTTCTACCACCCGCGTGGTTCTGGTATTGTTGGGTCAATTGGCTATTTCGATTTATGGCGGCTACTTCGGTGCAGGAATCGGCATTTTGATGTTGAGCATTCTGCCTTTTATGGGCACAGGTAACATCCACCACACGAACGCAGCGAAGACGTTTCTGGCATCGCTGATCAACGCGGTAACAGTGGTCATTTTTATTGCCAAAGGCAAGGTGATCTGGCACCTGGCGTTACCGATGGTAATCTGTTCGATCATCGGTGGCTATGCGGGCGCTCGCATGGCCAGAAGGATTTCTCCCAACATCGTTCGCTATATCGTGATCGGCATTGGCATCAGCCTCTCAGCGTACTACATGTATGACCGGTTTGCGAAATAAGATGCCCCACCCTATCGTTTAATTGTCTGCTGGACTGTTTTGATCGAATTTCGGAAATATTTTAGAACAGTGTATCCAGTAATCATCCCTAACAGGTACGCACCGATAATTAGGAGCGGTAGGGGCATGCTGACCTGCACCACCAGCAGTTTCACTGAAATCTGCGAAAAATTCTGGAAACAGATAATCCCGATCAGCACCAGGATCAGAACAAAAACCACCACTGCAATATTTTTCATTTCGAGCTCAACGATATCCGTTAGGTAAGCAATTTCCAGTTCCTCCGCCGTCCACGGTGGAGTGATCGAAGGACTTGACAAATTGCAACTAACTGCCTAAAAGTATAGTTTGCGTAAATTTTGGCAATAAGATTAACCAGAAGCAAATGTTTAACTGGCTGCGAATCTGGCAATCACAAAATTCCTGCCACTGGACGTGGTTAACCACACTGTACACTCACTGGTTGGGATTTCTAGCAGCAATTTTCGTCGGGTTTGTCTTTGCGTCGTTTCAGGGAACAACCCAAACTGTTGAAGAAACGAACGAAGAATCTGAAAGCATCCATCAATCACGTCGACTCAATCAAACATTAACCGCAAAAACAGTTCCTGGCACTAGTTTCATTGCAACTAGGTTTCAAAGACAACCGATCACTTTCTGCTTCGCTACTTTTCAAATTCGATCTTCAAGAAAGTCTTCTTTGCATTTTCCACAATTTGTACCGATCCGCTGTTAACAAACTGCAGGAATTCCTGCTGCTGGTTACGTTGTAATCTCATAATTTTTGATAACCTTCTACCTCAATTAATGGATAGATAAAGATGTCTACGATTTCACAGTATTTCACACCAAAAGGGTTAGTGAAGGACTTTCTGGCAGGCATTATTGTTTTTCTGGTGGCATTGCCACTCTGTCTGGGCATTGCACTTGCTTCTAATGCCCCACTTTTTTCAGGATTGGTCGCCGGAATTGTTGGCGGTATCCTTGTTGGATTGCTCAGTGGATCACAAACCAGTGTAACTGGGCCTGCCGCTGGATTAACAGCAATTGTCGCTGCACAGATCACTAGCTTGGGATCGTTTAACACATTTTTACTGGCAGTATTTATTGCTGGCATTATTCAGATTGGCATGGGGATTGCAAAAGCAGGCATTCTATCCTCGTTTTTCCCGTCCAGTGTTATCAAAGGATTATTGGCTGCAATTGGCGTAATCCTGATCTTGAAACAACTCCCTTACCTGCTGGGCCATGACATGAAAAGCACTGAAGTAAGTGCCCCAAATATTATCATCGAAATGAAGCACATTTTCATTGGTGAAATTCACTTAGGCGCTCTTGTCGTCGGCTTGTTATCCATGGCGTTTCTGATTGTTTGGGACAAGATTAAAGTATTGAAGAAATCGCTCGTTCCAGCGCCACTATTGGTAGTTGTTTTTGGAGTGATCGTTTCCCAGATTTTTCGAACCTTGGGCGGAGATTGGGTGCTGTCCAATCCTGACCGATTTATGGTTCAGGTACCCGTTGCTGAAAACCCCATGCAGTTTTTGGGGTTTTTTACGATGCCAGATTTTAAGCAGTTGAGCAACGAGGCAGTTTATATTACTGCGATCACCATTGCAATCGTTGCTTCGTTAGAGACTCTGTTAAATCTGGAGGCGGTTGATCGTCTGGATAAAAAGCAGCGAACATCCCCTGCTAGCAGGGAACTGTTTGCGCAGGGGGTTGGGAACATGACATGTGGACTGATCGGAGGTCTGCCAGTTACATCAGTAATTATTCGTGGCTCGGTGAATATCAATGCTGGCTCAGAGACGAAACTTTCAGCGGTGATTCATGGTGTATTGCTGCTTGGATGTGTGATGTTGCTACCAGTTTATCTGAACTTTATCCCGCTTTCCTGCTTAGCGGCAATATTATTGATGACAGGTTTTAAACTGGTCAGTATCAATCTGATGAAACAGATGTGGAAAGATGGGTTCTATCAATTTTTCCCATTTATCATTACTTTACTGGCAATCGTTATTTCAGACTTACTGATCGGGATTGTTATTGGTCTGATTGTTAGTGTTTTCTTTGTTCTTAACAGCAATATGCGTCGCCCTATACGAAGATATGTTGAACGCCATGTTGGTGGAGATGTCCTGCACATCGAACTTGCAAATCAGGTCAGTTTCTTGAATCGAGCTGCACTGGAAAATGTCTTACGCTCTGCGAAACCAGGATCCCACATATTGTTAGATGGACGGAATACAGATTATATCGATCCGGATGTTTTGAGTTTGATCAAAGATTTCAAAGCAGAAACTGCGCCAATTTATAATATTCAGGTGAGTCTGAAAGGTTTTCGAGATAAGTATCAGTTACAGGATGAGATTCAGTATGTCGACTATACAACGAGAGAACTCCAGGAACAATTAACACCAGAAAAAGTTCTGCGTTACCTGATTGAAGGAAATAAGCGATTTCGGCTGGGTCGATCGCTTGAACGCGACTATAATCGACAAATCAATTCTACTGCTGCGAGGCAAAGTCCCATGGCAGTGATTTTAAGCTGTATTGATTCCCGTGCTCCTGTAGAACTGGTTTTTGATCTAGGTATTGGCGATGTTTTCAGTGCAAGAATTGCTGGCAATGTTACCAGTACGGGTTTAGTGGGTAGCATTGAATACGCTTGTGCAATTGCAGGAGCGAAACTGATCATGGTCATGGGTCATACGCGTTGTGGTGCTGTCGGAGCAGCAGTAGAGTATGTATGTAAAGAACGTACGATTGCCGAAGACACAGGTTGTCAACTGATTGATCCATTAATTCAAGAAATATCTCATTCAATCGATAGGCATGTGTGCAGTACAATTCATAAAAAAAATCCGTCTCAAATTCAGGATTATGCAAATGAAGTGGCAACAAAGAATGTGCGCCATTCGATCCAGCGTATCCTGGAAATGAGCATCAAACTAAAAGAATTGGTTAACGAAGGTAAGATTGCGATTGTTGGTGCAGTGTACGATGTTGCATCTGGGGAGATACATTATTTATTTGACCATTCTGTAGGTCTCAATTTAGATGATGTGAAAGCATTGACAGAAACAGTTTCTTAATTGAAAAGACGCCTGAGCTATCGCGCGTTTTGCAATCTGTATTGTCTGATCAATCCATCAGAATTGATCATTAACAATACCCCTGTCGGAAGGATAACCATTTTATCGATTCCAGATCCGGAAATGGAATTTAAAGGCTGGTAAGCTTGCTGGCCACTTTCAAGATCCAGAATGTTGATGGTGTTATTTTCATCAGTAACGGCTAGTGAGGTATCCATCAGAATGACTTTTGCGATTACATGTTTGCATTGCCAGGACCATATCTTTTCAGGATCATCCAATGAATAACACGAAACAGTTTTCTCATTCATAAAGATAAAAAATGCTGAACTACGTTCATTGAGAAAATGACCTGCGAATTCTTGACCAGCCCAGGGGCCTTTGCTCAGCTTTCCTGTATCCCAGCGAGCAATGGGTGCAAGTGATAAATCGTTGGCATTCCGAGATTCAATAACACCATTTTCGTACTGTAACTGCAAACAAGGGGTTTGTGTTGACAAATATACGGGGGGGACTTTTAAGGAACTGGAAAGGTTTAACTTCGATTTTAGTCGAAATGTTGATTTATTAGCTTCCCAACTCCAACAACTGATATCTGTGGCAGTTGTCGAAAGCAGATTCTCATCGCTTGCTGTCAAGATACATGTATGGTTGTTCTCGGAATTAGTGATTCGCCAGCGAGGTCCTTCGATCAATGTTTCATCATCGATTTTATTCCAGCGATACAAAAGACCATTAGCAAGTGGTATGATCCAGTTGTCTTGGTAGTATACTGCTCGTCCCGCTGGTGCCGCTGGTAGATCTATAATATTTGTAGTTAATTGATTCTGGTAAAGTGTTCTCCACAACACACGATGTTTGCTTGCATTTTGCTGATGGAGCAGCATTGATAACTTGTCTTCGCTACTATAAGCCACATCTCCCAATAATTCAAAGCCGTCTGCAAGTGCAGTCAACTCGCGGCTTGTTTGATAGATAGCAGGATTTGCCATCGATCGAAGATCAATTTCGTGTACACTTCCATGCAGATCAATCACTGCAATTCGATCTTTTTGAACGACCAGCTCTTGTAAACTCGGTGCTAATTGCCGCTGCCAGAGAAGTTGACCATTGCTGGTCAAATAGCATCCCGCGTAGACTGCTCCATCCCGCTGAGTTACAAGAAATACGCTTTCCTGGCGGCTCCCCGTCTGCACTCGTTGCAGGGGATCTCCGATCAAAGTATGATGCTCTGTTTTTAATAATTGCAGTCCATTATCAAAAGTCAAGCGATATTGCTGCTGGACTAAATGTCCATCTACCAGATACCATAGTCGCTCCGCATTCTGATTGACATAAGCACCTATTGGCATTTCAGTATCATGATAATTTTCCAGAGTTTTCAATAAATAGATTGCCCGATCCTGATTGCCAGGCATGTTCATTCCAAATAGTTGAACCTGGCCATGGTCTGTACAGACAAATAATGTTTCGCCATCAAATACCGGAGGTTCAGTTATCCAGCCCAAACATGGTATTTCATGAACTGGTACTGGTGGTACCCATTCTTCTAGGACTTTG
This sequence comes from Zavarzinella sp., assembly GCA_041399155.1. Lineage (NCBI taxonomy): Bacteria > Pseudomonadati > Planctomycetota > Planctomycetia > Gemmatales > Gemmataceae > Zavarzinella > Zavarzinella sp. The sequence goes on from JAWKTI010000001.1 coordinate 1,106,813, forward strand.
TTCAGTGCATAGAATATCACTGTTGATGACGATAATCCACGAGAGAATGCTACTTGCAAATAACTCTGATCCCCTTTTTCATGTTTCCAATCAATCACAGTTGGTGGATGCAGGATTTGTCCTGAGTTATGTCCCGTGGTAATTGCTCCGACGAATACGGGCTTGATCGGTGCTACTTGGTCGTGATTGCGTCTTAAGTGAAACAGATAGATCGCATTTGCTTCCGCTGATACGATGAGTAAGGAAGCAGTTGGGTGAAGTGTCAGTCCAGTTCCAATTTTTCTGCCAACGCGTATCTTGCCTAAATGGTCTCCTGAAGACTGGTCGAATTGAAATACTGTTCCTTCATCATCCCCAAGTGGCACATAAAGAGTATTATTTTCCCAAGCAACTGCACATCCTGCTGGTTGAGTTGGGAGCACATGATGCCAAATCATTTCACCAGTATTTAACTGGTGCACAGTAAAGTGATATTTCCCGTTAAAGACACTATATAATGCAACGCGATCTGGCTCGGAACCGTTAGAGGTAATGATCAGATGTTCCGATAGTGCGTCGCGACCCACCTGTCTGTACCACAGTAAGCGGCCATTTGATTCATCGAATGCATAAAAGACTCCAGCTACAATTGTGGTAAAAATGGCTGCCTTCCCTTGTAAGACGCGTTGTTGCATCGTGTCGACATAGGGAGCAACTGCAATGACATTTTGCTGCGGATATGGCCATTTGGTTGCTGGCAAAGGGGGGATGATTTCAAGAAAATTCGCAGCTTGCTGAATTTGCTGTTCTGCCTGCTGAACAAGTCCCTGTGCAGCAGAATCAGTTTCCAGCCCTCGTGCTTTCAATACTTTACGAGCAGCAAAAATTTTCGCATCATCAGGCATTGCAAGCATCTGCCGCAGTTCATCCATTGTTTTCAGTCGATCTCGTGCAACCAGAATTTTTCGTTTCAAATCTGCTCGATCGATTGTCAATTGCTCAGGTGCCAATGCAGAGGTGGGTCGATAACGATCTAATTCCTGCAATAATTCATCAATTGTTTCAAGCCATTTTTCCGCCTGCTGCGGATCCTCAAGACGAAAGTCATCGTTAGCTTTCCCAAGCAAATCCTCAGTCAATTTGGTACCTGTTTGCCAGATATCCAGCCCAAACCGATCTGGTGTAGCCAGTGTGCGATAGCTGTCATTGGAAACAAATTGTCGAAATTTCCCCCACCTTTCGATGGCGTTTTGCGGTTCGTTGCGTGTAAGAACCGATCCTACAGTTGATCGTAGTCCGCATAATTCAGAAAAGAATTCTGCTTCAATTGTGCGAATATCGTTCGGATAAGTGGTTGCAAACAACTGAAATTGTCTTGCGGCATTTTCAAAATTTCCATCTTCATATGCTTTGGTTGCATCCTGCCATAGTCTTTCCGGTGCGAATTTCTGATAGCGTTGAAAAAAGTATCCTGCTGTACCCAGACCACCGAAAACTAACAACAACAGCAGAAAAAGGATCAATTTGCCTCCCCTACGTTTGCATGGAGGTTTCTTTGATGACACCACCGTTAAATTGGACTGGGAAATTGGTTGATCGTTTATCTGTTCCTGATTTAGACGAAAATCAACATCTTCACCCCATTCAATTTCTTCTGCAGGATGATTTGGAAGGTTTTCCTGCCACATTACTTCTTCAGGAGGATAATCTGCGGTTCCATTAGAAATGTTATTCGATGCATGCTGGGGTAGATTGATGTCAGCTACCAAAAACAGCTCGTCGCACTCAGGACAGCGGATCTGCTGTTCTAGTAAAGTATTTTCTACTTGAAAACGACTGAGACAGTGTGGGCATTCCGTTTGTACACGCAATGGATAGCTCCTGCAAACTATTGCGGTTATTTTAGCATAAGTGCGTAAATTTCGAATGCTTCTCGGAGTGGCTAATTCAGGGAAATTATTTCTTGAGAATTTCCAGTTGCTTTGCGTCAGTGATTACGATTTGAGCTTCCCCACGGAATGTGCTTACTTTGCCGGTTACTCGAATGATCTGATCTTGAAAGGTCGCTGTCGTGGCTTTTTCGTAAGTACCGGTGAAAGCTTCTTTCCCAAGCACGACTGCGAAATTCAGTTTGTCTCGAAAATCCTTTTCTGAGTTTAAAAACATTCTTGTTGCGGATTGTCCAGCAGATTGCACTTTCATTTCCACAACTACTTCCTGACCTACACTGGACCGGGCATCACGTGGGGAAATTGCTCCTTCTCCAGGTGTGTGTGGCAGTGGGTCTGCTTTTACAATAGTACCAGGCGGGACAAGCAAATCGATCTTGATCTTGTCTTTGACAGCAATTTCGCCGTCGACATCTCGCAATTGCATCGAAATCAGCCGGCTTTTCCAGTCGATCTCAATCAAGCCAAAATTGTCACCGTGCGGCATGCCGCCAACACGGAATTTGTTGGGTTCTGGTGCTCGCCAGACTTTACTGCCCTGATTCAGTCCACTTGATGTGAGATCATATAAAGGATATCCAATCAAGTCGTCCCGCATGGAAATGTCAGCCAGGTGCCGATCACCACTTAACAGTACGACGCCACGAGCTTTGGTTTTTACGATCAAATTATAAAGTCGTTGGCGTTCTTTCGGGATATTTGCCCATTTTTCGTAGGGATGTTCTTCGGATATTACCTGGATGCTCGATGAAATGATTCTAAGTTCCGCAGGCTTCTGCAATTGTTCCTCCAGCCATTTCCATTGCTCTTCACCTAACATGGTCGCTTCGGGTGCCGTGTTGGGAATGTAAGGTTCAACTCTGCTACCTGGTAGTCTGGGACCTTTTTCCAGATTGCTTCGGAAATAGCGACAATCCAGCATGATGAACTGGACACGCTGATTTTCTGGCCCGACGATTTTTGCAGTATAAATCCCACGCTGCTTTCGCACAGGATCGTCTTTTGCAACACCGAAGAAGTCCAGAAATAATTCCTGTGATTCTTCACGTTTTGGATAGTCTTCACCTGCATCGTCCCGGCCCAGGTCATGGTCGTCCCATGTTGCCAGAATTGGGCAAGTCGCTTTCAATTTCTTCCATTGATCCGTGTCTGCCAGTTTATCGTATTTGGACTTCATCACCGCCATATCTGTGGTGTCAGCATAAATGTTATCCCCTAACGCAAGATAGATTTCTGGTTTTAATTCCACCATGCGATCAAAAATTGGCAGCGGGCGGTCCTGGCTGGCACATGAGCCGAACGCAATTCGGGAAATTGGCTGATCTTCGGCTGCTGCAGGGAATATCGCTAGAGTACATAGCAAAAGACATGTTACAATTTTCATGAAGTGTTCTCATTTCATAATCAACCTGTTATTTTTGATAGCCAGAACGGCTTGCTGATTCCAGGTCCACTTCGAATCTTCACGTATCGTGGCCAGCGGATTACCAGGCTGCTTGATAGATCTGCTCTATTTCAGCCACTGTCGGGAACTGTGGATTAACCCGCATCAGACGTGTAAAAGAGTGGGCTTTGACAGCAAATTCTGCTAATTGACTCTGTTTCACCCCCAAGTCACGCAGCCGTTCCGGGATATCAATTGCTTTACGCAGCTCTCTGACTGCATCGATGGCCCTGAGTGCTGCGGACACACCGTCTTTGCCCACACCAGAGACACCCATCAATCCAGCAATTTTTTGAAAGGCTTGTTGACGGACAGGCAGGTTGTATTGCATGATGTAGGGGAGCAATAATCCGTTTCCAGCACCATGGGAGACATGAACTGCTGCCCCAACAGGGTATTCCATGGCGTGCACCAATGCGACACCCGCATTCGAAAAAGCCAGCCCACCCATTGTAGCTGCCAGTGCCATCCCTTCGCGAGCTTCTGCATCATTTGGGTCACGATATGCACGCACCAGATAATGGCTGACAAGATGAATCGTTTTTTCTGCATACATATCTGCAATAGGATTTTTTCCCTGATAAGTTGATCGTTCATTCGGGGGAAGTGGGTAATCAGCATTATCGATGGCAGTATATGCTTCGATGGCGTGCGTCAGAGCGTCAATACCGCTATCTGCGGTTACTTTGGGGGGGCAACTGTACGTCAGCAGGGGATCGACAATTGCAATTTTTGGTCGCAGATATGGGCTGAGACAACTGACTTTCAGCTGACGCTCCGTATCCGTAAACACCGCTGCCTGCGATACTTCGCTTCCGGTGCCTGCTGTTGTAGGAATCGCGATTAATGGTACGATTGGCCCTGGAACACGATGTTCCCCCACATAGTCACGTGGGTCGCCGCCATGCTGCAAAATGATTCCCACCAATTTGGTTGCGTCAATATTGCTGCCACCACCAAGCGCAATCAGCGCGTCCGGCTGTTCTTTTATGGCTAGTTCTGCCGCTTTCCTGACCATCGATAACGATGGTTCTGGTTCACTTTCCGTAAATGATAGTACTTTAGTACCCGTAGCACTGATTACCTTTTTGGACATCCCAATCTGTTCCAGGATCGGGTCGGTAATCAACATGATTTTGCGAATACCTAACTGCTGAATTACTTCGTTCAATTGCAACAGAGAGTTATTGCCAAAAATCAACTGTCCGGCACTGGCAAATTGATAAACAGTTCTCATGATGATCTTCCTATTTGCCAACCTTCATTCGAATCCTTCGCACAATTTCTCCGAAAAGCAAGACTGAACTGGCTGCCAATGTCAGTAACAACCAATCGAGCAGAGACAAAGGTTCCACGGAGAATATTTTGCCACCAAAACTGACGATCAGGATCTGGCCAATGACTGTGGCTCCCAGGATTCCGAGGAATACTTGATTCTTGAATAAGCCAACGAACCCGCTGACATCTGGTGTCAAAGAACGACAGTTGATCTCATTCCATACCTGGAACATCACATACAGAGTGAAAAAGAGGCTTACCTGTCGAATATTCAATGGATCGAAAGCCCAGCGATCCGGATTCGGCCCACTCCCTTCGCCAAGGAAGCCGGATTTCATTGCCAACAACATGGCCAGCATCACTACAAGGAAGAATCCTGCAGTACTGAGAATCCCAACAAACATTGAGCCGGTTACAATGCTTTCATCCCGCCGTTTCGGCTTCATTTTCATTAGCCCAGCACGTGGCGGTTCGGAGCAGAGTGCGATTGCTGCGAAAGTGTCCATAATAACGTTAATCCAGAGCAATTGCAGCACTGTAAATGGCGGGGTAACACCAAGGAATGGGCCCAAAAATGCGATTAACAGAGCAGAGACATTGATCGTTAACTGGAACTGGATAAATCGCTGAATATTTTCGTATAGTGCACGGCCCCAGTGAACCGCTTTGACGATTGTTGCAAACGAGTCGTCCAGTAGTACAATTTTGCTGGCTTCTTTCGCCACTTCGGTTCCAGCGATCCCCATGGCAAGACCCACATCGGCCTTCTTCAAAGCAGGTGCATCATTCGTGCCATCGCCAGTAACAGCAACCACTTCTTTCTGTTCCTGCAGCAATCGAACCATCCGGTATTTGTCGAGCGGTCTTGCACGTGCCAGAATCCGGATTTGCCCCAGTTTTGCTGTCACTTCTTCGTCCGTCATCTGGTTGAATTCGGTTGAAGTGATTGAGATCGTACCTTCCTGATCTAATAGGCCGATATCTTTGCCAATGGCGTTGGCGGTTTCAATATTATCGCCAGTGATCATGATGACATTGATGCCTGCCCCCCGACATTCATCAATGGATCGTCGGACGTCCGGACGCAGTGGGTCGCGGATTGCAACAAAACCATCAAAAATTAGGTTTGTTTCCAGCTTTTCCCGCTGTTCGTGGAGAGTATCCTGATCGGCGGGCGTTCCCACTTCCAGCGGTCGGTGGGCGAATGCCAGTGTCCGCATCGCTTTGCCAGCAGCATCCTTTAATTGTTGTACAATCGTATTTTTGTCAGAGTCTGTTAGAGCTACTACGTTTCCACGCTCATCGGTGCGTTGCGTACATAATTCCAGAACCATTTCTGGTGCACCTTTGACAAGCAATACGGAATGATTGCCCACACCCACAACGGAACTCATCCGTTTGCGATCACTGGAAAAATGCAACTGGTAGAAAAGGGGGTGTTTTCTGCGTGTTTGCAGGTAATGCAAGTTAAATTCTGCAGCCCATTGCAGTAGTGAGCCTTCCGTAGAGTTACCAATAACCAGTGTCTTCTCGCTGGTGTGTTCCAGGTTGGCAGTGGAATTGACCATACTGTTGAACGCAATCCAATCGGTGGGAGACTGCAGACTTTCGGCGGGTTTTGGCCATTCATTGGAGCGATCGTATGTTGACAGGCCTACCCCCAGTCGGTCAACCAGCATTTTATTTTGGGTAAGGGTGCCGGTTTTGTCTGAACAGATCACGGTGGCACTGCCAATTGTTTCACAGGCAACGAGTTGTCTCACAAGACTGTTGGCGCGGGTCATTTTCCGCATCGCCATTGCCAGAGAAACTGTCACGCTGACTGGCAAACCTTCTGGCACCGCCACCACAATAATGATGACCATGTAGACAAAATAATCCAGCAGGTGGCCAATGCTGGTGCGTATCGCCTGTGCCTGCGAAATGCCATCGTGGGCAAAAAAGCGGATTTCATCGAGAACAAAAATCCCACGGAAGAGCAGGGCAACAAAAATTGCAATGGCGGCAATATAGCCCACCATGCTGATCTGTTGGGCAAGTTTGCTTAATTTTTGCTGCAGAGGGGTTTCTTCTTTCGATAGCGTCAGTTTCTGTTGAATTCGCTTTTCTTCCGTTTTTGTGGGATCTTCCGACTCGTCTTCATCTCCCGTATCCGCCGACAAACGCTTGGCAATCTGCCCGATCATCGTTTCATCGCCAACAGTTGCAACAACCATTGCCCCTGAACCATCAATCACCTGGGTACCGCGGTAGACACATGCAGCCTGATCAGGCCCTTCGACTGTTTCTTCTTCGCCGCCAACCAGTTTCCGAACTGGTTCTGATTCTCCAGTCATCAAAGATTGGTCAATCATCAATTCCGTAGAAAGTACGATTCGACCATCTGCGGGGATTTCGTCTCCCATTTCCAATTGAACAAGATCACCAGTAACCACCTCTTCCAGCGGGACAAGGTGGATTTCACCATCGCGGAACACTTTTGCTTTCAGCGTTTCTTTTTGCGAATTCAGGATTTCGAATTCCCGATCGCTTTTGTATTCACTGGCAAATGCAACTCCCGTGGCTAAAACCACAGCAATCATCACCGCAAGTCCTTCAAAGGATGGATGTTGCGTTGTCATGCTGATTCCCACCAGAATGATGGCAACCGCAAACATCAAAGAAGGTAGCCATTCCCGTAGCTTTAACGCAAACGCTAAAATGAAGGTTACCAGTACCAGGCCCAGGCCGATCCAGCCGTAAGGACCTTTGGCTTCAAACAGATCGACTACCGTTTTCAGCAGAGTTGCTCCCAGCAGAATTTTGATGATGGCATCATCAAACTTGCTTAGAAATTTGCGCCAAAGCGGTTCCTGTGGAAGTGGAGTCAGTCGATTGCTTCCAAACTGTTCTTTGCTGAGAGTTACTTGTTGGTTGTTCAGCCCCTGTTCCCGATGATTCGGGAACAATTGGGATAGTTCTTTGAGGGTGCGCATAAATATTATGAGAAAGCCAGTAATCTTTGAAGATTGTTAAAAATCAATCAGTCGTTAGTTTTTTGAGCGAGGAATGCTTAGCCTTCCTGAATTTCTTTCGTTTTGGCAGTAGCCACTTCATCAACTTTGCCTTCATACTGCTTCAAAACGTCTTGAATCTTGTCTTTGGTCTTTTTGGATTCGTCTTCGGAGATGATTTTGTCTTTCTCTGCCGTTTCAACAACCTTGTTGGAATCTCGTCGGATATTGCGGCAGGATACTTTTGCAGCTTCCGCTAATTCTTTTACTTTTTTGACCATTTTGGTGCGTTGCTCACCAGACATCGGTGGGATTTTCAGGCGAATCACCTTACCATCATTATCCGGTGCCAGCCCAAGGTCGCTGGAACGGATAGCCTTCTCGATATCCTTCAATGCTGCCACATCAAAAGGTTTAATCAGCAATTGTTGTGCTTCTGGTGCGGTCACTGCAGCAAGCTGTTTGATGGGGGTTTGCTGACCATAGTATTCCACTCGCAGTGCATCCAGCAGTGCGGGAGAAGCTCGTCCAGTTCGCAGGCCTTTCAATTCGTTTTTCAGCACATCGAGTGCCTTATCCATCCGGTCCCTTGCATCTTTCAACGCTTGTTCGGTATTCATGGTTCATCCTTTCCACGTTTTGGTTGATTATTTCGTCGAAACAAGTGTACCCACTTGCTGGCCAGTGACGGCGCGTTCAATATTACCTGGGCGTTTGAAATTAAATACCAGGATTGGAACATCCTTTTCGGAGCAGGTGGAAAATGCCTGAGCATCCATCACCTTCAATCTCTGTTCGATCACTTCACTAAAAGTCAGGCGTGGGTAGAAAATAGCGTGGGGATTTTTTTCAGGATCTTCTGAATAAATCCCGTCGACTTTTGTGGCTTTCAGCACAATATCGCATTCCAATTCCACCGCACGCAGGGCAGCTGCGGTATCAGTGGTGACACCCGTATTGCCTGTCCCACCAGCAAGGATTACTACCCGTTTCTTAAACAGGTGGCGTAAGGCCCGTCGCCGAACAAAGTACTCTGCTACGTTATCTACACGCAGGGAGGTTAATAAGCGGGTTTCAACGCCGTTTTTTTCCAGAACTTCCTGCAGTGCCATCCCGTTCATGATCGTGGCTAACATTCCCATATAGTCAGCGGTGGGGTGGTCAATCAGATCGCCACGGGCGGAAAATTGTGCCCCACGTAAAATGTTGCCCCCACCTACTACAATAGCCAGTTCAACACCCATGTCGACAACGGTTTTCACCTGCTGGGCGATTGACATCGTTTCATCGAGACTGATGCCACTCTGGCCAGGAAACCCAAGTGCCTCCCCGCTCATCTTGAGGAGTACGCGCTTGTATTTCAGTTGTGGCTGGCTGGAGTCCGTCATTTGGCCCTGCGTGATGGTGTTTTCTCAAATTGTATGTAATGTGGCTGTATTGGCATCAAATCTGACCAACCGAACTAAGCTTCCTGGGTGTGACAAGCTTCCAGCAGTGCCAGTGGGCTGCACTGTGGGGCAACCAGACACCGTTGTGGGACAAAAAAACTGTGATCCAGCAACCTCTTGCCACGTAAATGGGCGTATGCAGTGCCATCGCTGAAGAACAACCAGCCTTCGTGGGCGGAGAAACGATGTAAATATTTCTTGCAGCGATCCTGAAAATGTAAATCGGCCTTCATCCAGTGGTGGATTTTGCCCATCACCAGGTCGTAATCACTGGGATTCGTATCTCGATTCTTGCCAAAGTGCCACCATGGAGAGTTGATATTCGAAAGATTGTTAGATTGTTTGAGTGCCTGTTTCAGTGGGTTTCGATAGAACTCAATGAGCTTTCGAAAAGGTTCTGAAACTGCAAAAACACGAACATCGGTGTCGAAATTCAGGCAGAATCTCAAAATTCGCATCCCGCGGCTCGGTCGGGTTGGGAAATTGTCGACGTGGTAGAGATCATCGCGGGCATTAGTGCGGTGCGGGGCATTGGCAACTTCATGAGTTTGCCAAGTAAGTCGGTCAGGAATGATCTCTGCCGCGTATGCGGGCAACAGTTTGTGCACTATTTCAATCATTTGCTGACTAATCTGGTGGAGCAGATCAACCTGTTCCGATTCGAATGGTATCGGCGTGCCACGCACCGTACCAGTTTTCGGGTCGTAAGACAAACCTTTCGCACGAATTCTCCCTTGCGGCAGTTCGTGCAGCGGTTGCGAAAACTGTTGTGCCAGTATTTTGCCCACAGAGTCGGGTAGGGGAAGCAGCCCACCATGTTCCAGTTGGGTTAGTTGTGCTGTATCGAAAGTGGCAAAATTTTGCTCCAAGTGCTTCAAATATCCTTTTAGTGTGTGTGCTTGTGTATATTTTTGTGCGCTAAACCCAACAATTTTTCACAATATTGTGCGATTTTATTTTGAAATAACTTCGAGCCGCGGATTTTTTTGCAGTTCCGAAACCCCTTTAATCGTGATAGCCGTATTTACCACTGACACACGCGTAAGCGATCGAAGTTCAGCAAACGCTGGCACTGCAGCATCAGTGATTTTTGGCAGATTGTCCAGGTTCAGGTAGGCGAGGGCTTTCAGAAATGAGATTTTTTTAATCCCCGTGTCGGTCACTTGGGTGCCATTAACGTGCAATTCTTCCAGAGAAACCAGTTTGCCTAATTCGATCATGCCATCATCATTGATCTGTGTATTCGCCAGGAACAACCTGCGTAATCGTGAAAGTTCAATGAGTTCACCGAATCCTTTTCCATTGACTGCAGTGTTCGTCAGGTCGAGTCGACGAAGTTCAACGCACTGATTTAAAAATCGCAACCCTTTGTCAGTCACTTTTGTGTTTGCCAGATCCAATTCTTCCAGTTCCACAAGAGCACCCAGGTAGCTTAAACCTGCATCACTTACCCCAGTGTCACGCAGATTCAATGAAATCAGGTGGGATAAATTGGTCAAATTTGTCAAACTGGCGTTAGTAACTTCGAATCCCGCCAGATTGAGTCGTTCTAAGGATGAAATATTCTTAATGTTTTTCAATGCTTGATCGGTCAGTCGGCCACCTGCCAGTTCCAGCGATTTCAACTTGGGTAGTTGTTGCAGGAAAACGAGTGCACCATCAGTGAGAGAATCCGACTGCAGTACAACGTCTTTCAGGTTTTTGCATTCCGATAGTGGGGCCAACGCACCATCAATCACCTGATTGGATTGTATCACCAGTTTTTCGATATTCGTTAACCTGGCGAGTGCTGCAATATCCCGATTGTTGAAGCCACTGCCAAGGCGGGGCAGATTGGTCAATTTGGGAAGCTTGGAAAGATTTTGTAGCGCTGCATGGGGTTCCGCAACTACCAGACAGTCTAAGGTGTGAAGTTTTTGTAATGACAACAGATCGTTAATTCTGGAACCACGAACTTCCGTGTTACCCAGCGAAATTGCTTCTAACGTGGGGATCTTTGCCAGTATTTGCAGGCAACCTTCAGAAACAGAACTGTCGTTGAGAGAGATTTCTTCGAGTTTTGGTAATTTCTGCAGGTAGAAAATGCCAGAATCGGTAATTTTCTGACACCGATTGAGCACCAGTTTTTTCAATTCTTTCTGTCCACGCAGGTGGGCCAATTCCAGATCTGTGATATTGGCACCAGTAAAGTCCAGGCTGGTTAGCTCCCCGCTGGCAAGGTTGTTCTGACGCAGCACCCTTGGTGAATACTTTTCAAGGATTTGCTTTACATCAGCAACTGGAAGTTGATCCACAGGCTGCAGGATTTTTACTTCAGGTTTTTCCGAAACAGGCTCTTCTTCACCCTTCAATACCGATAAATCGTTTCGTTTTGCGGCCAGTGCTTTAAAGCCTGCTTCACTAATGTCGGTGTTGGCCAAGGTAATGTATGAAAGGTTTTTCATTTCTGCAAGGGTGGGCACATCATCGTCCTTCAAAGCCGTGTCGCTAAATTGCACTTCGCTCAGGGACCCCACTTTCGCAAGCGATTTCAGGCCGTCGCCAGAGAGCAACGTATTCTCTAAGTTCAACTTGGTTAATAACTTACAGTTTTCCAGAACATCGGAACTGGCCCCCGAGATCCCCGTCGTATGCATGTTGAGGTGGGTGAGGTTCGGCAATTGTGAGATCGAAGCAAACGCACCATCGGTACAGCGAGTGCCAGGTAATGCCAGATGCTGCAAAGTTACCAAATTTCCCAGTGTTGTCAGACCTTTGTCAGAAATATCTGTAAATGATAAATCCAGACGCAGCAGATTCATTCCCTTTAGGGGAGATAGAAATTGATCCCCAACTGGTGATCGCATCACGGAGAGATTCTGCAATTCAACGAGGCCAGTGAGTGGGCTGGTATTGTTGCCACGCATTTTGGAACCGTCAATCACTAATGATTGCAAATTGCGGAACCAGCCCACCGATGTCCAGGAGGCATCGGTCATACTGGTATTGCTGATGTGCATGTGGGTTAGTTCTCGCAGTGTTACCAATTCTTTGAAACCTGCATCGGTTAACCCTTTCCCCTGTACCGTAAGCTGTTGTAACGAGTAAATTTTGCCAATTGCTTTCAGACCCGCTTCAGTAATCGGTTGGTTCGGGAGCCACAGTTGGGTCAACTCAGAATCGGCTGGGGGAACAAAACCAGTTCCGGTAATTTTGCCTTCTTGTTCACGATTCGTCACTTGAATGGTTTTCAGAGTAGCCGTCTTGGGCATGAAGCCCAAAAAGCCGTTATCGGAAACCGAAGTATGATAAAGTTTTAATGTTTCCAGGTGCTTCGCACCGACAAATGCAGTCAGGCAATTATCATCAAACGTCGCGCCTGTAGCCGATAATTCCAACAGACCCGGAATGGCGGCAAGTTTGGTGAATATTTCAGGTGTTAACCAATCGTTTTCCAGAATTTCCAGTTCTACTACACCGCTGAGCATCGATAATTCGTCCAGACTGGCTGTGGGTATTGCTTTCTGTGGCATTCGCATTAATAAACCACGCGACCCCGGCTGAATAACCACGCCCTGTGCGAATAAGTCCATCAGTTTTTTCTGTGCTGCTGCTTCTGCCTGGCGGTGGGTGTCAGTTTGGACCATCGTCTTCAGTGAGCGTTCGATTCGGTCGCAGTTTTCCAGGTCAACGAGCTTCTGTTGAATGGGTGAAGTCAGCAGGAACTGCTGTTCGCCAATTTTTTTCGTCATTACAACAAAATGTGATTCAGCATCGCCTTGTTTTATTTTGCCACGGGCAATATCTCCCAAAGTTTCCCAGGTTGCCCCTTGTTCTTTTAATGGCGCCAGAAAATCATCCAGTGCCATTTGAGAGGGGATAATTTCAAACTGAAAAGCACTTCTGGGTATTTCACCCACCACTTTGCCTTGTGCTGGTCGGCGGAATCGGCAGCCTTCAGGTACCTGGATGTCTGCCCGAATGCCAAACGGCGATAAGTCTTGCGTGGCAAGAGTTTCTGGCGGTTTCACTATCGCAGGTGTGGCATTGTTCCCTTGCGCCTTCGGTACCGGTTTTTCGTCTTTGCTGCAGCCAACGCACAGAAAGGTAATCAGCACCAACAAATGAAATGAGAAGTATTTTGGGGCTACTTTCATTGGAATGCTTCCTTGTTTGAATCGGTTGATCATGCAGCGTTTCGTCATTTTAGGTGGTAGAAAAGATGTTCAAAGGCACAATTATTGAATTCCGACGATTGCACTGGCATTAACTATCAGATAAAATAGCCACAACGCAGAATCATTTTGAAGGGTGGAGCATGCCCAAGTTAGTACTAGTGAAAACCCCAGACGGCACAGAATCGGGTCGAAGCTACGATTTGGGAACCGAACCGGTCCTTATCGGCAGAAGCCCGGATCGGTGCAAAATCGTTTTGCCGATCAGTGCCGTCAGCCGAGAACATGCCCAGGTCATTGGCGAAAATGGCAAGTTTTTTATTGAGGATCTCAACAGCCGAAATTTCACGTTTTTAAACAACCAGAAAGTGGTGGGGAGGTCTCCGGAACTGAAAGAAGGCGACCGCGTGAAAATTTGTGATTTTCTGTTCCATTACATCGACGAACAAAAGTACCCCACGGATACGCTGACTGGTTCCAAAATTGGCAACATGCGGCCATTTGAAGAGCCAGATGACACTACACAGAGCACCATTGAAGCAAAGCTGGACAGACTTAGCTCGAAACAGTTGCTGGAATCCCAACCGCAGGAGAAATTGCGGGCATTGGTGGAAATTACCACATCGCTGGGCAAAACGATCGAAATCAAGAATTTATTGCCCACCATCGCAGAAGAATTATTAAAGCTTTTTAAGCAGGCAGATCGGTGCTTCTTCATCGAATTGAATGAATCCAATCACCTGGTACCCACAGTCTGTAAGTTGCGTCGACCAATGGATGGTGCAGACCAGTTCAGCCGGACGATTGTGCGGAAGTGCCTCGAATCGCACCAATCCTTTTTGAGCGAAGATGCCACCACCGATGCTAACGTGGGCATGGCACAATCGATCGCCGATTTTCGCATTCGATCGGTGATGTGCGTGCCATTGGTGACACAGGATAATCACGCACTGGGAGTGGTGCAGTTGGATACCCAGGATCGGACGAAGAAATTCACCCAGGACGATCTGAAGTTTCTGGCGTGCGTGGCAGTTCAGGCGACCGTTGCTTTGGAAAATGCCCGTATACACGAAAAATTATTGTCCCAGCAGAAAATTGAGGAGGAGCAGAAATCTGCGGCGAGTGTGCAGCGGAATTTTCTGCCCCAAAGTTATCCCCAGCTCAATGGCTACGACTTTTTTGCCCACTATATGTCGGCACGCACCGTGGGTGGGGATTATTACGACTTTATTGCCCTTCCAGATGGAAGACAAATTGTCTTATTGGGGGATGTGTCTGGTAAGGGAGTTCCCGCTGCCTTGCTGATGGCACGTCTCAGTGGCGAAGCACGCGTTGCCACCTTGCAGGGGAAAGATCTTAGCGAGATTATTTCGATACTGAACCAGCGGATGATCGATGCCAACCTGGGTGACAGGTACGTTACATTGGCAGCGTTTTTAATAGATCCGGAAACGAATGTTGTGGAAATTGTCAACGCGGGACACATTTCCCCACTGTTGGTGAGGACTGATACCAAAACTATCGAACCATTGTTCCCGAAAGGCCACAACAACTTCCCAATTGGCTGGATTGATGGGCACCAATTCAGCTCAATTCAACTGACACTGGACGTGGGCGATAGCATTTTAGTGTATACTGATGGTGTCGAAGATGCACAACCTAATACTGGCGAACGATTCAAAGCAGATGGCGTTTATCGGGTGTTGGGAGTTGCTTTGAATGATTCTGAACCACAAAAAGCAAGTTTATTGGGGAACCGGGTGATTAATGCTGTAACGGATTACACTGGTAACCATCCGCAATTTGATGACATCGCTTTGGTTTGCTTTGGAAGGTATTGTGAAGAACTGGTGTTGGAACTATCGCCCATTGGCGACACCCGAGACGACTGATCTGCTCAAGGAGGTATTCTGAACTGTGGCTGGACCATCCACGCTGCCATCGCCTGATGTGGAAGAGAAGGTACGCACGCGGCGAATGCCCCCGTACAA
Source organism: Zavarzinella sp. (assembly GCA_041399155.1). Classification (NCBI taxonomy): domain Bacteria; kingdom Pseudomonadati; phylum Planctomycetota; class Planctomycetia; order Gemmatales; family Gemmataceae; genus Zavarzinella; species Zavarzinella sp. The sequence goes on from JAWKTI010000001.1 coordinate 1,122,049, forward strand.
CGTCATTTTACACAACGACGATGACCATACTTTTGAATACGTTATTCTAATGCTGTTAGAGTTGTTCGGTTATCCGCCGGAAAAAGGCTTTTTGATGGCAGAAGAAGTGCATCGTACTGGGCGGGTTATTGTCTTTACTGGCAGCAAAGAAGTAGCAGAATTAAAACAGGAGCAAATTCACGCTTACGGTGCGGACCCACTCCTGGACCGTTCGGAAGGTTCCATGACCGCAACGATCGAGCCTGCATGCGGCTAAAAATTAATAAATTTTCATTATTTATGGTTGTTCAATTCTCTTTTCGATCTTTCGGAACAACTTTTTCTCAATTCTGCCATTATCAGAATTAATTGTGACGAAATTTTAATTTTTATCAGTCCGTTTTACCTTGAGATTTGTTTAATTTTGAAATTAGCTTTGGTGAGTACCCAACGATATGAAGTGGCGAAACTGTGCTGCGATTGGAAGTATATTCTTAGCTGTGTGGTTAATTTCTCTTGTTCAGAGTGTGGCACAGGAAGTAACTCGCGAAAAAAAACCAACTCAAGCCAGAACCACAGATATCCAAGTCGACCCCACAGAACTTAAAGACCTTGCTACGCAAGTACTTAGCACCTATTGTGTGTCTTGCCACGGCCCAGACAAACAGAACGGAAAAATCCGCCTGGATTCACTGGAAACAATTGATCCAGTAGACCAGCAGAAGTTGTATGCGAAGGCAAAAGAAGCCGTTCATACAGAAGAAATGCCTCCCACAAAGGCAAAACAGCCCACAGATGCTGAACGAAAAGTCCTCCTGAAATGGTTGGATACCCAGTTAACTGGAGAATCTGCCAAAGCACTGGCAGAAAAATTGCAGCGGTTCGAGTACGGAAACGTTGTCAATCACGATGATCTTTTTTCCGGAAAGTACGCCAACCTGCCTGCATTCACCCACGACCGCAGGTGGGTGATCAGTGAGTTCATTTTTAATGAGAAAGTGAACCGCCTATTGGATTACCACCCCACCCGTTCAATTTATGGCAGGAATTATCAGGTTGCCGGCGACAGTGGCGTGCACTGGAGCGTGAAAACCGAATGGGGGAATCAGTTTCGCCGCACCATCGCCAATCCATTTTTGCTGCCAGAGGTGGTTGGCGTTCGATATTCCGCCCACGAAGCCGTGACGGGTGGCACACTGTTGACAATGCTGGGAAACGCCAAACGAATTTCATGGCACATGTCGTCCGAATCGACGATGAAAAAGCACTACCCAGCCATGTTTGCGGTTATGAAGACCGAACTGGAACATCGAGAGATTGTTCGTTCTCGAGAGCGTTTTCTTTCTACCTACCGTTATATGGATCATTTGCTGGAGGAAATCTACGGAGATGCCCACGCAGGCCTGTTGCCAAAATTTGTTCGTTTGGATATCCCCTACCCAGGTCCGCGTGAGAAAGCCGAACCGGGTCAGGCAAAGCGAAATGCCAACCCAGGCTTCCTTCAACGATTGGATGCGGAGGATGTGAATTCTATTTTCGAGAGCATCGCCACCTACCAGGCCAAGCCTTACAAAGTGACGCTGGATTTGACCAAAACAGTGAAAGACAAGAAAGGTCAGGATGCATGGTCACCTTACACAGATGCAGAACGTGCCGCTTATGACAAAGTGATTGCCAGTGCAGAACGGGACTGGGTGATGTTTGGAGTGAGCAAATACCGTATCGAAAACCGCGTCACTCTGATGAAACAGTTCTGGGACCACTGGGACAGGGAGATGATCTATGGACAGGTCAAAGGCCGAAGCGGTGCACCTGCATACAAACCGTTAAACAATGCGGAGATGGAAGTAATTACCCAATCGATCAGGAAGCACCGACAAATGGGTGATACCTACCAGCAGATTATCGACAAATGCCTGTCGGAATGGAATGCAGATTTCAAAGCACAGCGACAGATAGCTGGTGGCTTAAGTGAAGAGACACTCGGTGCGTTTATCGTTGAGCTATATGGAAAGATTTTTGAACGAAAGCCCACAGAATCCGAGCGTGCTACATACATCGAATTGATGAAATCCTACACAGAAACGCAAGAGACTCAGGTCGCAATTGCAAAAGTGATTGAATCTCTGATCCTGAAGACTGAATTCATGTACCGAAATGAGTTCGGGCAAGGCAAAGCAGATGAACATGGCAGACAGATGATGTCGCCCCGTGACGCAAGCTATGCACTGGCTTATGCACTTACCGATACGAGCCCAGACGCGGAACTGATCAAAGCTGTGGAGGAAGGCCGACTGAAATCTCGCGAAGATTATGAGAGAGAGGTTCGGCGGATGTTAGCACGGCGTGACCAGTGGACCATTATCGATGAAGGGGTGCAGGCGGCGAACCTCAATGCAAGTGTGACCAATCAGCCAATCAGAAAGCTGCGTTTCTTCCGTGAGTTTTTTGGTTACCCCAAAGCAATGACCGTATTTAAGGACGATGCCCGATTTGGCATCAATGGTCAGTCGGCTGTAGTCACTCGTCTGATTGACGAGGCGGACCTGTTAGTCGAACACATTCTGGAAAAGGATAAAAACGTATTCACAGAATTGTTGACTACGGACAAATTCTATGTCTTTCACAATGGTAACAACCAATCGATGCAGGCTGCATCGGATTCCTATCGCAGGACTTACTACTACTTTAAGGATCTGGAATGGCAGAAGTTCAAACCAGAGGATCTGAAACCTCATGCAGAATTTCTGAAGACAAAAAGTACCAAAGAACTGAAAGAATATCGTGAAGCAGATGCCAAAAAGACCCTGGGACTGTTACAGCGATTCATGAAAAGCGCGGAACAGCAATTCGGAGCGGGCCAGACTGCTGGCATGCCCTACATGTGGGTGGCATACGGCTTCTGGAATGGCGGGCCTGTACTTGGTAGAACAGGTCAGCAGATGCGGGGTGAGGCCGTAACCAGTTACTGGAACATCGACTGGCAGACTTGGGACTACCCCACGCAACAACCTGCAACCATTCCAAACCGTAAGGGGATGTTAACCCACCCCGCCTGGCTGGTGGCACATTCAATGAACCTCGAATCTGATCCGATCCACCGTGGGAAGTGGGTGCGAGAAAAATTGCTTGCAGGCACCATTCCGGACGTTCCAATTGAAGTGGATGCAGTGATCCCACCCGACCACCACCTGACATTACGTGAACGGATGGAAGACCGTACGGGTGTTGAATATTGTTGGCGGTGCCACCAGCAGATGGATCCACTGGGCTTTCCATTTGAGCAGTACGATGATTTTGGCCGCTTCCGTACCGAAGAAAACTTGGAACATCCAGACAACCTGATCAAAGCAGCCCCTGGGCGGAATGCAGCCCGGAAAGATCTGACCTTCGGTGCCGACTTGCCAAAATACAAAACCAAGCCAGTTAACCCACAGGGTGTTCTCATAGGGACGGGCGACCCGAAGCTGGATGGTAATGTGAAGGATGCGTTTGATCTGATAGAACGACTGGCCAAGTCCGAAAAAGTTCGGCAGTCAATCATTCGACATGCCTTTCGTTATTTCCTTGGCCGGAACGAAACGCTGGCTGATTCAAAAACCCTGATCGATGCCGAAAAAGCGTACTTAAACAGCAATGGCAGCTTCGACGAAGTAATTGTCTCTCTGCTTACCTCTGATTCGTTTATCTTCCGCAAACCCAACCCCAAGGACTAATCGTAATGTCCATCAATCGACGCGAATTTTTTACCACGACTGCACTCGGAACCGCCAGCCTGGCACTGACTCCTGCATTCAGCAGCTTGCATGCGGCACCCGCACCTTCAGGTGGCATTCCACACCGCTTTGTTTTTATTCGAAAGTCTAACGGCAATCTGGTCAAACATTTCCAACTGCCTACTTTTTCTGAAAAAGAAGCCAAGTTAGAAGCAGAAAAGCGTGCCTTTGAAGTAGACCTGGCGAGGCATGAGTTGCCAGTTTGGTTGCGTGGGCTGGAAGAGCATAAAGCGAACATGACGATCCTGCAGGGAGTTTCCATGGTGGTCTCCGGTGGGGGGCACTATTCGTTTTCTGGCTGCATGGGTGCTTATCAGGCTGGCCGCGATGTACTGAGTAAAATCAAACGTGCGACCATTGATTTCGAACTTGGCTGGCTTTTCCCTTCACCTTTCGGTCATATTGAATGCTCTTTGGCACCCCCCAGTGGGTCTCAGTTTGGTAGTGGTATCGTCGCAGGAAAATCTGCCCCTGCCCCACAGACAAGAAACTATTGTTACGCAGATCCGATGACTGCTTACACGGAACTTTTCAAGTCCGTAACAGACCCGAAGTTAGTCGCCTCGGATAAAGCATTACTCGATTTCCTGCGTGAGGAAGAGACCCACCAGCTGAAAGGACTGGATGGGGAAGAGCGCCGTAAGATCAGCAACCAGGTGATGGCACTCGATGCTATCCGCGAACGAAATCAGAAAGTTGCCGCCATGGGTGATGCGATCAAGAAGTATCTCCCCAAGCTCGATGCGGTTCACAATAACGGTGGGGCAGACGCGACTTTGCCACAGAAGCAAGTGGCATTTACTGATGTAATTGTTGCTGCACTGGCTTCGGGACTGACCAATTCTGTCACATACACAATTGACACACTGAGTACGCCGATTCAATCTCTTCCCGAAAACGATGAGAACACCAGCATTCATGCCATCGGGCACGGTGGGGCAGATGGACGCCCTGGGGAACTGCGGAACATCATCAAGACCTACCACATGAAACAGGTTCAAACCCTGGTGTCCAAACTAAAGGCCATTCCGGAAGGCAGTGGCACGATGTTTGATAACACCACCATTATTTACCTGCCAGAAACTGGTGCTGGCCACCACAACCCAAGTAATGAAGCACCCATGGTGATCATGACAGGTAAGAACTCCCGGCTGAACATTGCCGGTCGTTATATCCGCCTGCCATTCCACGGCGAAAAGGGCCACAAAACCCTCAGTAACTGGTACACAACTCTGCTTAATGCGTATGGCAACCCGATGGAGCATTACGGCGATCTGGATTTAATGATGCAACGCAACCGCCTCGAGCAAAAAGGCGCAATCAAGCAGTTCCTGGTTTGAGAAAATGAAAGAATTATTTGGGATACGTTATTTCAGACAATGAGGGTTAGAGCACTTTCTGGGAACTCAAAGAAATCTTTTCATAACTCACAACGCGATTCTGCTCACTTTTGCAATATTGCTCCGATCCATTTTGACATTTCAGCTCTTCAATTCTTCAATTTTCAGTCAGTTTGATTGCTGCATGGTGAAAAATTGGATAGAATACCTGTTGAATATTGGTACCACCAGCAACCCAGTGGGGTATCAGCCAAACAGTTATATAACTTCGTTGTTATTTACTCGGAGCGTCGTTTCGTGCGTATAGATGTATCAGCCCGCCATGGTCATTTAAGTCAGGAGCACCAGGATGAAATTCGAGCGAAAGCCGAAAAGTTGACCCACTTTTTCAACCGGATCACCATGATTGAAGTGATGGTGGATCTGGGTGAACCGCTCAAAAAGAAAGTGGAAGTGAAGGTGGATGCCGAGCACAAGCACGACTTTGTTGCACTGGGCGACCACGAGGAATTGATGGTTGCTGTGGATCTGGCAATTGATCGTGCCCAGCATCAGATTCACAAGTACAAAGAGAAAGTTCAGGATCATCGCGGCTAGGTGCGATAACTCGGAGCAGTGGACATGCAGGAATTTCTGATCCGTGAAGCGATCGTACCAGAACTCGAAGCCACTACCAAAAGTGGGGTAATTCGCGAGTTAGTGGTCAAATTACAGGAAGCAGGCTGTTTTGCAGCAAATCAGATCGATCATGTGATTGCCGAACTGCATGCTCGTGAACAGCTCAGTTCTACGGGTATCGGGCGTGGTGTCGCAATTCCACATACGCGATTTGAGGAAGTTTCAAGCCTTGTTGGCACGATCGGAATCTCCCGCGCTGGGATTCCGTTTGACAGCATTGATGATGAACCGGTTCATTTTGTCTTCTTGCTCATCTCTCAGCCAGACTTTCCTGGCCCGCACTTAAAAGCCCTGGAACTGATTGTTCGCACCACCGAAAGTGATGAATTTCTGGCACAACTGCTGGCAGCCCATACGCGGGAAGAAATTTGGAACGTGATTCTGTCTACACCTGAACCTTGGGAGTAACCAATTCATCTGTTCACTGGATAAACTGCTGAAAAATGAATATTTTTTCATTAAATGCTAGTGGTAACCAGGGACAGTGTTTGAATGAACGTAATTTTTATGACGATGAATGAACTGCGAGCTGAGGATCTGCCATTTGTGCAACGTACTGTAAAGGTGCAAAACCCTTACGGCCTGCACATGCGCCCCGCCAGCGTGTTCGTGAAAGTCGCCATGAAGCTGAAAAGTACGGTGCAAATACGCAAAAATGAGAAAGTGGTGAATGGCAAAAGCCTGATGAGTATGATCACCCTGGCTGCCCAACAAGGCACTGAACTGGAATTGATGGTGCACGGAGAAGACGCACTGCAGGCAATCGATATACTCGCAACTATTCTGGGGTCACCTTCCACTGAAGGCCTGGAAAACTTACTGTTACCCAAATCATCGTAATGGGTTCTGAATGACGAAACTTCGTGGGATACCGGTCTCTCCTGGTGTGGCTATTGGCCATGCATTGGTGCTTGATACGGATGGTTTCCGGATTCCAGTTCGAAAAATTCCCGCACATCAAATCGACAATGAACTTGCCCGCCTGGACGCTGCCATTCAATCGGCTGCTCAGGAAGCGGTAGCTACTCAGAAGTCGCTTTCGAACCAATATGGTGCGTCCTACGGTGCCATCTTTGGTGCCCACGCCATGTTGTTTGAGGACCCGGCGTTTGTCGAAGAGATTCGCACCATCATTTCTAGTAATCTGTTGGCAGCGGAATCGGCTGTGCATCAGGTTGTTCGTTCATTTGTAAGAACATTGGAGTCGATGAATCCGGACGATTATTTCGCCTGGAGATCTGCTGATCTGTTCGATATCGAACAGTGCATTCTGAAGCACCTGATGGGCGGGGCCGAAAATCCGCTGAAAAACATTTCGGAAGAAGTGATTATCGTCGCGAGAGAATTATCTCCTAGTGAAACCGCGACTCTCAATCCCCACTACACCAAGGCATTCGCCACTGAGCATGGTGGCAAGGCCAGCCACACCGCAATTATTGCCAATGCCATGGAGATTCCAGCAGTGTTGGGGCTGGGGCCGTTTCTGCGCGAAGTAACGAGCGGTGATCCGATTATCGTGGATGGAACCGAAGGCATCATCATCCTGAAGCCAGATACAGAAACATTAAAAAAGTATGAGGATTTGCGATTTCAGCGGCAACAGGATGACTCTAAACTTCATTCAGAGAAGGATTTACCTTCTGTTACGCTCGACGGTGTGATTGTTTCAATGTTGGGCAATATTGAATTCCCCAATGAGGCAGCCAGTTGCCGGAATCGGGGAGCCCAGGGCATCGGATTGTATCGAACTGAATTTTTATATTTAGGGCACGATAGCGATCCGAGTGAAGAAGAGCACTTCCATGCCTACCGTCAGGTGTTGCAGGATATTGGCCCTGGTCAGCCAGTGATTATCCGCACCATTGATCTGGGTGCGGACAAATTTGTGAAGACCCACGCACCCACTGAGCCAGAAAAGAATCCTTCGCTGGGAATGCGTTCCATTCGATTGTGTCTTCGCGATAAACCCTTATTTACAAAGCAGTTACGTGCAATTTTGCGTGCCAGTTGCTTTGGTGATATTCGCATCATGTTTCCTATGGTGTGTAACCTGGCAGAAATTCGTCATTGTCGTTTTTTACTGAACGAAGTGATGGATGAGTTGCGGGAGTCGAACATACACTTTAATGCTCGTCTTCCTATTGGAATGATGGTGGAAGTGCCCTCTGCCTGCCTGATGGCGCGGGAATTCGCAGCCCATGTCGATTTTTTCTCTATTGGCACTAATGATTTAATTCAATATACTCTCGCTGCCGACCGTACGAATGAACATGTGGCAGATTTGTACAATGCTGCTGATCCAGCAGTGATTCGTTTGATCCACATGGTTGTGCAGGCGGCGACAGAACACCAGGTAGAAGTCAGCGTTTGTGGTGAAGTGAGTGGTGATCCACTTTTTACCCCACTGTTAGTGGGGCTGGGGATTAAAAAGCTCTCAGTTTCACCCAACCACATTGCCAGCGTCAAGCAGGTTGTGCGACGATTGATGACTACTGATTTGAAAACGCTGTGTGAAGATGTGCTGATCGCGAGTAATGCCCGCGATGTCCACAATCTGTTGGTGCGTTTTCGCGAAACAATATTTCCCGAAGAAGTGGACGGATACCAGGTGTAACAGCCCCGTCAGATCGGGCAGAAATTCGGATGACATAATTTCATTCCGTGGATCAAGCTGCCCGCATCTCTGCCTCATCCCCCTTCACTTCTTTTGAACATTTAAGGTATCACGATGAACTTCTCGTGATCACGAAACACGCAGTATGGCGTTTGACAAAATTCGATTTCGGTTCTGCAAATCTGGCGATTTACGCTTTCTAAGTCACCTCGACCTGATGCGTGCGTTCGAGCGAATGATTCGCCGAGCTGACTTACCCATTAAATCGACTCAGGGATTTCACCCTGCACCAAGGCTTGTGGTGCCACTTTCGCTGTCATTAGGTATCGTAGGCTGGAATGAAATTCTCGAGGCAGAATTTACAACTCCTCTCGATCCGCAGGAAGTTCTTCAGAAATTACAGGCCCAGCAACCACCCGGTCTCTATTTGTCTTCCGCTACTGGCATTCCCATGAAGTCCACTGCGCGTATTCGGCGTGCGTTTTATCGAGTGGACCTGCCATCAGAGCAAACAGTTCCTGACGCATCAATCGAAGATTGGCTCGCAAACAGTGAATACTGGGTTTATCGGAAGCGACCGAAAGAGAAATTATTGAATATCCGACCCTATGTGGAGCAGATTACTCCCACTACGGCGGGTTTTGAATGTTCGATCTGGATTACCCCGGAAGGTACGACCAGAATTGACGAAATTGCCAAGGCTTTTGGTCTGGGTAATATCCTGCAGCAAGGTTGGGATGTGAATCGGACAGACCTGGAGGTTACCGATGAACTTGATCCCACCGTACTACACCTGACACCAACTATCCTTCCCGAAACACGGCCTGTTTCCGGCGAGTGGCGGGAAGAAGAATACCAATGGAAACAAACCGGGATTGTCTGGGGTGCTACCTCAAATGGTCCCATCGTGGAATAAGAACAAACACCACGGAAGTACGAATCAGCCGAAAAGGGAATCTATGAAAAAAGAAATGTTAATTAATGTGCTGCAGCCAGAAGAGTGCCGCATTGCCATGATCGAAGATGGTGTCCTGCAGGAACTCTATGTAGAGCGGGCCAGCCAGGAATCGTTTGTCAACAACATCTACAAGGGCAAAATCATCAATATCGAGCCGAGCATTCAAGCGGCGTTTGTTGATTTTGGCGTTGGTAGAAATGGTTTTCTGCACGTTTCAGATGTTGCAGTTGCCTATTTTCAGCATTTGCTGGAACAGCGAGCTCCACGTCCGGCACAGGACAGAGACCCTCGCCGGTCAGATGATCGCAGAAATGATGGCCCACGCCCACCACGGTCATTTGAGCCAGTGGTCGTAGCCCCCGAATCCACTTCAGGCGTGGGTGGGGCAAAAATCGGCTCCTACGAAGTGGGAGATGATTTTGATGAAGGAATTCTCACACCTGAACCAGCTCCCGTGGTGGCAGCACCCAAAGTAGTTGCACCTCCAGTACAGCCCGCACCTGCACCTGTGCCTCAATCGTTCGATCTGAGTGATTTCGATGATGGCATTGGATTAGAGGAGGCAGAAACAGAGGCAACAGATACGACAGAAGAACCAGAAACCAAACCGAAAAAGACCAAAACTTCATCCACAAAGGCAAAGACTTCCAAAACACCTGCCAAGAAAGGCGCGACTAAAAAAACGGCATCCAGCAAAGCCAAAGAGGCAGTACCTGCTCCCGAGGCACCTGCTGCGACGGAAGAAGAGAAACCAAAGCCAAAGCGAAAGCGGGTCTCGAAGAAGGCCGACGATTCTGTACCCGCACCGAGTGCCGAACACCGCACCGATTCGGACGATGATTTCTTCTTTGATCCCACTGCACCGAATGATCGATTTGCTGATTTGCCTGCACCTGCACCCAAAGTGGAACTGCCGGATGATGACGACCTTGAATTTGATCTGAAACCGGAGCCAGCATCGACAGATAAACGTATTCCATCGATTTATGACGATCAGGATCTGGAAGATATGGATTTTTATCCCCCACCAGTTCCTAAACAGCCTGGTGATCAGAGGGATTCGGGCAATCGCGACCGTGGTGCACGTGATCATGGCCGACCTGACCGTGGGGATAGGGATTTCCGAGATCGCGATCATGACCGCGGTGGGCGTGGTGGCCGAGATGATCGAGGCGATCGTGACCGTGGACGAAGTGATCGAGAAGAGCGCGGTGACCGTGATCGTAGCCAATCAGACCGAGGTGACCGAGAAGATCGAGGTGACCGTGACCGCGGTGGGCGTGGTGACCGAGAAGATCGAGGCGATCGTGATCGTGGTGGCCGAGGTGATCGAGAAGATCGCGGTGATCGTGGCAATCAGCGAGGTGGTCAACGTCAAGGCGGCCCTCGTGATAACTCTCCGAAACCCCCACCGATCGAACAGATTTTCAAGAAAGGTCAGGAAGTCATTGTTCAGGTGATCAAGGAAGGGATGGGCACCAAAGGCCCGACACTGAGTACCCAAATTGCTATTGCTGGCCGGTACCTCGTGTTGGCACCTTGGATGCAGCGAGTTGCTGTTTCGAAAAAGATCGAAGACGATCGTACCCGATTTAAATTGAAGGATTTGCTGCGGGAATTAGACCCACCGGAAGGAATTGGTTTTATTGTGCGTACTGCGGCCGCCGATCGTGATGTTCAGGAACTGAAATCGGATCTTGCCTACCTGACTCGGCTGTGGGAAGTCTTCTGTAATCGAGCGAATAAGCGTACAGGCCCGTTCGAGATTTATCGTGAAAGCGATATGATCATCCGTACGATCCGAGATATTTTCACCAGTGATATCGATACGATCTGGATTGATGACCCGGAAGCTTTTGCAGAAGCCCAGGAATTCATGAAAATTGTCATGCCTCGTTATGCAGACCGTTTGAAGCTGCATGACAGTGCGGAACCAATCTTCCACCGCTTCCAGATTGATGATGAAGTCAACAAGTTACGGAATAAAAAAGTCCCACTGCCAGGTGGGGGGTCGATTGTGATCGAGCAGACGGAAGCTCTGGTTGCCATTGACGTGAACAGCGGTAACTTCCGCGTAGATAATGATGCAGAAGAAACGGCATTTCAAACGAATCTGCAGGCTGCAAAGGAAATTGCCCGTCAGCTTCGTCTTCGCAATCTGGGTGGGGTGATCATCAACGATTTCATCGACATGCGTGAAGAACGGCATCGTCGTCAGGTAGAAGAAACCCTTCGTCGTGCTATGAGCCGCGATCGATCACGCACGAAGATCCTGAAAACGTCTGCGTTCGGAATCATCGAAATGACTCGCCAGCGGGTGCAGACTTCGCTGCAAAAGAGTGCAACACAGGATTGCAATCACTGTAACGGTTTGGGTAACGTCAAAACACCCGAAAGTATGAGTATTGAAGTGATTCGTCGGATTCAGTTGGCAGCATCCCGCAAACAGGCCCGCACGTTGGAAATCAATGTCCATGCAGATGTCGCCCACCACCTGCAGAACAAAAAACGCCGCGATCTGACCCACTGGGAAGAGGTGGGGCAGATGCAGGTATCGATCAGTGGACGCACAGGTGTTTCGCCTGAACTGTGTGAAATCCGTGGTTTCGATAATAATGGAGTTGAAGTCCCTGTGCAGCCCACGGTGCCACAACAGAAGAATCCTGAACGCCGAGATCAGCGTCGCGACGATCGCCCACGTCAGGACCGTGGTGGGAATGGTGGGCAGCAGGATTTTCGGAAAGGTGGCCACGATAAACGGAAAGGCAATGGTGGGGGCGGTAATCGAAATAGTGGCGGCGGAAATCGTCATCAACAGGGTGGCGGAAATCGCCGTAACTAATTCACCGGCAATTGTTTGTATTCTGTGATTTAGTTTTTGTTTTTCCCTTTCTTCCCAAATTTGGGATTTACCTGGCTTGGGATCGGTGCTTTGATCGCATCCCACCAGGTGAGCAGATCCTTTAACAGTTCATCACGTTTTTCTGGTTCTTTGCCCACCAGATTCGTTCTCTCACCAATATCATTGCTTATGTGATAAAGTTCTAATGAGTTGTTGGTAACTCTTTTGTCAAATCCACCATCCAGCACCCATTCTTCGTGGTAGAGGTGCAATTTCCAATCCCCTTTCCGTACCACGCTCACTGGGCGGGTGCGAAAAACAGGATCTCGCCCACGGATTACAGGTGTATCCAGATATCCCGGGAAGTGCCAGAAAATGGGTCGCACCGGAAAGTTTTTCTCTCCCTGCAGTAGTGGCAGGATATTTGTGCCATCAAGTTGTTTGTTTTTGGGCGTTTGTGCACCCGCTGCTGCCAAAAAAGTGGGATATAAATCAACAAAATTCACCGGAACTGCGCATTGCTGGCCCGCCAGAATCTTACCTGGCCAATAGGCAATAAATGGTTCCCGTATCCCACCTTCATAATAGCCACCTTTGCTGCCACGCAGGGGTTCCTGGGAGGATTGCTGGGTGCCACCGTTGTCAGAAGTGAAGATAACTAACGTGTTATCTTCGATCTTCAGTTCTTTCAGTTTGGCCAACACCAGCCCCACGGTGGTATCAAGATCATAAAGGCAGGCAGCATAAATGGGACTGTTGTGTTGTTTCCCGGGTGTTTTTTTGCGAAATTTTTCCAACGTATCAGGCTTTGCTTCTAATGCACTATGAATCGCATGGTGGGCAAGGTAGCAAAAGAAGGGCTTTTCCCGGTTCTTTGTCATAAACTCGCACGCCGCCTGAGTTAATGAAAAAGCTCCTTTGGGATCATCTGGGATATTTCGTTTCTGGTTCGGTTGCTGCGCTCGCGAATCAAACACCACCTGAAAACCACTTTCGGCGGGAGATCGACCTTCCGGACCTGAGAGATGCCATTTGCCGAAAATGCCCGTCTGATAGCCTGCTTGCTGTAAGGCGGCAGCCATTGTCAGATTCTCTTTCGCCAGTCCGGATTTATTTGGGATTGGAATCAGCCGCATTTGCTGTGCCGGCCCACGGTTAGTGCTGCCCACCGCAAAGACGTGGTGCCTGGGTGTGTATTGACCCGAAAGCAAACAGGCCCTGCTGGGAGCACAATTTCCAGCACAGGAATATGCATTGGAAAAAACCATTCCCTGCTTTGCCATGTTGTCGATGTGGGGAGTTTCGTGAAAATCAGACCCCTGATAACCAACATCTTTCCAGCCAAGGTCATCGGTAAAGATCAACACAATGTTCGGTGGTTTTGGTTTTTCACACCATGCTTGTGGGGGCAGAAACAGCCAAATGGCTAATAACGCTGCGAAAAATTTTGGCATCTGTTTACTTCCAACTTAGGTTGAATCGTTGGCAATAGTTTACAGGATTGGCGACAGCAGGCGGCAGGCATTTTCGGCCATTTTGCTGATGAGCGGCCTTTGGGCAAAGGTATCGGCCTGCAGGTGAATTGAAAGCTCACAATCTTTCAGGAACTGTTCACTGAGTGGGGCAATCAGATCCTGATGATGCAGAATTGCGGTTACTTCAAAATTCAGAAACATGCTGCGGTTATCAAAGTTAGCTGATCCCACAGAGGCCCATGAATCATCTACCAGCAGATATTTGGCATGAATAAAACCTGCCGTGTATTGATAGATCTGCACCCCCGCACTCAACAGCGTGGACCAGTAGTACCGTGAAGCCAGCAGCGGAACCCACTTGTCTGGTCGAAAGGGCAACACAATCCGCACATCTCGCCCCATGCGTGCAGCGATGATTAAGGCATCCATTAGTGCGGTATCTGGCACGAAATATGGCGTGACCAACCAGATACGGCTTTTGGCCTGCATCATCGCCGCCAGGTAAATTTCGCGGATGGCTTTAATTTCCTGATCGGGTCCAGACCAGGCAAGCTGCACTGCATGAGTGCCAGAATTGGTTGATTGAAAATACTTTTCTGCTTCCAGCCTTTCACCACAGGCAAAATCCCAGTCTTCGGCAAACAGTTCCTGCATTGAACGAACGCCAGGTCCGCGAACTTCGATCAAAGTATCTCGCCAGTTTCCGAAAAAAGACGATTCCCCGAGGTATTCAGTGCCGATATTAAACCCGCCCGTGAAGCCGATCTGCCCATCTACGACCAGAATCTTCCGGTGGTTACGCAAGTTGATCTGAAATCGTCGCCACAGTGGGTTGAGCAGGGTAAGAAAAGGCGAAACTTTTACACCTGACAGTTTTAAATCGCGGATCGTTTTACGCTGGAGTTTCCATGAGCCAATAGCATCGTATAAAAACCGAACTTCGACACCCGCTTTTGCTTTTTCGATTAACAAATCAACAAACTGGTTGCCCAGCCGATCGTTTCGAAAGATAAACATTTCCAGATGAATGTGGTGTTTTGCCGCTGAAATCGCCTCAATCATCGCTTCAAATGCTGTTTGGCCGTCATGATAAAGTGCAATGGAATTCCCTGCAATCAGTGGGGAGGCACCCACCTTTGCTGCCAGGCGAACGATCTCGGTGTTTTCCGGGTTTACGGCTTGACGACCTTTTCGTAAGGACCTGTAAGATAATGACTTGCGTCGTTTTTCTCCGATTGGTTTGGCAATTGTGTTCCTGCCAAAGAGATAAAAAATGAGAAACCCAAAAAATGGGATGAGTAATACCAGAAGGCACCAGGCAATGGTCGAAGTGGGTTCTCGCTTGCTGTTCAGTACACGCCAGATCGTAATGATATCGATCACCAGCACAACAAATGCAATCGTTCCAGTGAGTGTGGGGAGCGAAAAATTCATGAAACTACCCAGAAGTGAACCGTGTCGACAGTTGTATAATTATTTCATTATATAATCAATTGGTTTCGAAAAGTCGTTCTCTAGTGGTTTGCTTCATAGTCTCTGATTTTCAACAGTCGGCGGTCATGTCGACCACCTTCGAATTCTGTTTCAATCCAGATTTTTACCATCCGCTCTGCATCATCATTACCCAGGAAATCAGCGGAAAAGCAGAGAATGTTGGCATCATTGTGCCGACGACTCAACTCCGCTTCAATCTGGTCTCGACAGGTGACCGCACGCACGCCAGCAACTTTGTTGGCAGCGATGCACATTCCAAACCCCGTTCCACAGATTAATATTCCCCGGTCTGCGTCGCCACGTGCTACCGCCTCAGCGACTGGAATCGCATAATCCGGGTAGTCTGCAGGGTCTTCACCATTGAACGCACCCTGATCAACCACCTCGAGACCTAGCTTGCGAAGTAAATCGATCGTTTTTGCTTTAATTGCAAACCCACGATGATCACTTCCAACAACAATTTTCATACCGGGGAATACCTCCTCAACAAGAATTAATATGTAATTGTACAGTTTTTCTAAATTTTCTGTATCCCTGTGTTCACAAGTGACAGGGTTTTTGCAACGAAAATCAGATGAGGGGAAAAAGTTCCTCTTCTGGCCGAATTCTGCCCTATTTTCGTTGACCGGGCATACCGAGTCGTGTTATCAGTTGCTGTTTGATTCTGTAATTGGAATTTTTTCAAAAGATTCGGAGAGAAAACAACGTGGCTGGACCAACCCGCGGTAACCTCCCACCGGCGGAATCGATCAGCGAGAAAACTGTTCTTCGCAATCGACGCGTGGGCTTATGGTTGTTTGCACTTTATCTGCTGTTCTATGGTGCCTATGTCGTGATCAGCGCCTGGAAGCCGCAATGGATGGCAGGTGATGCATTTTCTGGTCTGAATTGGGCGGTTGTCAGTGGAATGGCTTTAATCTTTGGTGCGTTTCTGATCGCCCTGATATACAGTTTTATTTGCCGCAACCCCAGTGGAGGCAAATCGTGATCTACGAACCAACAACTACGGCGGTGCTGATTTTTATGGCATTTGTTGCCGTAACTTTGGGCTTAAGCTGGTATCTGGGCCGCAAATCGGGCAGCTCCGCGAACTATTATGCCGCAGGTGGGGGGGTGTCGTGGTTCGTGAACGGCATTGCCTTTGCTGGAGATTACCTCTCTGCTGCCTCTTTTTTAGGCATATGCGGGATGATTGCTTTCTATGGCTACGATGGCTTTCTGTATTCCATTGGCTATCTGGCAGGCTGGATTGTCGCACTGTTGGTCATTGCGGAACCACTTCGCCGTTTGGGACGCTACACGTTTGCCGATGCTCTGAACCACCAATTCCAATCCCGTGGGGTAAAACTGGTCGTCGCGATCAGTACTCTGGTGGTCAGCGTGTTCTATCTGATCCCACAAATGGTGGGTGCAGGAGTTCTGATTCGCCCACTGCTTGGATTCCCACACTGGGCTGGTGTGCTGATGGTGGGTGCGATAGTCATTTTCATCGTCGCAACTGCTGGTATGGCTTCCACCACCTATGTACAATTCTTTAAAGGTTCCATGTTGCTGGTGTTCAGCGGCATCCTTACGGTGATGATCTTGCAGCGTGGGCTGAAGGTCGATCAATCACCAAATGCCAGTCAATCGCAGTCCATTACCGTTCAACCAGACGGGAAACGGCTGGTCAATGGACTGCCGATTGGCACGGGACCGGGCGAAGCCACTTTAAGGCCAGTGGGCCATGTTCAGCGATTGCCTGATGGAAAAATGGAAACTGGTCCGCTGGGACCAGTCGAATACCTGGCGATATTGCGTGCGAGTGATATCGTTCTCTGGAAAGCGAATCAGCAACGTGCTGAAGATGGTTCGGTAACTACGACGTATCAAGCGAAAGTTACCCCGGGTGCCGACATTCTTCGACCGGGTAACAGCCCCACGTTTCAGGGTTTGCAACAGGATTCCTGGCTGGCAAAGATTAATTTTTACTCATTAATGCTGGCGTTGTTTTGTGGCACTGCTTCATTGCCCCACATTCTGATCAGGTATTACACGGTGAAAGACACCGCATCTGCCAGAAAAAGCACTGTTGTGGGCATCGCTGCTATTGGCTGCTTCTACGTGCTGACGCTCTTTATGGGTCTTGGGGCGATGACAGGTGGTTCTATTGATGTTACCAACAGCAATATGGCGGCCCCACTGCTGGCCCGTAGCTTTGGTGAATGGCCGTTTGCCATTATTTCTGCCGTTGCATTCACCACAGTGCTTGGAACAGTCAGTGGGTTGATCGTTGCCGCCAGTGGTGCAGTGGTGCACGATGTCTTTAATGGTTACTTAAAATGGAAAATGACTGATGCCGAGGAGGTTCGATTTGGACGAATAACCGCTGTGGCGGTGGGCTGCATCGCCATCGTTTTGGGGATTCTGTTTGAAAAGTTAAATGTGAATTTCCTTGTTGGTTGGGCGTTCAGTGTTGCTGCGTCAGCCAATTTGCCCGCGTTGATCATGTTATTGTTCTGGAAACGCACCACTCGTCAGGGGGTAATTGCTTCTGTCAGTTTGGGAATGTTGTTTTCACTTGGCTGGATTTTACTGAGCGGCGATACATTTAAATCGGTATACAACTTACCGGCAGATCTATCACCTATCCCGTTTAACCAGCCGGGGATTGTCACGATTCCGCTCAGCTTTCTGGTGCTGATCATCGTATCTTTGTTCACTCAACCAAAACCATCGTCTGGGGTGTAAAATCTTTATGGTAGATTTACCACCAATCATCCCGTTTGAACCGATTCTCAAACCCGCAATCTGGGGAGGGAACAGGTTGCAGAAATTTCTACAGGTTCCTCCCACGGATGACCTGATCGGTGAAGCATGGCTGTTGTCAGATACCGCGTCTGATCCCAGTGTGGTTTCTACAGGCCCGTTGGCTGGCAGAAATCTTCGGGACTTAATGGATTCCTGCAGGGATGAACTGATTGGGGTTTCCAAATCACAGCGGTTTCCTGTGCTGCTAAAGCTGATTGATGCCCGCACGGAACTATCAGTTCAAGTGCATCCGACGAACGAACTTGCAAAAAAACTGGAACCCACCAGTAGCAGTGTGGGCAAAACGGAAGCCTGGCGAATCATCGATTGTGCTGATGATTCAATAATTTATGCGGGTTTCAGCAAGCGATGTAGTTCGGAGGCCTTTCGGGTTGCCATTGATAGTAACACGGTGCTGGAATACCTGAATCAGAGCAGGCCCGAACCTGGTGGTTGCTATTTTCTGAAGGCGGGCACGATCCACGCCATCGGTAAGAACATTCTGCTATTTGAGATTCAGCAAACATCGGACATCACCTATCGGCTGTACGATTGGGGGCGGGTTGATCCGGTAACGAAACAACCTCGCACCCTGCATATCGACAAAGGACTGGAAGCGACTGATTTTTCCATTTTGCGGTGTGAACCGATCGAACCAACTTTGGCATTGAAAGGTCAGACCACCACCGCACGCCTAGTTGATTGTCCTTATTTTACATTCAACGAAATTGAGATCCAGGAGCCATTGTTCATTGGTAATCAAGGTGTTGCTCGTGCGATAGTCCCACTGCAGGGCAGTGTGGAAATTGTGGCGGGAAATACCAGCATTGTTGCAAAAAACGGTTACGCTTATCTGTTGCCTGCCCAGCACGGAATGGCATTACTGACACCGCGGGATGATGCCGTAATTATGGACTGCACCTGGAAATAACCTGTTGTTACGGCGCCCCATACAGACCAGCAATGGTTGCCTGCTGTTGTTGCTTTTCCATCCACTGTTGAATTTCAACAATTTCATTCTGAAGTCGCTGAATCAATTCACGCTCCTCACGCAGATTCTTCAATGCGTCACGTGGGATGGCCAGATACACTTTCAGCAGTTCCGCTTGTAAGCGAGTGCCCAACTCCTGTCGAAAATCTTCTTTTACTGCAGCCCAGCGTAAGGGCAACAGCAATGCAATGAGCAAGTGGAAGAAAATCAACACCACCAGGGTCAGCAGGAAGGGCAGGGCGATATCAAACACCGAACCGATTTCTGATTTCATGAAGTATCGCCACAACAGGACAATCAAGGCTGCAATAAACGTAATTTCCGGCAGGATGTTTGCTGCTGAAATCAATCCCATCTGTAATGCTTTCTTCCCATGTTTTGGCTCGGTCAGAGCCCGTTCAACTTCACGTAAGGATTCCACGATTGCCTGATCGTAAACTGTTTCCCAATCGTACCGCACAGCAGACTGGGTGGGGCCATTAATCAGTTGAATCGGCAGGCGATGACGATCTGCTTCCAATAATAACTTGTTAGCGAGGGCATTGGTGCGTTGGATCAAGACTCGGTCACTGGCAGTGCGGGTGCATTCGTGGGCAAACGCTGTCAGAGTCCAGTCCGCCTTCGTTTCTGTGGGGGACTCCATTTTCGGCACAATTGGCAGGCGGGTTTGCAAACGCGAGCCAACAAAGCGAATTTTAGTGGTCAATTTCGCATATGCTGCCATTAATCCACGGTAACGCTGCTGAATTTCCAGCCGGAAATGATGCTCAATTTCATTGGAATGCGGTTCCAGCGTGTTACACAGGATTTCAGCAAACTCATCGGCTTCTTTCTCCAGAATTGCTTTCCAGCCATTCTCTGTCAGCATGCCTTCCTGCATAAACTCGGGTGGGATGGCAGCTTGCAGTGATTGCTGCAACTGTTCCATCAGTTGATTCACCCCTTTTGCCTTGATCGCTTCAATTTCTACCCGGGTCAAACCCAGTTCCAGCCATTGCTGCAGTTCGGTAAATTGCTCTCCCTCCGGGATTTCTGGCTCCACTTTGTTGGTACGGGCATCCACCCATGCCTGTGCTACTACCCGAAATAATTTTGGATCTTGAAAACCCTCTTTCTGCAAATCGGCCAGTAAATCCAGATCAGGGCGGACCCCACTGGAAATCGCATGGGTACAGCGATCCCACTTGTTTAATACAAATGCAAATGCACGTCGTTTACGGTGCTGCTTGAACAATTCCCACCCGAGCTGATCGTGGTATTTTTCCTGCGAACCGACGTACAGCACGATATCGGCCACTGGCAGAAGAGCTAGTAGCTTTTCGCGATTTCCCAGGTCATTACTATCCAGGTCTGGCGTATCTACGATGACTTTCTGCGCCAGTTCGGTGCGGTCGTGGGGCACCAGCTTACAGTGTCGCAGTGGCTTCGCTAACTGTTCCGGTTTTACTGTCTCGTAATAATACACCACTGGATCTCGTGTGGTGGGCCGAGTAAACGATGCCTGAGCCACCGCATCGCCTGCCAGGGCATTCATCAGCGTGGATTTCCCCACACCAGTACCGCCCATCAGCATGATGATCAGCAAAGGTTTTTCCACTGCGAATTCTTCACCCTTGCGCGATAAATCTGCCAGCATACCGGTCATACTGGCCTGGGGAATCATCCCCATTGGCAACAGGTGGGGGCCTTGAAACCAGCCACGTAAATCCCGTTCCAGTCGATGCATCAGCGGCGACAACGTCCGTAAAATCGGTTCGGGTGGATTCAGATCGTTGGGGTCTTCACTCATGATTGCGAACGCTTGTCAATTAACTGGGAAAGTTGGAGGATCGATTCCGGGATTGTTTTCAGTGCATAATGAAGTTTTTCGTATGTGGATCCACCTGTCACTGGCCATTGAGAAAGCCATTCACTTAATGGGTGGCTGATGCCAGCCGTCATTAAATGAAGTTTATGATCGTGAAAAGCACGTCGTCGTGATTCAACCATCTGCCACACAAACAGTTCAATGATCTGATGAATTAATGACACAAATACCACGATATAAATGATGGTGGGCCAGTTGAACCCACCCAGCAAAAACGCGGCGACAATTGCCGCAACATCCAGCAGAAGAATCCCAGCCCGTATCCCAGCCAGCACGCGGGGCCGTTTTTCAAGCGATTGACACACTCTGCGCGCCGCATTTTCAATTTCTTCTGCTGAACTGAACTGATAATGTCGAAAAACAGCCTGAAACTGCTCGCGGGATTCTGCCGCGAAGCGATGCGAATAAGATTGGGCTACATGTCGCCAGATCGGGTGCTGGCCCGATTTGGCAATTGCCGTTGCTTTCAATTCATCCAGCCAGCCATTCCAGGCATTTTCAATCACACGCGTTTCGGTGCCCATGGGCGAGGCGGGGCGGGCAATGATTTTCCCAATCAATTTTCGTAGCTGCAAGTAGGGCCAGCGCAAGAGCCCCAGCGTAAATGACAAACCTTTTCCAGCACCTGGAAGTTCCAGCAATTGCAGAAGTTGTTCCTTGGCATCATCAAATCGTTGAAACTGGGCGTTGTTCAAAAACTCTAGTTGATACGCTTCTTCATATTTCAGTTTGCAAGTATACACCGCACTCCGCCATTCTTCGATTGCCGACAGGTCGCTTTTGGCCATTTCTGCAAGACTATTGCCAAGAGTCTGCAGGTAGTGCATCCCTTGCAAAACAGATCGTTTGCGGGCGATTTCACCATTCAGGCTTACCTGCACCTCATTCAACAGTGGGATGCGATATTCCGAAGCCAGACTGGGGTTTTCTAAATGTTCCTTGGGTAAAAAAGGAATTGCCAACACAGGAATGGTTCCTGCATGCTCACTCGAATTCGCCCGGCGCTGCAGTACTTCCTGGCGAAAATGTTCCCGAAGAGTATCCACCTGGTTCGGACGCATTTTAGTCAGCACGACCAGTACCTGTTTTCCAGCAGCCAGCATTTGCCCCAGAAAATCTGTGGGTACTTCATCGTTATACCGTTCATCAGATGCAACGAAGATCACCAGATCTGCCAGTGCGGTTACTTCGTACAAGCGTAAGAGATAACCCCCTGCTGCTGATGTGGTCATATCCGGACAGTCCCAGACCACAAAATCGGTCATCCCTGTATCCATGGTACTCGTCTGCCGAATCTGGTAAACATCTTCGTCCAGATTCGCGGGTGCTACGGTATCCAGTTTTCGCAGTGGTCCCAGAAAGCCCAAATGCCCAGCCCACGTGGAAGGGCCTTGTTGTCCGATATAACCAATCGGGTGCCTGGTATAGCCAGCCTGGGGATTGGCTTCAGCAATCATGCCGCCCAGCAAAAAATTTACGACAGTACTTTTACCGGTGCCCGCACCACCAACCACAGCGATATGGAGTGGGAGGGCACCCTGACCATCAATCCATGGGCCAATGACATTGCGTACCAGTGCCGCACCAAATCGTAGCCGCAGCACTTTGGGTGGTGCCTGTTCGGAATCGCGCCAATGATCTTCCAGCCAGCTGAATTGGTCTGCTAGCTGGCTGATGACAATCCGGTGATCGACGCCTTCCATCAGTTACCCCCTTTCTCGGCACATACAACTTTACCACACGATTCAGGATCGAAATGCTGGCAGATATCGCGGTGCCGCAGGTCGATCCAGTCGAAACATATCTACCTCCAGCCGTGGAGTGGTTCCAATGATCAGGTCTTCAACAACTTCCGCAGTCGCAATAGACAGTTGAATGCCAGCTCGGAAATGACCTGTGGCAAGTATCAGATTATCCCATGCATTTGATTTGCCGATGTAAGGCAGACCGTCTGCGGTGCCAGGCCGCAATCCAGCCCAGGTGCGGACAACGGGATAGTGTTGCAACGCTGGCACAACAGCACAGGCGAACTCTTTCAAAACCTCTGTGCCATGTTCTGTGGGCAGTTTATCATACTCTGCTTCTGGTTCTTCTGTCGATCCTGCCAGAATCAAACCATCCCCACGTGGGACCAGATACGACCGATCCAATTCAATCACGTGCTTCAAGGTATTGGGTTCTGCTTTAAACTGCACCAGTTGGCCTTTCACAGGATAAAGGCTCATCGCTGGCACCCCTGGAGGTAACAGCCGATTACTCCATGCACCTGCACACAATACAAAGTTCTTTGCAGTCAGGTGCGTCCCACGTTCATCAATGGCGGCACACAGGTGCTGCTTTTTGCCATGCCAGCCAACAATCTCATTTTCGGGTAGAATTATCACACCTTGTCGGCGACAACCTTCCTCTAACGCTTTCAAGTGCCAGGGATTACGCACCTGGGACAGTGTTGGCAGTGCAACAGCAACATGATGCTGTGGAATGCGCAGACCAGGTTCGCAGGATTGAATGTCAGGATCAGAAATCTCCTGACATTCAATCCCTTCCGCTACCCAATGGGACATTGTTTCAGCAATCTCATCGTGGTGGAGCAAAACAAGCCCACCACATTTCCTGAAGCCGCTGGAAAGATTTGTTCGTTCCTGTAGCTGGGCACAAAATTCGGCAAATCGACTGGTGCTGAGTGCACGCAATTGTTCATAACCTGTTGAAGCGAACTGTGGATTCCCAGGTGGGACGATCCCTGCACCAGCCCAGGATGCTTCTTTACCGGGGGATCGCCGATCAACCAGCGTTACTGTAAGTCCTTTGCTGGCAAGGTGATAGGCGCATGTCAGGCCAATAACTCCCCCACCGACAATCAGAACATCCGAAATTTTGTCCATGCATTACGTTATATCAATGAAACATCGCTACAAAACCTCCCACAGATGCAAAATCAAAGTGCAGTTCGGAACCAAAATATTCCACCGCTGATTAGTAGACGCTTGAACATGTAATTTTGTTCCCCAAAAATTCCCGATTATAGAATTTTTTTCATATTTTTGTTCTTTCAAAATAGTGAACTTCTGCGGGTGGTAACAAAGAATCACGCACCGGCACCTGAAAAGCCGATAATCGCTGATGATTGATTGCAGAGTGGCGTAGACATATGAATTTCAATATTCGTTTGGGTGTTATATCTTTTGCATTGTTCTGCTTTTGTGCTGACGTTCATCAGATTGTAGCTCAGCAGAAAAAAGTTCCTTTTGCAGTCGATAGGGTGGTCCAGGCCCAGGCAATCGTCGTTGACAAAAACAAAGAAGAAAATTTGCGTAAAGACTTACCTGTAAATAACTTCCGTGCATTAGGGCTGGATGATCTTATTTCGCGTTCCCTGGCCACGCACCCACGATTAGGGAAGGCAGGGTTTGTTGTAGAGCAAGCAAAAGGCTACCACTATCAGGCGGGGTTGTACCCCAATCCTGTGTTAAACCTGGTTGGGGATGAGCTGGGAGATGTTCAGGGCCCAGTTGGCATTCTCACCATCCCTGGAATCAGCCAGGAAATCGTCACAGCATCAAAACTTTCCCTCGGTCAGGCGGTGGCTGCCAAAGAAGTCGATGGTGCCAATTTGCGTCTGCTGGAAGAACGATACGAATTAATCGGCAGCATCCGAGCCCAGTATATCGCTGTGATCTGCTTACAAAGGAGAGCCCAGGTCTATGCTGATCTGGTTCAACTGACCGAAACCGCCACAAAGAACTCGCAGGCACTTTTTGAAAATAATCTTCTGCCCAAACTGGCGTTGTTAAGGCAGGAAGTGGCCCTGGAACGGATCCGAGCAGAAGAGCTGGCAATTTCAGCACAACTGGTGGCCGCTTTTCAGGCACTTGCCGCAGTCGCTGGCGATCTGCAGCTTCCCCCACAATTATTGGGCAGTTTACTTGATCAGCCTGTGCCCGTTTACGATGCTGACCAACTCCGGTCCGTGGTGCTGCAAATTCACCCCAGAGTCCGCCGATTTCAGGTGGAAATTGAACAGCGAACCGCCCAGCTCGCCAAAGCGAACGCCGATGTGATCCCAAATGTGACTGTTTCCACTGGATACGTATATCAGGGGCAGAATAAATCCCACGACTGGACGCTGGGAGTATCAGTACCCATTCCCAGTTGGAATCGCAACGAGGGAAATATTTTCGCCGCACGAATGGGAATTCATATTGCTCAGAAACAACTGGAAGTGGTGCAGTTGGAGCTGGCGGAAGGTGTAGCAAAAACTTACCAGGATTACGCTGCGGGGTTAGCAAAGGTAAAGCAGTATCAGGAAAAAATACTCCCTCGGATTGAGGATTTGTACCAGCAATCATTGAAAGCCTTTCAACAGGGGCAGTTGCCTTTCAACGATATTACTCTGGTGCAGCAGAACCTGGTCAACACAAGACTGGAATTTCTCCAGGAACAGGAGCGTGCCTGGCAGGCAGCAGCTAGATTGTCTGCGTTGTTAATGGAAGATCAATGGCCGCCAGCGAGGCAAAAGTGAAAAAGAATGAGAAAAACTCATTTTTGCAGTGGATTTTAAAAACCGGAAGCGGGCACCACCGTAAGAACCATAGATTTGCCACCACGTAAGATTTCAACCACTGCTTTCTGTTTGGGTTTAACAAAAGATGCAGCAATCAGGGTGTCATCGACAGTATCGGTCCACCGACCACCAATTGTGAGAAGTTTATCACCTTTTTTCAATCCCGCTTTAGCTGCGGGACTTTCTGGGAAAACATTGGAAACAATCACGCCATTGGCTTCATCATCGTCATCGTTCTGAATGTCGAAACCCAGCAGGGCGCCAGCACCCACAATTTTCGGTTCCTGTTTCCCAGACATCGACGACATCATACGGTTCATCATAGCCTGCATTACATCTTCACTTTTGTAACCGTTGGGCACAAAAGTCAGTTCTTTTTTGGCATAATCTACCGACATGCGGAACTGGCTGAAGAACGGGAAGCCCACAATTCCTTCGATGGAACCATATTTTTCCTTGTATTCTTCGGAAAACAGTTTCACTGTGGGGTGATCCATGATCTGAGCGGATGTGTTTTCTGCAACCAGACTTCCCACCTGGAACTTGGCAATTTGTGCGTTCCCCATCATCCCAAACAGAGGGATAAGTGGTTTATCTTTGGCTTTTGCAAGCAAGCCCGCATCTTTCGCAATGCGGGGGCTGATCAAAGAAGTGGGGGCACCCGTATCAAAAATCAGATTGTAAGGGCCATTTCCATCCAGTTTCACTTTGACGATGAAGTGGCCGGAAGAAACAAGTTCAAATGGAACCACCACCGCTTCAGCGGGTTTCACCAGCGGTTTGGTATCCGCGTGTAAAGCTAAACTCAAAAAGAGTAAGGTAAGGATTGTTTTCATGATTAGATCCCCTTTCCAAGTGTCATTTCGAGTTTGGTTTCTTTCCCACCCCGTAACACAGTCAGTGCAACAATACTGTCAGAACCAAGTTTGCTGAAGGAATCCAGTAATTTTTCAATCGTTGCAGCTTCGATTTTGCCTTTCGAAACGATCAAGTCCCCTACTTGTAAACCGGATTTGGCAGCAGGACTGTTGGCCAGAATCTGTTTCACAATCACACCTTCTTTCGTAATACCTAATTCTGCACCCACGAAGCCACGCTGGTTGACGGCATAATTTGGTTTGATTCCACTGAATGCCGCCAGGAACTTCATCATTGTGCCCATCATTTCCAGGCTGGACTGACCCGAATCTTTTTCTTTCCCAGTGATCCGCTTGGGTTCAGGCAGTTCAATATCAACAGGTGTCCATAACAACTTGTCTTCATTAAAATCGTAAACAATCCGATAACGAGACAAAATGTTGTATCCAATGACGCCATGCAGTTCGCAGCCCGCCAACCCCATCGAATTCATTCCTTTCAACTGAAACATGTCGATCGCCAGGCCGCGTGGCTTGTCCAGTTTCAGTCCACCTTCTAACACGACCGAATCAAAATCCGCCCAGCCCTTGTCGGTTTTGGCACCCACTTTTTTGGCGATTTCTTCGGTCATAATCATCGCAGGCGCGCCTGTGTCGATAATAAAGTTAAACGGCCCTTTATTATTAATTTTGGCCCGCACCAGGACGTGCTTGGTATCGGTCAGGCGGTAAGGCACTTCAAACGTAGGGGGCTGCTTTTTCTTCGGTTCTTCTGCGTTCACTGCGAAAGAACTGATGCATAGTGCAGCACCGACGATCATCCATTTCATTGCAGACTCCTGTTGCATTTACAGTGGTGGGTTATTCAAAGGCAATCTTCAGAATTTTGAAGCGTTTCAATCCTTTTGGAACTTCAATTTCTGCAATATCGCCTTTCTTTTTCCCCAGTAATCCACGTCCAATGGGGCTGGAGGTTAAAATCTTATTTTCGTCCGGATCGTCCTGCCCCGGGCCAACCAATTGATAGGTATCTTCATCTTTGGTGTCCATGTCCTTGATGGTCACCGTACACCCAAACACAACAACATCCCGCGGAAGAGAATTCGGATCAATAATGGTGGCTCGGGCCAGTTTCCCTTTCAACTGATCTATTTTTGCCTGCTGCATTCCCTGATCTTCACGGGCAGCGTGGTATTCTGCATTTTCGCTCAGATCGCCCATTTCGCGTGCGGTGGCAACCCGACGGGTGATCTCCAGCAAATGGGATTCCATCTGCGACAATTCCGCTTTCAGGTTGTCATAACCTTCGCGGGTCATCGGAATTCGTTCTTCGATCATGATCATTCTCCCCAACGTATCTCTTTCGTGCAGATACGCTTATCTCACTTGAAACTTGATGATTTGTAGACAGATCCTGGAATTAGGGGATCCAATTGGTCGTTTCATCCACCGAAGCTGCGAATTCAGC
Source organism: Zavarzinella sp. (assembly GCA_041399155.1). NCBI lineage: Bacteria > Pseudomonadati > Planctomycetota > Planctomycetia > Gemmatales > Gemmataceae > Zavarzinella > Zavarzinella sp. Next base: position 1,149,742 of record JAWKTI010000001.1, read on the forward strand.
TAACAATATGGCGGCATTAATCAAATCATCTGTATGAACCATTTCTACCGGGCTGTGCATATAGCGGTTCGGAATACCAATTAGGCCCGTTGCCACTCCACCACGAGATAGTTGGATTGCATTGGCATCGGTGCCTGTTGCTCGATTGGCCCCACGAACCTGATATGGGACTTCTGCCCGCTTGGCAGCAGCCTCCAGGTGGGCAAAAACGTGGGGGTTAATATTGGGCCCACGATACAACACGGGGCCCCCACCTAATTTCACATCGCCAATCTGTTTATTTTCTGATCCAGGTGTATCCGTTGCGTGGGTCACATCAATTGCAATCCCTACGTGGGGCTGCACGGAATACGCACTGGTGGTTGCCCCACGAAGGCCGATTTCTTCCTGAACGGTGGAAACAGCATAAACTGCCGACCGCCGATCACGCTGATGCAACAAACGGAGTGCTTCAAATGCCACCCAAACACCCACCTTATCGTCCATGGCGGGACTGGTTACATTCCCGTTGAGCATTTCACGGAATCCCAGTTCTACAGTAACCGGGTCACCTAACTGCACGAGCTCACTGGCTTCTTCTTTATTTCGGACACCAATATCGAGCCAAAGTTCGTGTATCTGTGGCACTTTGTTCCGTTCTTCGGGTGTCAACAGGTGCGGGGCTTTGCGGGCGATCAAGCCAGTTAATGGGCCGGATTTCGACCAGACTGTCATCCGTTGCCCAATCGCGACAGCCACATCCCAGCCACCAATCGGCTGAAAGTACAAATAGCCGTTAGCATCAATGTATTCTACCATCAAACCCAACTGATCGCAGTGCCCTGCAAACATCACCCGCAGGGGAGCGGAGCCGGGGTCTTTCGGTTGCAGGCTGGCAATCACATTGCCATGCACATCTGTCTGAATGTGATCGGCAAACTCGCTCGACCAAGACCGCACCACTCCTTGAACCGGCTGCTCAAAGCCGGAGGGACTGGGAGTCTCCAGGATGTCTTTCAGAAATGTATAAGAGCGATCGTACATGCCACAGAACCTTTTCTACACAAATAACGGAAGGGGTACGGTTTACCGCACCCCCAAGCACTTGGCCAACTTTTAGTATGATAGCTGTACGCACAGTTTACAAGCGATAATCTGTCTTGAAACCAAAAAATGTGGGAGAGCGGTGCCATAATGCTCTCATCATTTTTTCATAATATAGCCTGATTGGCTTCAAGATGCAATGACAGTTATCTGAATATTGTATCATCGTAAAGTATTTTCATATAAGGAGTTAGCGAATGGCTGGCCATTCCCACTGGGCAAATATTTCCAGAAAAAAATCAATCGTTGATGCCAAACGTGGAAAATTATTCAGTAAGCTGAGTCGTTACATCATTATTGCCGCACGTAACGGTGGGGGCGATCCTGATGCCAATTTGAAATTGCGATACGCCATCGACAAAGCACGTGCGGTTTCGATGCCACGTGAAAATATTGAACGGGCTATCAAACGTGGCACGGGGGAACTGGGTGGCGAACAGATGGAGGAACTGGTCTACGAGGGATTTGGACCAGGTGGGGTGGCAATTATTTGCGATGTGCTGACCGATAACCGCAACCGCACCAATGGCGAAGTGCGAAAAATCTTCGAAAAAGGTGGCGGCAACATGGGTAACCCTGGCTGTGTGGGTTACCTGTTTACTCGGAAAGGGCTGTTTCTGATTGAAGGTGAGGCAACAAATGAAGAAACACTCATGAATATTGTGCTGGAAAATGGTGCCGAAGATCTACAAAGAGATGGAGATCATTTTCAAGTAACTTGCGACGTTTCCGCATTCAACGGTTTGCAGGCAGCACTTCATGCGAAAGGAATCCATCCCACTACGGAAGAGCTGGCAATGATCCCCAGCAATCAGGTGGAACTGGATGTCGAAACTGGCAAAAAACTGGTAAAGTTGCTCGAAACACTGGATGATAACGACGATATTCAGAACGTATATTCGAATGGAAATATTACCGCAGAAATGTCCGAGTGATTAGGTTGTGGAAATAAATCGGCAGTGAGCCACCTTTTTCAGACAATTTCACAGATACCAGCATCAGTTTACCTTCCTATGATAGCTTGTAAACAATCGACTTGATGACCACGCAGCTAAGCACGCTGCTGGTCTGTGCAGGAACAACCGACCCTGGGGTAATTTTTCGTTGATCGCAGCTAATTGTCCATCATGTCACAAGGAAATACGTGTCCCACAGGAATTGGTGGGCAAACCGCTCCGCTGCCCATTCTGTAAATCATTGTTGCAAGCATCGGGATTGTCAGAAGCAGGCAGTATTCAACTGACCTTATTGCGTTGGAATCCCCTGCAATCCCGATTGATGCTTCCTGGCCTGTTGTTGCTGATGATCGGAAGTACTGGTATGGTGCTGAACGGCGTGGATGCAGCACAGGCATGGGTAGACCCAAAGGGATATGCGGAACGAACACGTTCGAACATGCAAATGCATGCGGAACAACTAGGGAAAGAGGCAGATAAAACACCTGAAAAAGATGAGGCCCGTGTGCGAAGACTGGATCGTCAGGCAGATCTGGTCAACCATATTCCGATTGCCGTGAAATGGTTACCCTGGTTCAAGACTGTCACCACCCTGCTGAGTGTGCTTACCACCATCGGCGGGGTGTGCCTGGTAACCAGGCGCTATCGGCGTATTGCTTTGACGGGAGCCATCGCTTCCATCCTGAATGTGGCAACCTGTTGCGGTTTTGTCGGTTTACCGCTGGGTGGCTGGGCGTTAATTCGCATCCTCTCGCCGGAAGGGACAAAAGAATTTCAACAAAAACCTACATCACCATCATCGTAAGTAAGTTTTGCAGCCAGTTAAGGAAAACTGACAATCACCTGATTCAGCAATCTTTTCGGAGCATCCATGGCTGATATTGAAGACACCTATGCAGAAGCATTTCGCAGTTTATACACGGAAATCCTGATCACCGCTCGCGATCGCCGCTGGCTGGATGAGGCAGTAAGGTCTGCAACTGGGAATGCATCTTCCACCATCCTCTGCGATTGTGAAGCTGGCCTCGATCGATATGTTGGTCCAGGTGGGGATGAATTATTCCCCACACCAGATGGTAGACCTGGGGCAATTATCCAACTGCATGTTCCCCGCTTTCGCAAAGACCGAGTCGAAGCTCTGGAACGATCTGCTTTGGTGCGAATCAGTCAGAACATCATGACCTGTCCCACCACGCGGGCGTTTAATGTGCTGACCGAGGCCCCAGTTTTTTACAAGATGGGCAGGAAAGTTGCTTTTTTTGGAGACGGTTATCAATTTCGCGACCAACGGCACGAGCGTAAGATGTGGGTGGTGCCCATCCTATCGGGTGAATTTGAAATCGAGCGTCGCCTGGGATATTCGGAAGGGCTGATGGGTGGTAATTTGTGGTTCTTTGGCAATACCGCTGATGGTGCTTTGGAAGCTGCAGACCGTGCAGCACAGGCTGCAAGCAAAATTGCTGGAGTATCGCTACCTTTCCCAGGTGGTGTGGCTGCAAGTGGGTCCAAGGCGGGCAGTAAATATTCGTTTACCATTGCCAGCACCTATGCAGAATATTGCCCGACACTGCGGGAAAAACTGGGAGACCAAAGCCGCTTGCCGGCAGGTGTTGTCTCTGTGCAGGAAATTATCATCAACGGTCGGAATTTGCAGGCGATTATTCAGGCAACACAGGCGGCGATCGAAGCCAGCGTCTCCACGCCTGATCTCCAGCGAATTTCAGCAGGCAACTATAACGGTCGTCTGGGCAAAAGCTTTATCTACCTGCATCCGGAAAAACAACCTCTCTCTGTGGGTTGACAGTGCTCAAGCGTTTTTTATACCCCACCATTTCTGGAGATAATGCATGATCGTTGAGTCACTTGGATTGATCATCCTGGGTTTAGTAGTGTTAGTAGTCGGTGGTGAAACACTGCTTCGTGGTGCCGTGGGAATTGCAAATCTCGCACGCCTTACACCGGCAATTATTGGACTTACCGTTGTTGCCATCGGCACTTCCATACCCGAACTTGCAGTTAGCGTTGTTGCTGCCGCCCAACAGAAAGTAGATATCACTGTGGGGAATGTCGTTGGATCGAATATCTTTAACATTGCCTTTGTTCTGGGGATCTCTGCTTTAGTTCGTCCTTTGGTGCTTACGGGTAACACCATTCGATTGGAATATCCTGTTCTTGCAATAGTTACACTCCTTTGTGTAGCTGTATGCCAGCACCAGGAAGTGAACCGGCTCGATGCGATCACATTTGTTGCCATTTATATCGGCTTTACAGCCTATCTTGTCATCCTTGTGCGAGAACAGATGTCGCGGTCGGAATCGTCACAATTTGCAGCGGAAGCTAAAGATATTTCTGAGAGCTCACCAAAACCCAAAATATGGGTTTGCTTATTGTTTCTGGCAATTGGGGTTGGCTGCCTGACGCTGGGAGCACATTTCACCGTCAATGGTGCTGTGAAAATCGGTCGGATATTCGGTATGTCGGAAAGACTGATCGGCTTGACCATCGTTGCCATTGGAACAGGTTTGCCAGAAGTGGTTACTTCGATTGTCTCCTGCATTCGAGGACGGGATGATGTGGCGATTGGCAATATTATTGGTTCGAACCTCTTCAATATTCTCGGAGTGATGGGGATTACTGGTTTGATTAGCCCACTGCCAATCAATGCAGAAATTGTTCAATCTGACCGCTGGTGGATGCTCGGTATCACTTTATTGCTCCTACCGATAATGCGTAGTAGAATGCGGATCGGCAGAATAGAAGGTGGTATCCTCCTGGCTTCCTACGGTGTATACATGTGGATGTTACTGCGTACAATCAAATCTTAATCCATTGTGCTCTGATCAATTCAAGGCCTGACGCAATTCCTGATAAACTTTAGTATCGCGTGGGTGAATTGATTTTGGATCCAGCCCACGTTGGGTTGCTTCCTGAAACAACTTGAGTGCTGTTTCCCGTTGCTCAAGACCCAGGTACGCCAGGGCCAGGTGGAACAATCGCAGTGGGGTGCGGCCTTGTTCAATTGATGCGGTAAGTTCTGAAACGGCAGGCTGGAACTGTCCTAATGTAATCAGCACTCGGGCACGCGTATCCAGAATTTCGCTGGAAGAACCAGCCACCTTGATCGCACGATCCACCAGCACTAAGGCATCTTTCGCATCGGCAGGTTCCGTGGCCAGCACCCAGGCCAGATTGTTCAGAGCCAGCAGATTTTTCTGATCAAGTCGTAGCACCTGACGATAGGCTGCTTCCGCCTGAGTAAAATCCTGCTTCAGTGTGTGCAGTTCTCCCAGGCTTAACAGAAACAACACATTATCTGGTGCGGGCTTGAGTAATTCTTCCAGCCATACCTGAACTCGTTGAAAATGTGCGACTTCAGCATGCCCACCACGGAGAATCCCCACCCCTGCTAATGCCCGGGTTTGCAGTGGGATATCCTTCGATTTGGCATCAAGCAACTCAAACGCCTTCGGTACATCACCAGCAAAGCCCAGTAAGGCACAATATTGAATCAGCAAATCGGGATTGTGCTTTATTGCAAATTCATAACTTTCGCAGGTAGACTGTAACAGCAGTTTCGTGCCTGCAAGTTGGTGCAACATCGCGTACCGCGTGTTCAGATCCATCAGCTCTGCAACCTGTTGCCGTCTGGTCTTTGCGTCAGCAGAACCAGGGGGGGCACTGGAAACAAATTGATCGGCAGCCTTGATCGCACTTTTGGGCAAACCAGCCATCGTGTTGTAGCGAATCAGGGCCGATGCCACACGTGGATCTGCAATCTCCTTCTGAAGTCTGGGCAACAATGGCTCCACCGATTTCAATTGTTGGTCACGAAGCAAATCGTTGGTGTAAACAACCAGAAACAGTAGATTTTCAGGATGATTCTGATTCAGTTTTTCGAGATATTGACTGCACTGTTCAGATCTGCCAAGCATTCTGTACGCCTGAGCCAGTTGCACCTTTTCATTATCTGTTGCCTGGGGATGCTCACAAAGTTGTTCCAGTGTCTGGCATATCTTCAGATATAGTTCCAAACGCTCTTTACCGGTTGCCGCGCGGGCGTCTTTCGACAGCTTTAACGCCGCATTACGCAAATGCGTGGGATCATCACTTTTAATCCCTTCAATGTACTGCGTTAGTTGCAGGTTTTGTGTCGATGATTTTCCATTTGAACTTGCTTGTGCCTGCAACGCTTCCAGCTTCTGTTTCACTTTTTCCTGCAGATCCTTTTCTGCAAGATACTTTGCTATCTGGGTATTAGCAGGATCCATGTCACCATGAATACGACCCTGCTCCAACATAATCGCAGCAAAATTTCCCCATTCTTTTTTTGGCAGGGCTGCAATCTGTTCCTGGGCTGCTTTTGATTTAACATTGGCAAGCAGGCGATAATACCCTGCATCTGATAATGCCGCACGACACTGCTCCCAGGTCTTGCGGTGCGTCTCTTCGTCCTTACTGGTCAATTGAAGCATTGTTTCCCACAATGAATCATGTTTCTGGTGCTGGGCAAGTGCTTTCGATGCCAGATTCAAAGCAATTTCTGCCTGTCCTTCTTTATGAATTGATTGTGCCAGTCGGTTGACATCCATCGGCAATAATGCAAAGACATTTTCTGGAAGTCGAGTAATCCAGTCCCAGGATTGTTCATACTTCGCTGTAGTTGCAATAATGCTCATCAATTGGTGGGCATTGAGCCTTGAATCTCGAAAACTGCGTTGAATCGCTACCAAGGGGTCTTTTTTCTCCAGACCATGGATAGCAAGCCCAATCAGATCGAGATGAACATTTTCATTCGTGGGGTCGTGTGCCAATGCAACCTCCAGGTGGGATCTGGCAGCACGCTCGTCCTGTGCAGCCCAGGCAACTCGCGCCATGGCCCGACGTGCTACAACATGATCTGGTTGTTTCACCAGAAGTGAACGGCATGCGGCTTCCATAGATTGTCGCACTTTACCAAGTGGTGCATGAAATGGTTTCCCAGCCAGAGCAATAATCAGGTCACCTTCTGCAACTTGCTCTGGGAAATTCCTTGCAATATCGCTTTCAATAGTGGTTACCGCCAATTGATTTCCCAGAATGCAACTGGTTTCCAGAAGATTTAAATAGTGTTGCAGTAACTTGGGGTGATTGCGTACCAGTTGCTGTTGTACCATCGCCAATTCGCGATAGTGCTGACTCCATTTCAGGTGTGATGCAAGTGTTGCCAGCAATTGATCCTGTCTCCCAACTGCGATCATCTGTGTGCAAGTTTGCAACAATTCTTTGATTCTGGAAGTTGCATCAACGCCCTGGGCAAGTAGGAACTCAATATCTGCAATTTGCAATTCAACAGCATTGTCAATCGCTAACTTTGCAGTCACTATCAGTTGGGGTGCGTTCGATGTGCCGAATAGATCTGACATATTCTGAATGTGTGCCACCCAGGCATACGGATTGTAGCGTCGCTTCATTAGACTTTCTGTAAGTAGCGATGCGGCTTGATTCTGTTTCCCTTTAACAACCATTTCCTGTGCCAGCATCAGACTGATTCGACCGGCATCAGGCACTTTTTTTACAAGATACTCAAGTGCTTTGGTGTACTCTTCCCGTTCATCTGCGGATGGCTGTCCCCACATGATCTGGCGTTGCCAGCATTCTAAGTATGCTTCTTTTACGGCAACGCTGCCATAGGGAGAACGAAACAGTTCACGATACAACTTCAGGGCTTCTGCATGGTTTCCCTGATTCAGATATAACTTCGCCTGCAACACCTGTGTGGGAACGTGGTTGGGATCCAGGGTGAGTGCACGTTGCAACGATTCCGCAACCAGACGGAAATCGCCTAAATGCTCGTAGCATTCTGCCAAGAGAACATTGATCTGCGTGGATAGCGATGTGAGTTCAATTACCTCTCCACGCAGCGATTCCAAAGTCTGCTGTGCTTCATACCATTTTCCCTGTCGGATATACAGTCTGCCCTGCAGGTATTTCGCCTGGCGGGTGGCACCGTTTTTGGTTAACCGGCTGATAATACCAGCCACTTCCTGCAATTCATTTTGCTGAATCAACAAATCCCCATGTGGGGTTAACAATTCCGCATCATTGGGCAGTTCTTTTACCCCACGATGCAGCACTGCAGACGCACGGTCTTGGTCACCCGTCATTAAATGCAACCAGGATAATGCCCGGTATCCTTGTGCCACTTTCGGGTTGTGATCAATCGCCAGTTGATAGGCTTCTTTCGCTTCGGGAATTTTGCCCATTGCCTGAAACACCTCCCCGCGTGCCTGGTGTGCTGGAGCGTTTTCTGGTGCAATCTTCAAAATTGCTTCAATGCTTACAAGTGCTTTGGGGTATTCTCGATTGCTTTGCTGCCAGCGTGCCTGCAATAACATTGCATCCACGTCGGAAGGATTCACCTGAGTCAGCCTGGCAAGAAGTTGGTTTACCTCATCACGTTTCTGTGGATCCTTGCGATAAATTCGAAACAGCAGTTCATAGCTTCGCGTATGAGTTGGCTCTAATTCGATTGCTTTCTTCAAAGCGACTTCCGCTTCAGCGGCTTTTTCCTGGCCCAGATAGCATTCACCCAGATAGCCATGCAGCTCACCCTTATTGGGTTCTTGTTCTAATTGCCGATTAATGTGTTCTTCCGCATCGGCATATCGTTGAAGCTTCAGGCACACGGGGATCAGTTTCATCGCAATGGAGCTACTGTCGGTGCCTGTTCGATATGCCTTTTCGTAAAGGAACATCGCACTTTGGTAGTCTTTGGAGCTTTTGGCTTTTTCCAGCACTAAATCGGCAAGACGCACCATCTCGTTGGTGTCATCGGGTCGATATTCCAGATAACGACGCATAAACTGCATCGCCTTGCTGGTGTCGCCTGCTTCGATTGCTTTGTCTGCCTGCCACAAGAGAGTTTTGGGAATCCGCGACATCTGGTAAGCGTAAACGCCCGCCAAACTTCCTGCCAGAATGCAGGCAACAACAAATAACTTGAAAAATAAACGAACATTCAGTGTTGGCATATCAGTGGCTCTTCCTTGAGCGGTGCTTCATCATGCTACAAGATCATGTCCAAATCCGTCAACCGTTTTTTGAAAAAATTGCAAAACAGGCGATTTCGGGCATCATGTAGCTGTTGATTCACCGTTCAAAACACAAGGATCAATAAACTTCGTTCCGAATATTGCGAGAGTTTGCCCACGTCGGAACGAAATCTATAATTATATATACTTTATGTGTGTCTTTATGATCACTTATTTTGCCGATTCTGATAAAATAGTGGGTAAAAGTCGAAAATGGCAGATAGTTGACTGATCATCTAATGAGAGCCAACTCATTTTTAGGGCATCGATCCCCTTTTGACCTTAAATTAGGAAGACAGGGCTATAGTTGCTTTGACCAATTACTTCTTGGGTTGGTTCGATGACCGTATCACTGCGCCAAAGCATGCTAGTGGAGTGACCCCCATTTGCTTTACGAGCAGTTCTCCGAAGACACAGATGCTCGCTTCCCAAGGATGGCTGAACAGACCGATCGAGAATGTAGGATCAACAAATAACGAATAGTTGTGAACAGGGATGATCGATATTGGCCAAGTGTCCATGCCTGTGCTGACAGTAATAATCGGCTTGAAAGAATAGCCATCATGGTTCAGATCCAGCACATACACTGTGTCGCCTAGGGCCCGAATGGCACAGAAGGCTCTTAGTAACTGCTCTCTTGAAAGCCTCTCAACGGCACAGAACTGTTCGGCATCCAACTCATAAGTTTTCTGCATACCGGAAACCGACCACGTTACGTGCGGGTATGGCTCCACAATGGCTGGCCATGAGTCTGGTGATATGCTACTGCGAAACGAGAATCGGGTAGTGAACTCTGCCCAAAGTTGTTCATTTTGAACATCAGAAATTTGCAGCCACCCGCCTGCTTCTCTCTCCATCGAAGCCCGTATTTGACCGTCATCAATCCACTTCTTGTAAGAGTATGGCTTGAGAGAAAATCTACCCAAATCTTCCCCAATAAAGCCTGACTGCACCGCTCGATTTGCCAACCGAGCAATTGACTCGGCCACATCGGCGTGGTCTTCGAGCAGGAAACATCCTCGAAATCCAAGAATGAACACACCTTCGGGACGTAGGGCGATGCTGAAACCTCTCTTACATTCTCCATCTGCCATGATAAGGATGGTCAGTTGCCTTCCGCAATCCAAAGCCAACTCGACAGTGGTGTTTACACCTCGGGCGGATAACTGCGAACTGAGGTTTTCCAAATTTTCCATAGTGCAGTCAAGTTGAAGAAGAAATGCTGTTTTAGACAATTTTGCAAAAATGAGAGACATGGATAATCTGGCAAGTTTTTGCGAATTGTAATGATTTTGCCATTCGGAACAATTTTTCTGGATTCGATTCCCCAGATTGCCGATGGTTCCTTTATGAATTTGTTCCACATGGGAGGCCGATGAACATGCGTTTCACACAACTCGCAGGCAGTACCCTGGCGTTGTACGTGTTCACCTGTCTTTCCGGGTGCGTCACTGGCCATTTCGAACACTCCGAAAGTTCTGCCAGCCTGGGACTGCCAGTGCAGACCGATCTGCCAAATGAATTAAATAAGGTAATCCTGCCACCTTACCGTATCGAAGCACCCGATGTGCTGCTGATCGAAGTTTACGGCTTGCCGGAAGAAAAAGGAAAACCAGCCGTTGTGCTGGCACCCCAGCCGATTTCTGGAAACCATCTTGTAAGATCGGATGGCATGGTCAACCTGGGTATCTGGGGTAATGTAAAAGTCAGCGGGTTGACGATCGACGAAGCCAAAGTTGCAGTTCAACAGCACGTCTTCGAGAAAATGTCGAAGGATCCTGTTTTGAACGAATACAGTGCGAACGTGGACAAGCCAGAAAAATTGTTCACAATCGTCGATGTCGTTGCTTACAACAGCAAATCATATTACGTGATTTCGGATGGTGCTGGATATGGCGAACAAATCACACGATTTCCCATCCAGGGGAACGAAACCGTGCTGGATGCGCTGGCAAATGTAAATGGATTGCAACAGGTTTCTTCGAAAGATGAAATCTGGATTGCACGACGGTCTCCAAATCAGTTTGAACCAGACAACGTGATCCCGGTAGATTATGTTGCGATGACGCAGCGTGGCTGGGCTGGTACCAACTATCAATTGCTTCCAGGGGATCGTGTTTATGTTCAATCGCAACAGTTGCTGCGGGTTGATAGTTACCTGCAGAAAGTGCTGACACCGATTGAACGTGTTTTGGGTATCACCTTACTGGGTGGGTCAACATACAATTCAATCGCTCGCCCGAATGTGTTAAACAGAGGCTTCTAGGAGAAACAACATGAAATATCTTGCGGTAGTGCTGACGACGATTATTTGCAGTAGCAGTGCGTTCTGTCAGAATCCGATGGACATGTACAATCGACGTTCTCAACCACTGAGCCCATATCTGAATCTTTTGCGTGGTGGTAACGTTGCCGCCAACTACTATTATGGCGCCAGACCGGGCTTACCTGCAGGTGGCTATCGACAGAACACACCAATGGGAAGTAATACTGCCTTTGCCCCGCGGCAATCGTATTTTGAAAACGCCCTGCCGCTGGGTGTTGCCAGCTCGCCATTGGCCGCTGGCCAGATTGTGCCCACGGGGCATCCCACCGGCTTTTTTGCGACGTTGGGATATTTTCCAGCAACAACTGCCCGCCAGGCAACACTTGGTATTCCCAGTCAACGGTAAGTGGAATCTTTACGCAAGGAAGAAAACGTGTACTGCTACATTTGCGATCGACGATTTCTGCTCATTAGCATGTTGGTGCTGATCGCTGGCAGTTTCACCTTGCAGCGATCGATCGGTCAGGAATTGGAACCGCTGATCGATTACCCACCGAAATTCAGCGAAAGAAATATGCCTTGGTACGCACCAGCAAAACTAAAGAAGATGCTGGCAGGGTTATTTCATGATGAAATTCCTGATAACAGAGTAGTGTCTGAAAATTTGCTTTCCCCACCTGCGTTAGGTCAATCACCAATGGCAGGTTCTCGAGAGAACCTGATTCCATTACAACAAAATCCAGTCGGGCATGTGCAGTTGCATCCGACAGTAACCGCACCCAGACAGCAAACGATTCAGACACAGCCACCGGTCCGTTTGCCAGTCTATGGTCAACCATTGCAGTCAAACCAGCCACCGGTAAGGAATTTGCCAATTCCAGTGCAGCCAGAACTCCGTTTACAGGGGTACGAAGAACCAGCGGTACCAGAAAAGAAAGTCCTGCAACCGAAGAAGTCGCCACAACCTAAAAAGATTGTTGAAGAGGTGCCACAACCCATCAAGGTACAGGACAAAGGTACTGAACAGAAAAACGAACCAGAAACAAAACCAATAGCACCCGCCTTACCAATCGCACCTGTGATCAACTACTCAGGCGGTCCCAAATGGCGCTGGTACGGGTATGGCACACCTGGCGAATCGGTGCTTTCGTCACCCGATGCTGCAAAAACAGTGCATTTACCTTCGCCCGTTTTGTCACAACCAACTCAAGTGGAGGCACCGGTACCATCTGCTCCTCAGCCTGCGCCTGTGGTGATGAACGAAGTACGCTCATTACCAATCCAGTTGCCCAATCAGTGCAACGATTGCCCACCTGCACAACCGTTGCCAGAAGTGCCAGTAATTACCGTGCCCATGTCACCCATACCACAAGAACAGCGGTTGGGTCCGGTATTGATACCTCCGTACTATCCCACTGAAGAACGGATTGTGACATTGGCACCACCAGTGATTGTTGTGTCACCCGAGCCACCAGTGGTAAACATGGGCCCTTCACCGATTGCTGAACAGCAGGCAGGGCAAGGGCATCGAATGACATCTTCTCGATATGGCCTGGTACACCATCCCGTGGGAGACAATAACATCCAGAAGCCACAGGAGACACAATCGAAAACTGTGCCTCCGGTGGAACAGCCGCGGAAGCCGGTTTTCAATCCGTTGTCGCAACCGAATGAAATTCCGACACCTTTTCAACTGATTCCAAATGTGGGATCAACGGGGCAGCAGCCTTCAGCCACGCCACGTGGAAAATCAACCCGTTATCCACGGGTACCTGCGAGTGGGATGCAGAACGATCGAAAAGAAGCTGTGGTGCCAATGCCACCCGCAAAGGTATTTCCCACCGTGCCAAAGGTTACTCGACCTGTAGATCAAAAGCCTGGTAAACCGAGTGAAAGCGATTTCATGGGATTGAAAATGCCAGAAGTACAACCTGTGGCAGCGACAGAGGTTGTGAAGGAGCTACCTAAACTGGTCGAAAAGCCCGCCGAGACACCTGCATTAGACACTAGTTATTTGTCGCGCGAAATCTCATTGTGCTGCGGAAACGATGCGATTTTTGTTGAGGCAAACATTCTTGCTGCCAAACATTTGAAATTAACCCTGAAAGTGGATTCGGTTGAAAGTGCTTTGGCAGTCCGTGGACGATTGACACGAAGTCCCGCTTTTCATGGCTGGCAGATTGATTTCGATCTGCAAGCAAAAGAAGTTGTACCACAGAAGTGAACCCCTCAACCACATTTTCCTCTTTCAATCATGGATAATCTACTGGAAATCGATGGTTCCACGGGTGAGGGTGGTGGGCAGATTTTACGTACCTCCCTTTGCCTGTCGTTGATGAACAATCAACCCATTCGCCTCTTCAACATTCGTGCGAATCGCAAACCGAAGCCCGGCTTGCAGGCACAGCACTTGCAGTGCGTCAAAGCCGCACAGCGGATTGGCTGTGCCCATGTGGTGGGTGCGGAACTCGGCTCTCAGGAAATTGTTTTTACCCCTGGGGTGGTTCAAAGTGGCGATTTTCACTTTCGGATTGGCACTGCAGGTTCTGTGGCATTGGTGCTGCACACCATTTACTTGCCACTTTGCCTGAAAGCCGATGGGCCCAGCACCATCACAATTGAAGGTGGTACACACGTTCGAGCAGCTCCCACTTTCCCATTTCTGGAAAAAACCTGGCAAGGTCACCTCCAAAGTATGGGTCTAAAGATTGTTACAAATTTGTTACAAACAGGCTTTTACCCACGTGGGGGTGGGAAAATTGCCGTACAGATCGATCCTGTAGCGGAAATCCATCCACGAAATTCCCACCAGGTGCCAAAAATTGAAGCGATCACCATTGACAGCGTTGTGGCTGGTCTGGAATCCCACATTCAGGAGCGAATGCTCCGCAAGGCCAGGCAACTGCTTCGTGGGGAGGAACTTCATATTCACGAAGAATTGACGAAAATTTCGGGCGGGCCTGGGGCTTATTTGGCCATTGTTACTGAAACATCCCCGCCGATAGCATTTGTGGGACTGGGCGAACTCCGCAAATCGGCAGAACAAGTGGGTGCTGACGCGGTGAAAGAGCTGCTACACTTCCGCCAGAGCCACCAGCAGATCGATCCGCACAGTGCTGACCAGATCATGTTGCCGCTTTGTTTTGCGACTGGCCCCAGCAAATTCACTGTTTCAGAGATCACCCAGCACCTGTTGACGCAAGCCTGGACGATTCAGCAGTTCAAAGTGGCAACAATCCTGATCGAAGGTGAACTGGGTGGGATCGGTAAGGTGACAATTGAACCAGTCAATGCCCCATCTGTAGGATGATTATTCCAGATCGAACAGACAGATATTTTCCTGTCCGACGGCACAGGCCTGGGAACCATCGTTGGAGATGGCCAGCATTCTGATTTTTCCAATACGGAAGTGGTATTTGCGAAGCTCTCTGAATTGGAGATCATCCCAAAGTCGAATAGTGCCATCCCACGAGCCACTCATTAAAAATTCCCCACCTGGGTGGTATTTCAGACAGCTTACCGCACCCGAGTGGCGGCAATCGATGGTGGGTAAACTGAAATTGCTGAGAGAATTGATTGCAATTTCCCACCCCATCGTACTGGCCACCCGGGGTTCATGTGGGTGAATGTCGACGGCACGAACCTGGCTCTGGAACTGATGATTCTTTGTTTCCTGATGTTGTAAATTACGGAAATGGATTTTGTTCGATCCATCGGACCATAACACAGATTGATTTCGCCAGTTGGTGCTACCACTGACAATAAAATTAGTGAAATTTAATTCATATTTCGAAGTGGTATTCCCCAGTGGCACAAATTCGAATGCATTCTGGTTCACATGACCCTCACTGTGGTGCATTAACCCCACCAGGGCAGTACTCAGAGTCACAAAGCCAAGCCAGGGGTTTGAGCTGGGATTGGCATTTGGGCGGGTCCAGATGCGCCAATGGCTATTGGGTTCATGAAATGTCCAGGTGTGGAAGCTCGAATTCATCGCACCTGCCACCAGATATTTGCCCTCTGGGTGGCACGCCAGCGCGGTAACGGGGTTTGTAAACAGGGAATAGCCTGTTTTTTCCCCCATGCACCAACGCTGTACTTCCCCACTTTTCATCCCCAGATATAACGAAGTGGCGTCGGGTGAAAAGCAAACGCTGGTCACATCCATGCCAGAAGTATTTAACAAAAACATTCCAGAAGATTCCCATTGCAACTGGTGTTATTTTACTGGCTATCATTGGAAGACGCTGATCAGTAACCGTTTGAGATAAAATTGATGAAATGCGATGAGGGCTATATCTGCGATGTCTGTGGTTCCGATGTGGCCAGCATATTGGATTCCGATTTATACCTACGGTACCTGCTGGGTGAAATCGAACTGGAAAACCTTCACCTGCACCAGGAACGCCACATCCGCTGCAACCCTGCGGTGGCACAGTATATCGTTCACACGGCATTTGCACCGTGTACAATGACGGGGCCGTTTGCAAAAGACAATTTTGATGCAGAATTTGTTGCTAAAGAGACCGCCCGCATCACACACGCCTGGTTGGCTCTGCAAAAAATACCCCAATCGGGTAAAGCTATTCCGGAATATCGCGATTTGCTTCTGGAAGTTAACCCAGGAGAAAAACTTTAATTACAGCATGCATTTCATTTGAATTGGAATGTTGGTGGTGGGGCGGGTTTCAATCAGTTTGCCGGTGTGGGCATCGACGATAAACTCATCGCCGTTTTCTACCACCACAATTTTTACCACTTTTCTGCCATTTTCATGAGTCATTACCAGAGAATGTAAAGAACCCAGCGGGAGTGGTTTTCGATAATGTGAATCCTGCTGTTCTCTGGGCGGAGGGAGCACTCGAAACTGCTTTGATTGCACCGCGCTGGGCAGTTCAGGGACTTCAGAGTTCGACTGATTCAGGCAGATTAAACCAATTGTCAACACAATGATCGTGCAAAGTGATGCAGTGATGCAAACGGTTAAAGATGGTTGCTTTGGGGAAAAAGAAGTCGCCACACCAGCTACCTCCAACATGGATGACTGATATTCGTAAAACAAATCGTAGAAATCCGCTGATATTCTACCGTTGGGGCAGTGCTTTGCATGTAACTTATCTTGAAAAACTTACGTTCGATTTAATGAACGGTTTACAGCACCTGCCGCCTGACTTATTAAACCATCATTCAAAGTGGATTACAAGTCAGATGTGCCCTGATGGTGGGTTTCCGGGTCGTGAAGGTGGTTCAGACCTTTATTACACCGGATTCGCATTGAGAAGTCTGGCAATCATGGACTCTCTTTCGCCTGAGATGGCACAGAAAACGGCAGGGTACCTCAAAAATTGTCTTCATCAACCAGTGTCGCTGATCGATTTATTTTCGTTACTTGTCAGTGCATTTCTGGTGCGGATAGCCGCTGATGAAGATATTTTTGCAGATTCCCCAACTGATTGGACACTACGCACTGCAAAATTACTGGAAGTCCACCGAAACAAGGATGGTGGCTACATGCGGGTGCCAGGTGCCGCATCTGGAAGCACTTATATGACCTTTTTAGTGGTGCTATCCCTGGAACTTCTTGGAGAACCACTGACCGATGTCAGTCAATTAGAGAATTTCGTGCAACAGCGGGAAAGATCCGGTGGTTACGTCGAAATTCCCCAGATGCGACGTGCGGGAACCAACCCCACTGCGGCAGCGATCGGCATTCTGGATGTGCTTGGGAAAACTTCTCCAGAAAATGCGACATCAACCGTGCCGTTTTTGGAGAAAATGTTTTGTGCAGAAGGGGGATTTCGTGCCAATGACAGAATTCCCACTGCAGACTTGCTGTCGACCTTTACCGCAGCATGGACAATTTCCCAATTGGGTGGGGGAAACGAGCTGCCAAAGGATGAAATATTAAAATATGCTCATCAATGTGCTGTGCCTGATGGCGGTTTTCGAGGTGGGTTGTGGGATCAAACTGCAGACATCGAATACACTTTTTACGGTTTAGGCTTGCTTGGGCTGCTCTATGGCCTGGAAAATGTGAAAATAGGTTAGTCGGTCGATTTTCTCATCAATTGTTCAATTTTTGGCAATTCGTGCGAAGAGATGGTATAAGATAAGCCTTACTCCCACGTACTAACCACGTAGCAAGGTTTGCATATGCCTGCACAACTACTCGCGCTGGCCGATGGTCCCACGATCATTGTAAATAAGCCGATTTTGATGCTGGGCAGACACTCTGAATGCGATGTGCAACTCAATTCGAGAAAAATTTCACGTCGACATTGCATTATTGCACAATTAAAAGATCATTTGATCGTTCGCGACCTGGGAAGCACCAATGGCGTGCGGATCAATGGAAAAGCTGTTACTGAAGGGAAATTGGTATCTGGCGACGAGCTTTATATCGGTAGTTTTCGCTATCAGGTACAGATTGATGGCATTCTCATGAGTGCCCTGATCAGTTCCCGCAGTGGGGTGCCAGAAATGCCCAAGTTTACCGATTCCGACCTGGAAGAAGCAGATGAGCCAATCCCACTTGATGAAGAATGAGATTATTCTCATTTTCAGGTTTTGTTCAGTTCAGTTACCAGATTCGCAAGTAGTTTGATATCACGTTTCGCCATGATATTGGCGATTCTGGATGCCGGTATTTCCAGATTAGTCATTGTTTTTTCTGCACGGTCCCACAACTGGTCAACTTTTTTGCCTTCAGCCAGGAATAGTTCCGTGACAATCTCGCCCAGCTTCTGCACATTGATGGCACCCTTATTGCGGTAGTAACCGTTGATAATCTTCTGCTGGTAGGGGGTGTAATCCTGAGACATCGCCCTGTTTCTCCGTTGTACAAAACCCTATTGTACCTTACAGATAGCACCAAAATCAGCGAAAAGGCGATGCGGGCAGTAATTCAGCGAGTATGCCAGGCAGCAGTGACTGTTGCAAATGAAACGATTGGCAAAATCGACCACGGCCTGGTAGTGCTGCTGGGAATTCATACTTCCGACACCGATGCCCAGGCGATCTGGATGGTAGAAAAAATCGCAAATTTGCGGATTTTTGATGATCCCGACGGCAAGATGAATCTTTCTTTGCAAGATGTGGGTGGCAGCGTCCTTCTTGTCAGCCAGTTTACGCTTTATGGCGATTGTGTAAAAGGTCGCCGCCCAAGTTTTATCAGTGCGGCACGACCAGAACAGGCGATCCCACTTTATGAACTCGCGAAAGAACAATTTCTGCTCCAGGGTATTCCATTACAGACTGGCCAATTTGGTGCTGATATGCAGGTGGCACTCGTTAATGATGGCCCGGTAACCCTGGTGCTGGATACCCCTTGAATGCACCAAATTCAGCCAAGTAACCGCTGGTTTAGCTACGACAGGCACAAGTAGCCAAGCAGGCATCACGTGTCTGGTGTGCATCATCGGCACGACTGGTTAATAATTTCCAATTGCCCACCCTTCAGGTACTAGTTTTGTTGAAACCAGTGGATAGACCAGTCGATGTTAAGCGGCAAGTTCTCATTTTCATTCGGTTGCGTTTTTTCGCACCCCACATTGAGTTTGAGAACATTTACAGACTTGCATTCTCTTCAAGAACGTCGTGTACAGTTTCGGCTGGCGCCTATTGTGGAAGTGTGGGTGAATTGGGTGATATTGGGAGGTTGGCTTGAACGCAAAAAATCGATTTGAGGGCTTGATCGGCCTGTATAATTCGTTCAGAGATCACTCACCAAGCCCAGTGCGGCCCCAACAGCGATCTCAAACATCTGGAAAACGCAGCATGATCGACCAACAATTACTCCGATTACTCCACGATCGGTCTGAAATGAGTTTTTTCAAAGATTTGGAAGAGGATAAGACGATGCCAACATTAATGGAAGAAAAGATTCGAGTTGATCTCGTTGCTAGGGTGCGTGCTGAAATCGCTGCAGGCACTTACGATACCGATGAAAAATTTGACGCCGCAATTGCCCGTTTCATCTTTCGTGAATCAGTGGACGATTAATTCTCATATTTGCCAGTGAACTTACTGCAAAAAAGAGACTTTCCACTGCAATTCAGATATAATACGTTTACATCTCAATTGCGAATGGAGTTTTTCAGTGAGTTTGCCGACGCTACCTGTTACCCACTCTCCAGTAGAAAAATTTCGGGAATATCTCAATAGCCGGTCTACCCCACAGCGATTCACTGAACAGCAACGGGAATTAGTAGAGCATATTTTTGCTACCCATAGCCATTTCGATGCGGATCAGTTAATTCGCGATATCGATAAATCGAAGCTGAACATCAGCCGAGCAACTGTTTATCGCACGCTAAGCAAACTTGTAGATGCGGGAATGCTGCGGACCATGGAAATTGGTGCCCGCACTGTATACGAGCACGATTACGGCTATCCCCAGCACGAACATTTGGTCTGCGAACATTGTGGTACAATTATCGAATTCCAATTACCAGCAATCGAAACCATGCTGCAGAACATTGCCCGCCAGCACCAGTTCCAGGTGGAGGGCCACACGATTCTGGTTCGTGGGAAGTGTTATTCCTGCTCCCAGGCCCGGTCAAAACGCCGCCTGGATATGATTTAATCAAAATTTCATTTTTGACTGATTTTCATCCCACCGATCTTAAAAACAGATCATTCATCGTTTCTTCATCGGGTGTCAGCTTGCGAATCGTCACCCCGCACTGTGCGGCAAATCGAAACAGATCGTTCTCTGCAATACTGTCAGGAAGCTGAAGAATATATTCGCCGTAAGTTCTTGCAGAATCTATTGCTACGCCAATCTTTCTCAATTCAGCTAAAAATCGCTCTGCTTCTCCAGCAATGCGTAGCTGAAATCGGCGGTGCTGGTGGGTTAACAGTGATGCGACGCTCCCTTGCCCACGCACATGACCATGGGCAAGAATGAGAACTTGCTCACAAACGGCAGAAACATCCCCAAGTAAGTGGGTAGACAAAATAATCGTTTTGCCATGTTTTGTGCCTAATTCCAAAAGCAGGTCAAGCATTGCCCGCCTGCCTTCCGGATCCAGTCCACTGGTGGGCTCATCCAACAACAGCAGTGCAGGATCGTGGACCAGCGCCTGAGCCAGTTTCAGGCGTTGCTTCATCCCAAGCGAATATTCTGCAATCAAGCGATAGCGGGCTTCATCTAACTGAAGATGGTAAAGCACCTCGTGGGCACGTCGTAGTGCTTCTTTTCGACGCAAACCGTACATCTGTGCCGCTAATGTGACGTATTCAATCCCCCTGAGACCGGGGACAAGAGCATCGACTTCAGGCATGTAACCGACCACTCGTCGGAGTTCTAAGTCTCCTTCATCAGAGCGGTTAGGAACAATCGGATGACCAAGCACCATCCCATGGCCACTGGTGGGGCTCAGTAATCCTAATAAAATCTTCATTAATGTGGATTTGCCAGCACCATTTTGCCCCAGTAGTCCAATTCTACCCGCCTGTAACTGCAAAGTAATGTCAGTCAGCACGGTTGCACTGCCGAAGGTGCGACAGATATTCTGCAATTCAATGATAGGTTGATCGTTCAATTTTATAGCCAATCAATTATATAACGAGCTTGTGAAGCCCAACCTGGGGCGAATTCATGATTCCACTGTGGATGAATTTCATAAACTGCCCACAGTTACTGTACGGAAAGATTCACCATCTACTCGCGGGATACCATGCTCAACCGATCTTCTTATTTTATTCGCGAACATGTGGGAATGTTCAAGCTGAAAGGTGTTTACGACATTCTCGACCCGGAAAGCAACGAGGTGCTGGCTTCTGCCAAAGAAACCAGTTCCCAGTGGGTGCTCTGGTGCCAGTTTCTGATCAACCAGCAATTTTTGCCAATTCAGTACACGATTATCGAGGCAGAAACCAACCGCACACTGTTAATTCTGGAACGTGGAGTTACTTTTTTTCGCAGTGTCATTACGATCAAAGGGCCCACAGGCGAAAAGCTTGGCTACTTAAAGAACAAACTCTTTGCCTTTAAGGCAGGCTTTTACGTTTATGATTCCCACGATAATCTGATTGCCCAGGTCAAAGGGGACTGGGTAGGTTGGAATTTTCGCTTTATTGATGCCAACGACACGGAAATCGGCATCGTTACTAAGAAATGGGCAGGTATTGGCAAAGAATTGTTTACATCAGCCGATAATTACCTGATTAAGATTCATGATGATGGCGAAGGTGTGTCTGAAGCAAAAAGTCTGTTGCTTCTGGCAGCTGGGCTGGCAATTGACACGGTTTACAAATCCCGTTAAGTTGCAGAATCTTCATCATTATCGTTGGTTGTCGGCAGTTGTCCCCCATTTTCCATGATGTATCGTAACTGGCGAGCTAATCCATGCAGAATTCGCACTTCATTGGGCGATGGGTGGGCACGCCCGATCAAATGGCGGATTGCTGCCATCAGGGGATCGGCCTTAGTACCGTATAGAAAGTGAATCAATTCCAGACTGGACCGCAATTCCTGAAACATCCTTTCCTGCTGTTCGTAAGGTGCAATTTTCTGCGTGGGAACCATCGCAGATCCGATGGCATGCATCCCTTGCCGGTGCAACTCATAACAGCAAATCGTTACCGCCTGGGCCAGATTCAGCGATGTAAACTCTGGTGCAGTAATTATTCGGATAATTCCATGGCACTGGGCAATTTCGTGATTGCTCAGCCCACTGGGTTCCGGGCCGAAGACCAATGCGGAATTCCCCACAGCGAGGGTGGGAACAAACTTTGCCAGCAGTTCATCTGGCCTGCCGTAATGGTGGCTACGCTGAAAACCGTCGATACTGGCCGAGGTGCACAGCACATAGCCACAATCGGTGAGGGCTTCCTGCAAAGTCTGACAACGCACTGCCTGATCGAGCAGATGTTCCCCGTGGGTGGCAAGTCGCCTTGCTTCCGGAGAAAGGTGGTCTGCCAGGGGATTGACCAGAAAGAGTTGTTTCAGGCCGAAATTGTGCATCACACGAGCTACTGAGCCAACATTGCCAGGGTAGTGGGGCTCGAACAGCACAATTCTTGTGTTGGAAAGCATGAATATAGTCGCTTACAGGCCAAGAACATCGTTCATGCTGTAACGACCAGCGGGCCGATTTGCGAGAAACTTGGCTGCCAGTAACGCCCCACGTGCGTAACTGTCGCGGCTGGTCCCCTTATGCACCAGTTCCATCGTTTCGCCAAGTGCAGAGTAAATAATGGTGTGTTCACCCACGTTATCACCAGCACGCACCGCATGAATGCCGATTTCATCGTCGCGACGCTGGCCCACCAATCCTTCCCGGCCATGCACATAGTGCGACAGCCCCATCTCCTGTGCAATCAGGTGGGCAAAATGCATCGCGGTGCCACTAGGAGAATCGTGCTTGAAACGGTGATGCCGCTCGACGATTTCTACGTCAAAACCTTTACCAGCTAAGGACTTACCAGCAACTGTCACCAATTTGAACAACAGATTGACCACCAGGCTGAAGTTGGGCGAAATCAACACGGCGGTTTCATGGGCAGCTGTGGCAATTTCATCCCGCTGGGCATCAGAAAACCCAGTGGTAGCGATCACAATGGGAATTTTTCTGGCAACGCACTCTCGAGTAATTGCCAAAGACCCATCGGGGGTTGAAAAATCAATCACCACATCTGGCTTGGTATTCAGATCCAGTTTTTCACCGATCAGCACTCCCACTGGGCCGATCCCTGCAACTTCGCCAGCATCCTTACCAAAACCGGGGCTTTGGCGTGCGTCAATCGCTGCCACCAGTTCAAACACAGAATCCTCATGGGACAAGGCCACCAGACGTTGCCCCATTCGCCCACAGGCACCATTAATCGCTAATTTTGTCTTCATATTCTCAATCTACAAACTTTTATTTCCGCAGGAAGGAGTAGACAAAATGATCATGAAACAGGGAGAAATACGCCAATGCCAGGTTCGGTGCATCGAACTCGGAATGTGTTGTCAGGCATATAATTCAATCGCTTTGACAATTTCATCGAGTTGATTGGGAACCTGAACAGCACGGTTGGCAAAATTCGCCCGCCGCACACCTCGCTTCCCGAGTGTCTCTTCAAATACTTTTGGATCGGTGGAATGGTAAGCCACCGTTGCAGTGGGGTCTTTCAACTGGTGGGCGGTCAGAATGCAAACAACCCGCTCGTCCCGGCCAATGATCCCTTCGGCACGTAGTTTTTTTACCCCAGCCACACTGGCAGCGCTGGCTGGTTCACAACCCAGACCACCTTTGGCAACCTGTGCTTTAGCATCCATCATTTCCTGATCGGTCACTTCACGCACCACCCCACCGCACCGTTCCAAAGACCGCAGTGCTTTGGGCAGGTTCACCGGACGGTTAATTTCTATCGCACTGGCAATAGTATCCGCACGGGCATTATTTTCGTTCATTTGTTGCCAGTATCGATCCAAAGTGAAGCGATCATAACGCCCTGCATCCCACCGCAAATGATGACGTTCGGTTAATTGATAGAATGTGTTGGCACCTGCGGCATTAATGACCGCCAACCGTGGGGAATGATCAATCAGACCCAGTTCACGCAGTTCGATGAATGCTTTACCAAAAGCTGCCGTATTACCCAGATTACCACCGGGTACCACAATCCAGTCGGGTATTTCCCAACGGAATGCTTCCAATACCCGAAACATGATCGATTTCTGGCCTTCCAGACGGAACGGATTGATGCTGTTCACCAGATAAATGCCCAACTGGGCACTGACATCCTGCACCTGGGCCAAGGCATCATCAAAATCGCCAGCAATTTGCAGTGTCAGAGCACCATGGTCTAACGCCTGTGCGAGTTTGCCGTAAGAAATCTTCCCACTGCCGATAAAGATAATCGCCTGCATCAAATTGGTGGCGGCACAATAAATAGAGAGTGAAGCACTGGTATTGCCAGTGCTGGCACAGGCTGCCCGATGTGCTCCCACCAATTGAGCGTGGGCAAAGGCTGCCGTCATGCCGTTATCTTTGAAACTGCCAGACGGATTCATCCCTTCGTATTGCAGGAAAAGCCTGCCTGAGTTCATATCGGTAAATTTGCCCACCGCATCTGCACGTTGGCAGAGGGTTTGCCCCTCTCCAATTGTGAGAATTTTTTCATCTGGGACGAATGGAAACAGGCTGCGAAACCGCCAAACACCAGAAAAATCGAGTGGCAGATAACGCTGTGCCCACTTTGCCTCAAAATCCTTTAATGTGCGTGGAACGGCAACTTTATCCCAATTGTAGGCCACATCCAGCAAACTTTGGCAGCGCGAACAGCGAAAACGGGTACTCAACAGATCTTCTGTGTGCCCGCAATCGGGATTGATACACCGCTGAAAGGCAATTTCACTCATACCTTTGAGAATATCCCACAACCACGTGTTAGCCTAGATGGCTTGGGTAACAGTTTGTGGCTAATCGGAAAGGTAACAACGATGACAGACCGCCCTTTTGACAAAAATGGGGCAGCATGGAAATCCATACCAAAATCAATCGAAGGAGATCATTTTTTCGGCAAATATCCCAATTGTGTTGCACATGATTCCCATGCATTGTAAACTTGGTCTGGTAATGCTACTGCATAATTAATCCATGCGGATATACTGGATTCTCCCCAGTATTGCTTAAGTTCTTCCCGAAACTTCAACCGACCTTTTTCAACCGCAGTTGTATTGTAAAGCTTGTCGTCGATTTCAAGTTGTTGCAACAACTTTAGTAACGGGTAAACCCCATTCTGAACCAGCTGATCCTGAATTTGATGGATCAGGTCTTCTTTGCCCCTCACTGCAAAATTGAATTGCTCTGAAATGGGCAATTGCCAGCCAGAATCTACTCGGCGTAATGTTTTGAACTGGCGGCGTCGAATCCACCACATCGCCCCATCTAACCGGATAATAGAAACATCTTTCATCTCATGGTGAGCAAACGCCACGCATGTTCCATCATGATAGAGGTGAACCAGTTGTGGGCTGGCTTGATATCTCCGAAGCCATACATATGCCCAGTGCGGTCCCCAACGGGTTTGTAGAAGGCATTTTACATGGCAACTACCATATGCACCATTTGTTATGGCTTCGTCGCCTGGTTGAAGGTAAACCGTATCAAAACAATCATCTTGGCCTTTGAGACCAAAAACCAGTTCTCCACAACAGAAACAAGTATCTAATTGGCATCTCATCAAGTGACTTCTCGGTCGCTTTTCCCTTGATAAACCACTTGAACTGAGTAGCACAAGCATCTTTGGGGATTCCATTGAAGAAATTGTACTCCGTAAACTGTTGATGTTGCAACAACCCGATTTCGATTTTCACTAATGTATTTTCTCTCAAATGTGTCCGGGCGATCGTACTTTCGGCACCGCAGTTCTGCAATTTATCGTTGCGTGTGTGGTAGCGAGTAGTGTAAAATACCGGTTCAAAATACAGAACATACCCTGCCACTGGAGCCATTTTTCGTGCACTACACATTCAAATTTTCTTTCATTGCCGTGCTGGCCTTGCTTTCGCACGGTGGGCAACTCTTTTCGCAGCAAGTCAGCTTTATCAAAGAGGTTGCGCCGATTTTCAAAGAATATTGCTTTGCCTGCCATGACAGTAAAAAACGGTCTGGCAAGTATGACATGACAACATTTGAGCAACTATTAGAAGGTGGTGCTGGTGGGGAAGGTATTGTACCCGGTAAGCTCAAAGAAAGTGATCTGTTTCACCTGATTGTCACTGATGAAAAGCGACGGATGCCACCACGGAAAGACAATTTGTCTGGTGTGCCTGCTGCCAAAGCGGCGATCATCAAAACCTGGATTGAACAAGGGGCCAAACTGGATGGCGGAATTGAACCGAAAGCCAATCTGGTCAAGGAGTTACGAATCCGGTGGCAGCCACCGACACCGCCAGAAAAGTATCAGTTCCCTGCGGTAATTAACGCACTGGTGTTTACCACGGATGATAAGCAACTGATCGTCAGTGGACACCACGAACTCACTTTTTGGGATGTTGCAACAGGAAAATTGGCCAAACGGCTTCGCACCCGTGCGGAACGTGCCTACGCGATTATTCCACTGGATGACAATCGCATTATTGTGGCAGGTGCCCGACCAGGTCAGGAAGGCGATATTTGTATATACAACATTTCTGCTGCGGGCCCCACCGCCAATGGTGTTGTGGTGCTGGATGGGGTCGCGAATCCCAAAGTGCGTGAAAAAACTCTTCTGGAAGTAGAAGATTCTGTGCTGGCGCTGGATCTCAGCCCCGATGGCAAGCAATTAGCCGCAGGTGGGTGTGACCGGATCATTCGAGTTTGGGATCTTGCTTCTGGGAAAATTGTACGAGAGTTTGAAAACCACGCCGATTGGGTGATGGGCGTGCGATTTACCCCCGATGGCACCCGCCTGCTAAGTTGCAGTCGGGACAAAACGGCAAAAATCTGGGATCTGAAGACCAACGAAAGCATTATGACCATGCCCGACCACCAGAACATCGTCTATGGCGTGGGTGTGAAGGCTGATGGCAAAACCGGTTACAGCGTGGGTGCGGATAAACAGGTCAGGTCGTGGTTGCTTTCCGGTCAAGGGAAAGGTTCCAAAGGCCTGGGAAGCCATGGTGATGAAATTCTGCACTTCAAGCAGCACCCCAAACTGCCATTGGGTGCCACGGCATCTGCTGATAAAACAGTAAAACTTTGGGATCTGGAGAAGGGCACCAATACCAAGACTTTCACGGGTTTGAAAGACCACGTTTTTGCAGTGGCGATCAGCACCAAGGGTGAGCTGGTAGCCGCTGGTGGTTACGATGGGGAAGTCAAAATCTGGCAGGTGGCAGATGGGAAGGAGACACTTAGTTTCATTGCCGCACCTGGGTATGTGAAGAAAGCGGACCCAAAATAGAAATGAGCAAAATCTCATTTTTTGCAGTGTGGGATTTTTCAAAATTTCATGAAACAGCACTTCCAACATACGTGATCGTTTCTATAAACATCTTTTCACTGTTGCCGCCAGATTGGGCGGTTTTCGCGTATTTGTACAAGGGGGACTTCCCAACGTGTCAGTAGTTACCGTCAAAGAATTGTTGGATGCAGGTGTCCATTATGGGCACAAAGCAAGTCGCTGGAATCCGAAAATGCGGCCGTATATCTACGGCAAAAGAAACATGATCCACATCATCGATCTGCGGGAAACCATGCGTGGTATCCTGCGTGCAGATCGGTTTGTCAGCCAGGTGTGCAGCCGTGGTGGCTCCGTTGTTTTCGTGGGTACCAAGCGACAGGCAAAAGATATTGTGGAAGAACAGGCACGCCGGGCTGGCATGCCGTTCGTTTCAGAACGCTGGTTAGGTGGTATTCTGACCAACTTCCGCACCATCCGCAATCGACTACGACGTTTGGAAGAACTCGAAGCCATGTGGCTGCCCGATGGGGAAAACCCCAGCCGGACGAACATGGATGAGTACATGACCAAAATTATGGGTGAATCGGGTCGCCTCGACATCCATCGAGCCCCACCCACGGCCAATATTCATACTTACTCCAAGAAAATGATTTCGAATCTTTCTCGTGAGTTGATGAAAATTCGTCGTAACTTGCAGGGGATTCGGGAGTTACGGAAACTGCCCGATGCCATTATTGTGGTTGACCCCAAGAAAGAACATATCGCTGTGAAAGAAGCTGCCCGCATGGGAATTGCCACCATCGGTCTGATTGATACCGACAGTGATCCGGACACCATTGACCTGCCAATCCCAGGCAACGATGACAGCATCCGCGCCATTGAACTGGTGGTGGGACGTTTGGCGGATGCAGCGATTGCTGGCAAAGCAGCTTTATCTCCGGAAGATCAGGGGCGTTCAAGACAGCGTCAGAATCTTTCGAATCCGATTGAAGCCAGTGAAACAGACAATTTAACCGCACCAAGCGGTGGGCAAGCATCCTAGTATGTTTGTTTGAACCTGATACGATAAAATGTGTCATTCGTTTGTAAGGTGGGGAACTGCGGTTTCCCATTGCAACAGATAATTTGATATTTGCTGAGGACAGAATGAGTACTCCTATTACCGCGGCGTTGGTGAATGATTTACGGAAGCGAACGGACATGCCGATGATGGAATGCAAATCGGCATTACAGGAAGCTGATGGCGACATCGAAAAGGCAATTGAAATCATCCGCATGCGCAACAGCAAAGTAAGCGGTAAGCGGGCGATGAATGAAACGGCAGAAGGCCGTATTGCTGTTTACATTGATGCAGCCAAAGAAATTGCCACGATCCTGGAAATGCGTTGCGAAAGTGCCCCTGTGGTAAAAAGCGATCAGTTTCAGGCGTTGTGTAATGATATTGCCAAGGTTGTTGCTGATCAGAATCCCGCAACCGTTGAAGAACTGATTGGTTTGAAAACTGATGCCGGTTTGACCGTGACGGATCGAATTAACGAAGTCATTGGTTTGATCCGCGAAAATATGAAGGTGCAGCGGTTCGCACGTTTTACTGGTGGCAGTTTTGCAGAATATATTCACCACGATGGCAGCGTGGGGGCATTGTTACAAGTGAGTGGGCCAGCGGATGCAGCAACACTGCGTAGCATCTGCATGCACATTACGGCTGTACAACCCACCCCGATTGCACTAAATGCGGATGGGGTGCCTGCAGAATTGCTTGCGAAAGAAAAGGCGTTGGCTGTTGCCAAAGCAGAAGCCACTGGCAAACCTGCGAATATTGCCGAAAAAATTGCCGAAGGGCAGATGAAGAGTTGGCTGGCCGAAAACGTCCTTCTCGATCAACAGTTTGTCATCAGCCCCGACAAAACTGTGGGCCAACTGATCCAGTCTTTAGGTGTGCAGGCCAGTGGTTTTGCACGCTTCAAAGTGGGTGAAGTAACCGTATAAATCGTTGTAAATTATTATTTGATAAACACTTAGGATTAATTACCGAATATGCCACACACAAAAAGTGCTAAAAAGTCGTTGCGTCAGAACGAAAAGCGTCGTGTACGTAACAAGAATGTAAAGAAAGGCCTGAAAGTTCAATTAAAGAACTTCAGCAAAGCCACCAAAGCTGGTGGAGAAGAACTGATTAAAGAATTGCGCGCTGCCGAGCAAAAACTTGACAAAGCAGCAGCAAAGGGCGTTCTGCACAAGAACACAGTTGCACGCAAAAAATCGCAATTAGCCCGTCAGGTCAATGCCTTAGCAGCCAAGTAATTGGTTGGTATCAAATTTATCAAACATGGCAATATTATACTATACTCATGTTTATAAGTTTGCGATATTCTAATTTGATAATATGTCGATTAGACCAATTTAATTTCGTGGTTGCTTAACCGCTCGAAGCCCGCGTCTGTGATCAGATAGTTGTGTTCAATGCGGATGCCGCCGATACCGTCAACGTAGACACCTGGTTCCAGCGTTACGACGTCACCTGCAAGTAATGTTTCTGAACTGGCTTTCACAAAATACGGTGTCTCCGGGTGCTGAATCCCCAGGCCATGTCCTGCATGATGTGGGAAGTAATCTTGAAGTCCGTATTCCTGCAATTTCCCTGCAACTGCGTCGTAAACTCTTTGGCATTCTGCATTTGCGCGAAGTTCGGCCTCACCCGCCTGCATCGCTGCGGTGCACGCATCGTACAACCGCATCTGATCGGCAGTGGGATGACCTCCCACAACGATTGTATTGGTAAAGTCGCACCGATAGCCGAAGTGCACCACTGAAAAATCGAGGATCAGCATATCGCCGTTCTGAAGTACTTGTCTGGTAGGTGGCCCACCTCGACGGGCACTGCCGGGCGAAACGGCAAAATCTCCGTACAGCACCTGGGCACTGCCTTCGTGCTGGGCAACTGCCTGAAAGATACCCAGGTAAACATCTAATTCAGTCATGCCCGCCTGGACGTGCTGCAACGCCCACGCGTGGCCAATTTCACCCAATTTCATGCACTTTTTCAGCAAGGTGATTTCATCGGAGTCTTTTTGTCGTCTCATCTGTGTGATGGTGTCGTATAACAGCCCCGCGTTGGGAGCGAGCAGACCATCATCAATACGCGGGGCATATTTTTGAACTTCTTTCGTTAAAAATGTCCGACGTGGGCCTTTTCCAGGAGATTGACCATCGTACCAGCTTAATGAAATGTGCTGATCCACATGGCATTGTTTCGTTGGGGCAGGGAGGCGGGTATCAGATATGAGAATGTTCTCACCATTTGATCGCAGAATCAGCACCCCGCCAAAATCTGCCCCCAGGTGGAACGGTTCGACGTGAAAGTTAGCAAAGTATCGCAAATGGATGGGATCAGACAGCACAATTTCAGGCAATATCCAGGATTTCCCCAACAGATTCCACAAACGTGCTCGTCTCGCTTCGCATCCTTCTTTGGTTAACATTGGTTCGATTCCAAATTCCTGGTTGATTTTTGTCATTTCACTGCGGTTACTATCTTATGATTAACGAAATTGAGAACTGAATCGATGTCAGAACTGTTAGATCGCCGCGAAGTGCGTATTCAG
This sequence comes from Zavarzinella sp., assembly GCA_041399155.1. Lineage (NCBI taxonomy): Bacteria > Pseudomonadati > Planctomycetota > Planctomycetia > Gemmatales > Gemmataceae > Zavarzinella > Zavarzinella sp. Next base: position 1,180,604 of record JAWKTI010000001.1, read on the forward strand.
AGAATGTTTGATGAAATCGCACCGACGTATGACTTTCTGAATCACCTGTTGAGTGCCCACGTCGACAAATTGTGGCGAAAACGGGTAACAAAACTGGTGCCTTTGACACATGGACGAATGTTGGATCTGTGCACAGGTACGGGCGATCTGGCATTCGCCTATCACCAACGCACGCAGGGCCAATTTCCAGTTATTGGTGGGGATTTTTCGGCAGAAATGCTCGGGCTGGCAGTCAAAAAGGCCAAAAAGCTGGGGTATCCAATCCCTTTTGTGCAGTGCGATGCCCAGCACCTGCCGTTTGAAGATAATTCCTTCGATCTCGTCAGCATTTCTTTTGGTTTACGCAATGTCACCAATTTTCGGCAGGGACTGTCTGAAATGTTGCGTGTTTTGAAACCAGGTGGGAAGCTTGCCGTGCTGGAATTTTCCAAACCAAAGCACTGGTTGATGGGACGAGCCTATCGGGCCTACTTTAAATTTGTCCTCCCCACGTTGGGGCAACTTGTTTCGCGAAGCAAAGACCGTGCTTATGTGTACCTGCCTGCAAGCACGATGGAGTTTCCCGATGGTGAGGAACTGGCCACCATTATGCGTGAAACAGGCTTTGATCAAGTGAATTTCCGGCCTTTTACCCTGGGAATTGCCACTTTATACATCGGTACAAAGCCCGAAACTGCCACTTTTCAGTAAAACATTCAATTCTGCCTGCGGGTGAATGATTGACTGCTAAAGGGCCATCCATGTCGGAAAAACAACCAGAACATTTGATACTTCGGGCCATTCGTGGGGAGCACGTGGAACGTGCTCCCGTGTGGGCGATGCGACAAGCAGGCAGGTGGGATCCAGAGTTTCAAAAAGTTCGTAAAGGATTAAGCTTTTTTGAGTTTTCAGCTCGGGCTGATCTGGCCGCAGAAGCAAGCCTGTGCCCGAAGCGGTTTGGTGTTGATGCAATCATTCTGTTTTACGACATCACCACCATTCCTTACGCCATGGGACTGCCATTTGAGTTGAAGCCCCACGTGGGACCGATGCCGCACGAGCCGATTCGCACACTGGCCGATGTGGAGAAGTTGTTCGCCAGCCCAGATGAGGATCAGTACCGCCACATTCTGGATTTGCTGGATATTGTGAAAAAATCATTAAAAAATGAGCTGCCGATCCTGGCCTTTGCCGGTGCCCCATTTACTGTGGCCACCTATTGCATTGGTACGGGGAAAGAAATGGACGCAACACGTCGCTTTGCTGCGGAAAATTCCGTGGTATGGCAGGCATTGCTGGAAAAATTGCAGGGTGCCACGATCGATTTCCTCAACATGATGAGTTCGCACGGTGCGGCAGCCTATCAGTTGTTCGATTCATGGGCTGGTGGCTTAACCGAAACCGAATACGATCTTTGGGCCCAGCCGTACCATCAAACGATTCTTGCTGGTGCGAATCAGGTCCCACGAATATTATTTGTCAAAGAAGGCCCGTATCTGGATAAAATGGTGGCAACCAAACCAGATGCAATCAGCCTTGGAAGGTGTCACTCGTTGAAGCAGGCGAAAGAACAATATCCAGAAATGGTATACCAGGGGAATGTTGATTCCGATTTATTGCAAACTGGAACTGTAGAAGAAGTTAAAGAAGCAGTATTCAACTGCCTGACAGAAGGTGCGGGGCACCACCATATTCTGAATTTGAACCATGGGGTCGACAAAAGCACACCCGTCGAGAACTTTGCAGCCTATGTGCGTGCAGCAAAAGGCGAATAATCTGCTTTATTTTTAACTATTTATATAGTAAATTTGTTATTTATCTGCCGTCATTTTCGTTGTAATCCCCACCTTTTCACTGCATTTCTGTTGATTGGTGAGAGGTTTCTTAGTTGTGTTTTCGCCGTTTATTCGGTAAAATGAACTTATATTGCCCATATTGTTATTTGCAGATAATCCCGCCGCCCGTTTTGCATAGTTTTTCGACACCTTGAAAGGATGAAGCATGAAGTTCCTCTCTGTTTTTGTAGCTGGTCTCCTGCTGGTTTCCTGTTTACATGCTGCAGACAAACTGGAATATAACCAGCACATCCGGCCGATTCTGGCGGATAGTTGTTTTGCGTGCCACGGACCGGATAGTGCCGCACGGAAGGCAGGCCTGCGTCTGGATCTGGCAGAATTTGCCACCAAAGGTGGGGATTCTGGCACTGCCGCGATTGTGCCTGGCAAGCCAATGGAAAGCGAACTCTATCTCCGGATGATCAGCACTGATCGTACAGAAATGATGCCCCCTCCTTCTTCCCACAAAGTGCTGAAGCTGGAACAGAAAGAAATCATCAAACGATGGATCCTGGAAGGTGCGGAGTACCAACTGCATTGGTCGTTCATCCCACCCGTGCGGCCCGCACTCCCCAAAGTGAATGATCCTACCTGGATTCGCAATCCAATCGACTATTTTGTCCTTTCCCAACTCGAAAAGCGTGGGATGAAGCCCGCACCCGAAGCTGATCGTTCGACAATTGTTCGGCGCTTGTCTCTGGATATTCGAGGTTTGCCACCATCTCGAGAAGAAGTTGAAGCAGTACTTCAGGATCAATCACCAGATTGGTACGAAAAGCTGATTGATCGCTTCCTGAGATCACCCGCGTGGGGAGAACATCGTGGACGTTACTGGCTGGATGCTGCCCGCTATGCCGATACCCACGGTATCCATTTTGATAATTTCCGCGAAGTGTGGGCCTACCGCGACTGGGTAATTGACGCATTCAACCAGAATATGCCATTCAACCAGTTCAGTATCGAGCAATTGGCAGGGGATTTACTTCCCAATGCAACGCTGGAACAGAAAATCGCTTCAGGCTTCAACCGATGCAATATTACCACCAACGAAGGTGGCCTGATTGATGAAGAGTATTTGGTTCTGTATACACGCGATCGCACAGAAACCACTTCTACCGTGTGGCTGGGTCTGACCGCTGGTTGTGCGGTATGCCACGATCATAAGTTTGATCCGATTTCTCAGAGCGACTTTTACTCTCTGGCGGCATTTTTCAACAATACCACCCAGGGAGCTCGGGATGGCAATATTCCAAACACCCCACCAGTGATTGAAGTGCCTTTGCGGGAAGACCGAGCAAAATGGCAGGCACTTCTGAAACAGGAAGAAACCGCGAAAGCTCGCCTTGAAGGACTTTTTCAAAACAATCAAAAGCCGATGGAAGAATGGCTGAAGCAGAAAAAAGCGGGCGGCGTTTATGGTATGATTCCAAGTAAGGATTTGCAGTTTCATGCTTTATTGGCAGATAATGCAGCTGATCGCATCACTGTGGTATCCAACGGGCAACTTCGTCAGATTACTGCGGGAGGACCACTTCGCTGGGCACCCGGTCAGGTAGCGGATCATTCGTTGAACTATTCCGCGGGTCTACGTCTGGAAATTGACGATGCAGGTCAATTTGACCGCGATCAGCCGTTCAGCGTCAGTATGTGGATGCTGATGCCGAAACGACGAATGTCGGGTGCACTGGTTTCTCGTATGGAAGCTGGCCCAGGTTTCCGTGGCTGGGACATTTTAATGAGCGGAGGCAAACTGAACGTCCATCTGATTAACAACTGGCCCGGAAACGCAATCAAAGTGATACTTGACGAGGAACTTGATCAGAACAAGTGGTATCATGTTGGTTTCAGTTACGATGGATCTGGCAAAGCAAGTGGCATACGGATCTTTGTCAATGGTGAGTTCAATGACAAAGTGAAGATCCTGAATGATAATCTGACCGAGACAATTAATACAGATGTTCCGTTACGAATTGGTGGGAGAAGTGCTGATTCCGAAGCGATCGACATCCGGTTACAGGATTTGCGAGTTTACTCGAAAGCTATCGGACTGCGTGATGTGGCGGAATTGAATCAATTAACCCGAACCGCATATCTTGCCAGTCTGCCTGCAAATCGTCTGACCGGCAATTTGCAACGAGAATTCCTGACTTGGTGGATGCAGAAATATGTGCCTGATTACGCAAAAGCATCGCAGGAAGTCGCCACCGTTTTAGCGGAGAAAGCCCCCATTCTTGCACGTGGCACGAAAGCCTTTGTGATGAACGAAAAAACCACCCCACCTGAAGCATTCATTCTGCACCGAGGGGAGTACAACGAACGTCGTCAGAAAGTTTCAGCAAATGTGCCGAAAGTTCTGCCACCGATGAAGAAAGAGCTACCCACGAACCGCCTGGGGTTTGCAAATTGGCTCTTCGAACCAAACCACCCTCTGACGGCACGCGTCACTGTAAATCGGTTCTGGCAGGAATTATTTGGTCGTGGGATTGTTTCAACTCCTGGTGACTTTGGCATTACCGGCACCTTACCTACCAATCCGGAACTGCTGGATTGGCTGGCTTTAGAATTCCGCGACAAAGGCTGGAACATCAAAGAATTCTACAAACTGATTTTCATGAGCAATACCTATCGCCAGTCGGCTCAGGCGACACCAGAAAAGCTGGAGAAGGACCCCGACAACCGATATCTTTCTCGTGGACCGCGGTTTCGCATGGATGCCGAAATGATCCGCGATTACGCGTTAAGCAGTAGTGATCTGCTGGTGAAAACTATTGGTGGTCCAAGTGTGCGACCGTATCAACCCACAGGTGTGTGGGAAGCAGTGGCGATGCCAGGCAGCAACACCCGCAACTACAAGCAGGATAACGGCCCGAATCTCTATCGTCGCAGCATGTATACTTTCTGGAAGCGTGCTGCACCACCAGCAAGTATGGATATTATGAATGCACCAAACCGCGAAACCTGTGCGGTAAGCCGTGAACGCACTAATACCCCGTTGCAGGCACTGGTGACATTGAATGACCCACAACTCGTGGAAGCCGCACGGGCCATGGCAACCAAAGTACTGGCACAGATAAATGGTGATGAGCAACGTCTGTCTGACATCGCGTACCGCCTTCTGGGCAGACCTTTCACCACCCAGGAATTACCAATTGTGCGGAACAGTCTGACGAACCTGAAGGCTGCTTACGCAAAACAGCCTGAAGAAGCTAAGAAACTGTTAAGTGTGGGCGAGTTCCCATTGCCAGCGAATGTGAATGTCAACGAATTGGCAAGTTGGACCTTGTTGATTAATCAGTTGATGAACCTTGATGAAGTGTTAAACAAATAACCTGCCTTCCTGAAAATACTGGAGCCAACAATGCGTATTGAATTGAACAATGTGAAAGGCGAACGAACCTTTCAGGAATGGGCATCACTGGAAACTCGTCGGCAATTTTTTGCTTCGATGGGGCTCAGTCTGGGAACAGCTGCGTTAGCAACCCTGGGTGCGAATGCTTTTCCATTGAACAAATTATTGCCCTCTCCAACAGGTGAAAATGCGGCACTGCCGATGACGCACTTCCCAGCCACCGCGAAGAATGTGATCTACCTTCACATGGTGGGGGGCCCTTCGCAAATGGATTTGTTTGATTACAAACCCAAGATGAATGATTTTTACGACAAAGATTTACCAGAATCTGTGCGTAATGGTCAACGGTTAACCACCATGACTTCCGGTCAGGCACGGTTTCCTATTGCACCGTCCATGTTCAAGTTTGCCCAGCATGGCAAATCCGGAATGTGGGTCAGTGAATTGCTTCCCGAACTGGCCAAGCGAGTTGATGATATTTGTTTCATCCGCACGATGCACACGGAAGCAATCAACCACGAACCAGCAATCACCTATATGCAAACGGGAAATCAGGTCACAGGTCGCCCGTGCCTGGGATCGTGGGCCAGTTACGGACTGGGTTCGATGAATTCCAATCTGCCCACCTTTGTGGTGCTGGTTGCCCAGCCGAGTAACACAGAGCAGATTCAGGCCATTTCCGCCAGATTATGGTCCAGTGGTTATCTGCCTGGCCAGCACGCAGGTGTTTCGTTCCGAAGTTCTGGTGATCCGATTCTGTACTTGAACAATCCCCCAGGTGTCTCGGATGATCTGCGTCGGAAAACACTCGATGGGTTGAAGGCGCTGAATGAGCTTACCTACCAGAAGCTGGGTGATCCGGAGACACAAACCCGGATTCAGCAATACGAAATGGCCTTCCGCATGCAGGCAAGTGTGCCTGAACTGACCGACTTGACCAAAGAGAACCAGAAAACCATGGATCTGTATGGTACCGAAGTCAAGAAGCCCGGTACATTTGCGAATACACTGTTGTTAACCCGTCGCCTGGTCCAAAAAGGGGTGCGTTTTGTCCAGGTCTATCTCAATAACTGGGATACCCACGGCAATGTTGCTGGCCGCCTTCCATCACAATGCCGCGATGTGGATATGCCACTCAGTGGGCTGATTCAGGATCTGAAGAATCAGGGTTTGTTTGATTCCACCCTGATCATCTGGGGTGGGGAATTCGGCCGCACCGTCTACAGCCAGGGTGGGTTATCCAAGAAGAACTATGGTCGCGATCACCACCCACGGTGCTTCACAATGTGGATGGCAGGTGGCGGGGCAAAACCTGGCACCATCTATGGTGAGACGGACGATTTCTCTTACAACATTGTCAAAGATCCGGTCCATATCCGCGACTTCCATGCTACCGTATTGCGGATGTTGGGAATCGACCACAACCGCTTTTCCTTTAAATACCAGGGACTGGACCAAAAGCTCACTGGTGTCGAACCAGCAAAAGTGATCAAAGAACTACTGGTTTAATAATCAGCGATTGGTCTGTTCCTGAACAGTGTCAATCGTTTTTCGGTTGCCGATAAAGAAATCCTGCCAATCCTGAAACATGTTGGCAGTACCTTCCAGGTCATATTCACTGCTGATCATCGTGCCAATTTCTCCCTGGATTGTCCTTGCCCCCACTTCATCTGCGTGGTGGGTTGCCAATTCACTCATGAAGTTCAGTAATTCATACACTTTACAGCCCGCAGGCAATGTTCGCTGTCGTTTCGCACTCAGCGAATCCATATTGGCCAATCCATACCGATGAACCAGATTACCACTCATTCGGTTGAAGGATTGGATCAACTGATAGTTGTCCAGATCACGAATCTGGTTTGGCTCTGACGCAGATTCTGGTTCGTTGTTGCGAAAACGTTTTCCAGTAAACAAACCTCGTAACACTTTATATGCCCGCTGTACTTCGTTGACGGATGCCCAGGATTTGGTGGCAGACTCAAATCGTTGTCGAAGTGCCGCAAACCCTTCTTGATTGTTGAACCCTTCTAAAGCTCGGGCAATGGCAAACGTGGCACCATCGCTTTTCTTACCAACATTGATTTCACTGCGAAAAGCAGGTGTGTAGGCAATCGCACCGTTGGAACAGATCATTCGCAGCAACGAAAGATAAATGCTTGGCCGCCCATAACCATCAATGGGCGTATCAATCACAAACTTTGAACGAAAATCATCGCCCGCAATTGCAAATGGTGCTCCATACCTGGGTGTGTGCGTGCTGCGGATCACACCATTCGAATAAGTCACCTCATCATGAGGATATTTCTGCAGCAGGTGTTGCATATCATCGTGCTGAATAGCGGGCGACTTGGGGTTACGCACCGCCAGCAGGGTGGGTAGTTGTTTTTTCTCCTGTCTTTCCAGGCAATAACTGATCGTATCGTTCCCGGATCGTTCACTGATCCGTTGAAACACTTCGTCATAATTGAAATAACGGAAGATGTTGTGGGTAAAGCCAAAACGGATCTGCAGACTGTTCCAGAATCGTTTACTGTCTTTTACTGGTTCATCGTGCAGAGTGACATCGATTTTCCCAGTATTTCTGCCATCTTCTACTCGTGGCGTGACACGAATGTCTTTTAATTGTGCAGTACCGTACTCAAAATTCACATTTTTCATTTCACCATCTCCTTTAATTGTGTTTACAGCGATTCCTGTTGCATATCAGCGGATTCCGACCAGAATTGTGGTCGTGTCGATCTCTTTTTGTTCAGATATTCAGGTAGTGTAATTTCTGTTTGTGCCAAAGCATGCATCATCTGCAACCCCACTTGTTGAATGTGGGGGTTCACATCGAGTGTGCGCCAACCCTCTTCGTGCCAGATATATTGCAATTCTGCCGATGCAGTGCGAACAATCGGCCAACGTGTCTTTTTGCATTGCACCACTTGCTTTAACGGCACCTGGGGGTGTTTGCGAAAAACACGCCCCGCCATCTGAATGGTGGTTCCCTTTCCGGACGGTCGACAGAATACTGTCTGCAGGGTGGGGCAATCAAATCCTTCTGCCAATACCATGCAATTCAACAGTACATCGGTTTTGCCTGCTTCAAAGGCATCCAGTTGTTCTTCACGGTTGCTGGAGCCAGTAACGACATCGCAGTTAATCCCCGCCTGCTGCAACAACCGCTGGGCAGAATAACATTGTTCAATCTGATGAAAGAAGGCGACCGATTTTCCCCACCGTGCTGGGTCGGATGAATACAACTGGGCCAGCGATTTCGGCGTATATTCCGGAATGGTGTAGTGGTGGTAAGTGCTGAGATAGCCATCCTGCATCAACTGCTGAATGCCAGCATCACGGATAACGGTATCGAAACAGAGCTTTACTTTGTCTGCACGGTAGGGTGTTGCAGATAAGCCAAGGATATATTTTGGTTGAATGCGACTATGCAAATGGGCCATACTGTTCGCAGCATCGTGCTGGGCTTCATCCACAATCAGCAAATCGAGATTGCAAGGTGGATCCTTTTCAAACATCGATATCCAATGTGCTTCCAATGGGATCTGATGTTCTCGCACAGTTGCTGCTGCCTGAGCCAGCAGATTTCGACGCATCGCCACCCAGCCGACTTTAATGCCAAGTTGCTGTTGCATACTGGCAGCAACCAGCAAACCCATCACCGTTTTCCCACTACCCGTGGGGCTTTCGATCAGAATAGAACGCAATCCTTTCTGATAGTGTTCCACCGCCTGGCGAATGATTCGTTGCTGGTATCGGCGTGGTTCCACCGACATTTGTTGAAAAAAGGCTTCCAGATAGTCCATTATTTCTTTCCCCCTGCGAACGCGTGTCAGTATGTGCCACAGACAACGCAGCCACAATGTTGGTAGCAAAAAAAATTAAAAATCTTGTTGCTTCACTCAGACACGATTACCATGGTAGTGAACACAAGTAACTCCTTTAAAGACACCGGTTTTCATAAAAAAGTTTCAAGAAAAGTGTAATAATGTACATAAATTTGATAAAATGAGGATATTTTCATTTGTTGGTTGATCAACGATCCGCTATTTTCAGCTTTTTTCCACCAAATTGTTCAAATTGTGTGATTCCCAGGTAACAGTTGGTGTTCAAAGTAAATCAGTGGCTGGTAAGTATTCCCAAGCGGTGAAGTTTCTTACAATATTCAAAAAGAAAGGTCTGGATACCACTGAAGCATGATCCTGCTGATCGATAATTACGACTCTTTTACGTATAACCTTGTACAACGTTTTGGCGAAATTGACCCTAATCTCCCCATGCATGTGGTGCGGAACGATCACATTACGATTGCTGAAATTGAAAAAATGCGGCCCACGCACATCATTATTTCCCCTGGACCATGTACGCCCAACGAGGCAGGTATTTCCAATGAAGTGCTGCTTCGTTTTGCTGAAAGCACACCAATTTTTGGCGTTTGTCTGGGGCACCAGTGTATCGGGCACAGTTTTGGTGGGGAAGTGATCCGCAATTCCCGCATCATGCACGGTAAAGTATCCCCCATTTATCATGATGGACTTGGGGTATTTCAGGGGCTTTCGAACCCTTTTCAAGCAACCCGCTACCACAGTCTGGTGATCCGAAAGGAGACTTTTCAGAATCCCGATTTTGAAATCTCTGCCTGGACGAAAGAAGGTGAAATTATGGGGTGCGGCACAAGCACTGGCCGCTGCATGGTGTTCAGTTTCACCCGGAAAGTTTTTTAACAATTGAAGGGCCACAGATACTGGCAAATTTTCTGGCGTTAAGCGACTGGAAGTAATCGAATCTATTCTACCATTTTCTCAGAAAGTTTTCACTTTTTGAGTGGTGTTTCTGGCAACTTCATCAATTGTTGCACGTATGGTAGCAACGTCGGGTGAAAGCGGCAGATGATCTGAAATTGTCCGGGCGTTTCCCGCACCGCAAGTCCAAGATACCCCTGTGGAGTGGGCAATTTCGCATTACTGACCCACTTTTGCACTGCGGCAGATTCGAATGTCGCCAGAATCTGAGAATCCGATGGCAGTTTACCAGCAATCAGCTGAAACATTGGATCGTTGGCAAGAGTAGCTTTCCCAAGATCCAATTGCTGCACCCATTTTGCAGCGGTAGCAACATCCGGAGCCACCACCAGGACCAGTTTTTTGCCTTCCACTCTGTAGTACAACTCCATAAACTCTTTGCCGGCAAGCGCTTGCAACAACTCCTGTTTCCTAGACGTGGGATCTGTTGCTTCCTCAGCAGTGACCATGGCATCCAGATTCAATGGCAACGTCCAGTGGGTAAAGTCTTTCTCTGCAAGCGGCACTTTTTTCTCAGCTTTGGTTGCTGGCCCCTTCAAGCGATACCCGGAAATCCAGGTATTGCTGTCCGTTGCAGAGAACAAATGCTCCAAAATACCCAACGCATCATTTGCATCAGAGAACTGATACACCTTGATTGAGTGGGGGTTAAGTAAATTGCCCGCATTTACCGCTGGTGCTATCTGCGCTTGATTCAATTTGGAAAAAAGCTTTCGAAACACCTCATTCGTTTGGTCATTTGAACTTCGCATCTGTAACGCACCTAACGAGGCACTGGCAGATTCATAACCGATTGTGCGATAGGATGTTACACTGTTCAATTCAAACAGTTTTGGCTGGCTTTCCAACAATTGAAGAACTTCACGCGGGCCATGAGCAATTGTTTTTGGTGCGGGCGAATTCGCTGGCAGATTCCCAGTGATGCTGAGTTGCAAGGCATCTTTTTCGAATTTAATGCTGGCCACCAACGCTGAGCAGGTGTTGGACAATCGGATTGCCTCACCAAACAACGTGCGGGAAAGTTCCAGTTGACCGGAAGATACCCCACGGATCTGTAGATCCTTCAGTCCACCAGCTAATAACGTGGCCACAGCATCCCGGATTGGCTTGATTTCCGCCTGGTAAAGCTGATTAATTTGTTTCGTAGCAAAGCATACAGAGATATCATTCTCGATGATCTGCGAATAAATATTGCCCGCAACAATCTCAGGAAGTTGGACCACGGGACGATCACGACAGGATTTTGCCGTCTCTGCGTGCGTACTCAGTACCACATAATCAGGTATTTCCACTGCAAACAGTGAAAAAATCTCAAACTGGATTTTATCCAGATCATTGTCTTTCCCTGAAAGTTTAAGTTCTTCGCTAGTCAACAGTTCTCGCTTGAGTTTGTCAATCGATGCACAGGGTAAAAAAAGCGTAAACTCCATTTTTTCCAACGGTTGAAACAGCGAATTGATCGCCAGCACAATTCGACCATCTTTCCGCAACGATTGAATTTTTCTGCCATCCAACATTTCACCAAACAGATCGTCAACCTCTTTCTCAGTCATCACTTTGGTGGGGACCAGCACCTGTTTTAATTTTTCTTTCACTAGTTCTAATCCATGAACATGGATCAGAATTGTCGTATCGGCTGGAATGCGAACCAGGGCAGAATCCGGATTTTTTGGCAGTTCCTGGCTATTGATCGGCAGTGTAAAAAGGATTGATGCGACTAACGTGCGAATATACATTCTCATAATTCATTCACCTTTTGCTGGCCCCGCAGCACGATGCGACTGACCTGTGGGAGACAGCGAAATCGCAGTGGTTCTTTACCAGCTAAGCCACGGTTGACATGGAGTGCCGTGTTTTCTCGACGAAAAGTTCCCATATCGAATTTGCGACTATATTTGCTGGGCACAAAAATCGAACCAATGATTGGAAGGCGAATTTGCCCACCATGGTTGTGACCAGACAGCATTAAATCAACATGGTGACGCACTGCCCAGTTCAAATGATCGGGTGTGTGGCTGATCAGAAGGCGAAAATCTGCCGATTTTTTTTCTCCCATGTCAGGTGCTGCAAACCAAGGCCCGGAATGTCCAATAACTTCCAGTCGTGATCCCGCAATTTCAATTTTGGTGGGGAGTGTTTCCAGATATTGAATTCCAAGGCGGGATAATTCTTGTCCCACTGCATGGTGATCATTCCACCAATCATGATTACCTGGAATTGCAAAAGCAGCAATTTTCCACTGTAGCTGACCAAGCAGTTTCGGAATCCATGGCAGGTATTGATCATCGTCGATGATATCGCCGCTGATTATCAGCAAATCAGGCACCCCACGGTGCTGGCACTCTGCAAATACCTTTTCGTAAAATACTTCACCCGGGGTGCCATAAAAATGAAGATCGCTGATATGGAGAATCGATAATCCCTCCCACGCGGGTGGTAGGTTTGGGCAATTGATTGCCAGATCGGTATATTCTACTTGGAAAATATTATTAAATCGCAATTTTGCCAACCAAGAATGCTTTCCATTCCCTGCCAGCACGTCACGTGGGGTGAGAACTTCAATATCCACTACTGTATTTTGAAGTAGTTCCACATTTTCAGGCAATCGTTGCAATAATCTGAAGATCGTTATCCAGGGAAATACAACCCCACCAATGCCAATGCAGACCCACCAATAAAGTAACAGAAATGAAAGGAAATTTACCTGAAAAATGAACGATTTCTCATTATCCGGCAGCAATTGTGGCACAACTCCCTGCCACCAGCCGATGATCGGAAGCGCAAGAATCCAAAATCCCATTGCCATGCGGAATAACTTCAACAACTTCCGGTGGTAAGGGAAGGAGTAGATGTAATTGACAAACCGCATGACCAGGCAAAAGTGGCCAATGCATCCCACCAGAAACAGACCTGTTGACAACATCAAGTCGCCTTGGTTGGATGTGCCAGTGCGGTTGCTGCCAATAACAAACGATCCATCACCTGGTGTTCCAGCAACGGTTTGTTGATCGGCTTGTCCGAATAACCTGTTGCCCGGATATTGGTCATTGTGTGTTCGGGATCGTAGCGATAGCCCTGCATCAGCACGATTCTGGCATTGGGTAAGCGTTGCAAAATACCCTGAAACAGTGCCGTCCCACCTGGATTGGCCTGAGTCAACGCCATCATCACCACTTCATAGCGGTAATAATTCATCATTGATAACGCATCAGACACGTTGGAACAGGATTCTACCGTGCAGCCTTTCCGCTCCAGCATTGTGTGGGCAGTTCTGCGAAGCTGTTCATCTGGATCAACCACCAGGATGTGCAGATCTTTGATGCGAAAGTCGTAGGGAGTGCCGTTATTCAACGCAACGGATTCACCGACGGTACGCATGACAGTGCGAATTGTGCGCTGGCGATCCAGCACGTGAAGTAACGATTGCTGGACAGCTTCATCACTCATGCCTGGTGTATCCAGCAATCTGCTGACAGTGGACAGGATCTCATTTGCGGGCAAAACCAGCTCTTCACGTACATCCTTGATGGTGTTGAAGGCAGCACAACCTTCCTGGGCATCCAAAAGATTCAACGTGTGCAACACCTGACCCAGTTGCTTGGCAAATACTTCAGTAAAACGTTGTTCATCTTTCCCAAAAGCATTGACCTGGGGGCTTTCTACATTAACGGTGCCAATCACCTCATCGTGGTACTTGATGGGAACAGTCAGCGAAGACCGGGCTTCTACAGCACCTGCCAGATAGATACCATCGTTCGCTGTGTCAACGCAGATGTACGGCAGGCCTGTTGCAGCCACATAACCAGTTACTCCGTTGCCTTCTTTGCGTGCAAACAAACGTCGCTGTTGAGCCTCATCGGACATGCCTTCGGCAAGCAGTGGGATCAATTCGCCCGTTTCGGGCTGATAACGGCGAATTTCAATGACGTCATACTCTGGGATATTTTGAACATAGCTTTTCAGATTCTCCCGAATCAGATTCAGCCGAATTTCATTCGTTAGATCTTTCAGAAAAGTGGGTTCAAATGAATCCAATTGCTGGGCGGCATCATCCAGAGATTCAATTTTACGCTGGCTGTTTGTTCGCTGAGTGGTATCCATCCCACGCAACACGATCGACCTCAGATGATCATTTTCAACATTGGGATTCAGAACAATATGAAAATAGCGGTCTTCCTGCCGCACATCAAAAAAAGCAGAGTTTCCGGTTTGAGTCAATTGTAAAATTGAATCTGAGGGCCGTTCTTCCGGCAAAATATTCAATGCATCGAACAAACCGATACCAATCGGGTCCAGCCCACACCACCGAACGAATGTGGGGTTCGCCCACCGAACGATAAAATCTGGGCCGAGCAAGGCCACACCTTCATTCAACGTCGTCAGAATCTCCACCGCAGTTGTGAGATCTAACGAAGGTAAAGGCAGGTTGGTGTCCTGATTCAATGGTTTCGGCGGTTCCATAACAGGATTATACGCTTTTCAGGCGATTTCAACAAATGAGGATGAACTCGAAAAATGCGGTAAATCTGATTGTCAGGTGGGAGAACTGTTACCAACTGGCCAACGACCGCTGGGCCAGGTGAGATTATGCGCGGGCCGCAATTTTTCTGCTATCTGGACAAATAGATCATGCTCCAATGGTCGCTCAAGTGCCTGAGTGTTGGAGCGTAATTCCATTGGGTCTGCCACACCCATTAAGGTAGTTGGAATTGCTGGATTTGCGAGGGCAAATTGCATTCCCACCTGGGCGATGTCTATCCCTTGCTCAGCCAGCCAGCTTGCTGTACTGCGGCAGACGCGTTGAATTTCATCATTTGCCGGATGCCAGGCAGGTGGGCCTTTCCGGGTGAGCAACCCCATCGAAAGTGGGCTGCCATTCATTACACCTACCCCCGATTGGTTGGCTTTTGGTAAAAAACTGCTCGTTAACAGGTCATTTTGCAGCGTATAGTGGCAATAACTGATGACGACGTCCAGTTTACAGCGGCTGATTGCTTCTTCCAGCAGTCCCAGTGGGAAACACGACATGCCAATCCAGCGGCATTTCCCTTCTCGCTTTAACTGCAGTAATCCATTGTAAGTTTCGTTGAAAACAGCGTCAAAATCTTCCGCAAACTCGATATAGTGGGCCAGAAGTACATCGACGTAATCCGTATTTAACCGCTTGAGTGATTTTTCTAATGAATTTCTCATACTTTTAGTAGAAAAATCGAAAACATCACGATCATAACGCCCAGCTTTCGTACATAACAGTACTTTCTTGCGTAATTCTGGTGTCAGGTGCTGCCCCAGAAACTCTTCCGACTTGCCCAATCCGTAATACGGACTGGTATCGATCAGGTTGATCCCCAGATCAATCGCTTCGTGCAGCATTTCTTTGGCAGCGAGCTGATCCACAGGCCCGTATTGAGCCCCCAATGCCGCACCGCCCAGGCTGAGAATGGAAACCTGTTGTTCTGTATTACCAAATTGACGATATTTCACACTGCACCTGTTTTGATAACAAAGTTACAACTTATTCTACTCGGCTCCATCATCCAACTCCTCATCACTAATGGTGGGGGAGGATTGTTGGAGTCGCAAGGGAATCAACCGTCGGCTGGGGCCGATTCGGCAAACCTCTCGGTATGGGCAGTAACGGGTGCAATCATGTGATTTGGGTGCCAGCGGAAAATAACCTGTGCGAATCCCAATGGCAATTTCCGCAATCCTTTCCGTTACGTTTCGCCGGACTTCCTGCCACGATCGTGGGTCAGACCGCCAGGACAAAGAAGTATCGACATTTTTCGCTTTTGCAGGATAGATCGTCCTCAGTCCTTTTGCCGCCACCATCCAGTATGACATTCCAACCACCTGTACTGGCGACTCCGCAGACAATGTATCAGATGCACCAATCGCATAAATCGGTAATTGCATCTTTTGCAGTGATTCTACCGCCGACAAAGTGTATTCCGTGCCAGCACCAATTTTGTAATCGAACACCCAGATGTGGCGTTCTTCATCTTTCTCTAATAAATCGATCCGATCGATCCTGCCAGTAATTTGTACCTGGATCCCATCAACTTCAACAGTCACTGGTTGTGCCTTGCCGAACTCTTGTTCCAGAAACTTAACGGTAGACTGATAGCCCGCCTCCCGCCATGGTGCGGCGTACTGCTGCCACAGCAAAATATATTCCTGCGACGTGCGGACCAGTCTTTGCCCTTCCAGTTGCCATAATTTGGACAGCGCTTTCGTGGGCGCCCGTTTGACAAAATCATCAACTGCCAACTGAATTTGTTCTTCAAATGCCGTTTGAAACTCTTTCAACTGAGCTTCTGTTTCTGGTGGCTGAGGGAATTTTTCATGAAAATTAGCCAACGCACGGTGCATCACCATCCCACGGCGAGTGTTCTCAATTTCGCTACGTGGTTCCTGAAATTGCTTTAACTTAATAAAGTCTTGCAAGAGAAACCGGAAACCACATTCCTGATAAACTTCTAATGAAGTGGGACTCATTTTCCGATCAACTGGAAAAGACGTCGCTGCTTGTTGCAACGCACCGGGGTGCTGCATGATGCCATCATAGTTTGTGAATCTTTTCTCATAAAAGCGTGCCTGTCGCACATGAAGCCAGCGTTGGAGCAGACGATAAAACTCCCCACCTGTTGTGGTACGGATCGCCGAATCAGGACCTTGCTGGAATGCTCTGGCAATGCTGATCCGCCATTCCGAATGGGCATAGGATATTTCATATCCAAAGTTCTCAATCAGCATTTTCTGGCGTTCGACTAGTTGCGAAAACTGTTCCGAAGGAAATAAATCAACCACTTCTTCATAAACACTGGCAGGGTTGACTTCCTGCCCCTTCAAGTTTGCAATGCTGCGGCACAGGTAAAGTGCTTCCGATGGGATGGTAATAAGAGTCGCAAAATTCAAACGTAGGCGATCTGAAGTGTCGTTCTGCCCCACCATACCTTCGTTTAAGTGCAGTAAAAACATGTACTTACAGCGTATTCCAGATGCGTGCTTTAAATCGATTACCTGCACGGATTTGGTGGGAGAGATCAGGCAATCAAACGATTTTTCGAATGTTTGATTAATCCAGTTCAGCCATTGCGAAAGATCCCAACCTTCTTGGTCATGTGGGAATTCTGCCAACGAATGCAACCGAGTCATCAATGTACGGTAAGCCAGTTGATCGGTTTCGTTTGAAAATGCGGTTTCCGATAGCTCAAAAAGCTCCAATGCCTGCTCTATCAATTGCCGAAATGAGGCCACATTACAACGTAGGTCTGAAAAATTCAGGCTGTGCAATAATTCCCTGGCAAATTCCTGTATCTTCAGAACGACACCCATTGCACGAAGTTTGTCCAAATCCTTCAGCACATGATCTTCCTGTAAATCCTTGTCTAAAGGCTGGACTTCTCCAAGCAGGTTCAGAAATGCTGGTGTGAGTCTGCGAATATTCAACAGTTCCAGCACTTTCAGCAGTTTTTGTGCCACCTCTTTCTTTTCTGTCTGGTGCGTAAAAATGTAACGGTTTTGTAACAAACTGGCGATATCGCGAACGCGCCAACCACGTTCAGCTACTTGCAGCACCTTTCGCAGGAATCGAACAAATACAGAACTTTGCGTGGAGATTGGCTGGTGGTGTTGAAAAGGAATTGCATATTCCACAAACATCTGGTGCACAATATCATCGTGCTGGCTTAAATGTGGCACAGCCAAAGCGATTTCAGATAACTGCTCACCTTGACGGTGGATTTCGTGAATTTTTCGGCAGATCATACGCAATTCGCCATGGATTGCCTGTGCTTCCAAAAAATGCAGCCCTTCGGGTATGGGTATGCTTTGTGGTGGGGGATTTAAAAAAGCGTCAGCCAACGCACGGAAACGTGCAGGTGGGGCTAGATTTCCTTCAATGTCAGTCGATTGTAATTCCTGAAGAATTTGTTGATCATGCTCGTCCCGTTCTCTAACCGCGAGTGAGTCAATAATTAATAATTTCTCAAATTTGGCAACTGGCCACGGACCAGCGGGCAATTTGCCTATATACCAAAATATGAGAAACTGCTCACAATGCTCTGGGGCAAGTTCCCAGGCAGTGATAACGGTTGGTAGTCGAAAATGCGGCACATTTTCTGCAATCTGTTGAAATATTCGATTTTTAGCGACGTGATCGGCCACCACAATGGTCAGCGGAAATCTGATCCACTCTACCACGTACTGGATTGCAGCGTGGTCACTGGGCGAAGTATGAATATAGCGACACTTATTGGCACTTCCTGTCACCGCGGGTCTCCTGGTGCATACGGGCCGATTGTAACACGGTAGAGCTGAAATTATGGCAAATTAATTTGCCACCCCCAGATTTTCTGTTGGTTTTGGTGCTGGTTTCGGGGGCGCCACTGGGGAAATTACTGGTTTCTTCCGTTCCAGCATCAACCAGGCTGTGGGCACAATAATCAGCGATGTGCCGACAATCGCATAGGATGTAATTTGGTGTCCCATAATCGCAACATCCATTATCAGCGAAAACAGAATTTGAGATAACCCGATCACAGAAACACGTGCGGGATCACCACCAGCAAATGCTTTGGTCAACAGGGACTGTCCAATTGCCGCAAACACCCCCACGCCAAGCAGTTGCAGCATGTGAACGGAATGAAAAAACGGCGGCGGCGTACTCATCCGAGGAAACAGAAACCACGTTGAAAGACAGATGATCCCTGCTACACCCGAAAAATGCACTACAATCGCAAATGGATTCAGTTGTTTTAAGCGGTGCAGACCAATCATTGCCAGCGAAGTGGATATTGCACCTAATAAGGCCACCACAACGGCAAACAGGTTCGATCCGCCTGTGGGCTGTTCAATCAGATACACCCCCACAACTCCAAACATCACGCACACCCAGACTCGCCCACCAGGTAGTTTGCCCAGCATTGGCCACGACAATAAGGCCACCCAGATGGGAAATGTGTGGGCCAGCGTTGTAACAGTGGATGCAGGCAGCACCGACAGCGAATAAAAAACAGTCACCATGCTGAAACTGCCTGTGATACTCCGCATCCAGAGTTGTTTATTTCCCAACCAGATAAACGAAATCCGCCGGCTGAAAGCGTAAATTCCCACAAATAAAAACACCAGCCAACTGCTAAATATTGCCACCAATTGCCAGTCATAGTACTGGCCAGCAGCATGCCCACACTGGGTCATACAGGCAAAACTACAACATCCCACCAACATGTAAATGTAAGGCCGCTTCGACTGTTCCAACACAAAATGTTTCCTTCAAAAAACCCACAAGGAGAGTCTTGGTTTGTGGTAATCGTTTGTCTTAACTATTTTTCGATTTTCGGCGAATTGGGAAGTGATTCAATTATTGGAAATCTGGTTCACAAAACCGATTTCGAGTATATTTGACAAAGTATGTCATCACATATTGATGGTTATCAAATGAAAAAATGCACATTTGCATGGTTCTCGGTTTTCCTTGTAGCCTTGACTATTTCTGCACAGGGTAAAAAAGAACCAAGTTATGGTGGCACTCCTTTAAGTGCACTGGTGAAGCAACTTTCTCACAAAGATGCCGCAATCCGACAAATTGCAGCCAGAGATATTGGCAGGATTGGCCCCACAGCCAAAGCGGCAGCACCCTATCTTGTCAAATCGTTCAAGGATACAGATGGCCTGGTTCGAGTGCGTGCTGCCTATTCGCACTGGGTAGTAACTGAGAACGGGAAAATTGCAGCTCATTTCCTGCAAAATTCACTAAAAGATTCAGATGCTGATGTTAGGTTATCTGCTGTCGAGGCTTTAAGTGATATGGCAAAAAAGGTACATGAAATACTCCCAGCACTGATGATCGCTTTGAAAGACAAAGATAGCAGAGTGTTACTGACGGCTGTGGAAGCTACTGGAAAAGCTGGACCAGTTGCAAAAGCTGCTGTGCCAGCACTTATTTCGATAGCAAAAGATTATCAAAACACGGCCTGTAGTCCTGCAATGAAAGCTTTGGGTGAAATTGGTCCGGATGCCAAAGAGGCAGTGCCAGTTTTGCTTGAAGCAGCCAAACTGGAAGAATTTCGACTGACGGTAGTTGGGGCATTACTGAAGATCGATCCAGAAGCAGCTAAACGCGTTGGTAACTGAAGTCTCAAAAAAAAGTGCGTCTGCGATATATTTATTCGTGTCTCTTTAAGGATTTTGTAAGTGTGGATACCAAGAAAATATTATCGATGTGCCGTCTGCGAATGGAAAGGCTGGCTAGAACCGAAGGATGTTGGCGAAGCCGCACCTTGTGAAAAGTGCGGTGTCTACCTTTACCCACAACCATGGATATACAGCTGGGGCTTTGCTCTCATCACAATTGGAACTGCAGTACTTATAGTGTGGATAACAAGTTTGCTTTTAGAGTGATCTTAATCAGCCGTTTTGCCCGCATTCGCCGATTCTTCTTTCAATTGTTCTCGAACTTTCATCAGAATCTTTCCCAGCATATTCTTGCCGCTTCCATCCCCACCGTCACCCCAAAAGCTATCATTGGTGGTGTGTTCAACCAAAGTAGCATCCCCAGTAGAGAGCAATAGTTTGGTTAATTCAGGGTGCTGGGTGAATTTTGCGTAAACAGCTTCCCGCATGATGCCAATTTTGACCGATTCCCAATCTCTCCGCAATTTCTGCTTTCTGGAACGTCCCAAACGTGCTGCAATCATTGGCGACTTGGTTGCTCGGATTTTTTCCTGATAAGCTCGGTCATCAAACTTCTGTGCCTGAAAATAGTGTTCCGTGGTGGGCCATTGTTGGTTTTTCATCAAAATAGGGTAACTGGCAAAATTAGAAAACGCACCGAAGGCGTCGATGGTACTGTAAAAATTGATGACGTTTGAATCATTCATGATTGGAATTGCCTAAGTTATTATCAAAGAACAGACATTCCTTCTTTCAGTCTGGTTCAACCAGTCGCGAAATTTCGCACAATTTAATTACCGTCGCTTCGGTGGCACCGGCAAGGGAAAGGGTCTTGGTCTGCTGATCGGCGGTGGGGGCAATTCTGCCGTAAATCCTTGTGCTGGAAGCAGATTGGTCTTAATGTAGTTGCCCTGTTTGTCGTATACCACTGCAAAGCCAATTTCGACTCCGTACTGGCTGCCATAACGCAATCCATTCGGCAATCGTGGTGGGGGTGCTTTCCCACCCTGCGGTTGTGGGGGTGGTGGCAACGCTGGCGGCAGGTCAATTTTGATCCCATTGCCGTACTGATAACGGCCGTTCGTAATGCGAATCTTCCTTCGCACTTCCAATAATTGCACTTTTTCCCACCAGGTGATGTAGGTGGTGTTCTGAGTTTCTTCTGGTCCCGTTGGAACGCCATCACCTAATGCTTTTTTCCGTGCGTCCAGCATCTTCTCATTAATTGTTTTCTCATATTCAGACTGAAATTGCTTGATGCGCTCATCCGCATTGATCAGTGATTTGGCAATATCGATCGGAAATTCTTTCGTGCCATCCAGTCGTTTGAAACTGGTCACTACAAAAGCATCGCCTGCAGGTGCCCCGGCTCCACCGTTCACTTCCACCTCAACCAGGGTGGCATGCGCAGGAATCTCAAAATGCTTGATGGTGGTTTTACTGCACATGCTTAAGTTGGGAAATTCCTGTTTTTTTCCATCGGGCAGGTCCATTTTCAGCGTGCCAATCTGGGGCGTGCCCGGCACGGAAACGTATAGCCAGCGATAAGACCCACCGTTCAATCCCAGGCACAACTGATCGGCAGGTCCGCTTCTTCCTTCCAGAGCCAGCATCGGACCAGCATCAGGGACCAGAACGCCCACTATTTTACCCGGTAATTGCTGATGCACCCGAACAGGAAAAAAATCCTTGCGGCCTGTAATGATAGCCATTCTTGTGGGTGGCTTGGGTGCGGCCAGCAAAAATGAAAAATTGATGAGTAAAATTGCCCCGCTGATGATCATTTTCATGCCAGCACCTCTTGAATGAATCGCACACCATGGGCAATATCCCGAAATCTTTCTTCCTGATTCCCAACTTCCCTCTCGATAAACAGTGGGCCCTGATAACCGATTTTCTTCAACGACTCCAGAAACAGTCGGGTGTTCGTTTGACCTTCCCCTAACGGCACTTCCGTGCCCCACGTTCCAGGCTTTGTTGGGCGATTCGCGTCCTTCATATGCACAGTACGAATATCCCCAGCAAGCACTTCCAGTGCCTTAATCGGGTCGTCTTTATCATACAGCAGCATGTTCGCGGGATCGAAATTGACTTTCAGGTTGTTACACTGCAGATCATCCAGCGTACGACGCAACAGTGCTGCAGTTTCCTGTCCGGTTTCAAAAGCGATGGTAATTCCATGCTCTGCCGCAAGCTGGCTGACAGTCCCCAGGGTATCCAGAAATGCCTTCCTGCTAGGATCGTCCACTTCCGGCAGGAAGCCTGCGTGCAACATCAGATCCGTCAGATTCAGGTCTTTCGTGCGTTGCAGTGCCCACTTCAGCCGTTCTAAACGTTCTGGCCTTGTGGCAGGATCGCCAAAACCACCCGTCTGTTGAATCGTGGCAGGAGTGGTGTAATCTTCACCGGGGAAGCCCAGCATCGCACCACCTAATTGAAAGCCAGCAGCCAGTGCTGCCTGTGGCATCGCATCACCTTCATCCCACGCTGCGTGGTGGGGATCGCCGCAGGCAATCTGCACCAGATTAATTCCAAGTTGATCCACAAAACCCTTCAATTCGGGAATCGATGTCACTTGCAGCGACCAGCTACAAACACCTATCGAAAGTGGGGGAATGTTAGACATGAAGTTTCTCCTTAAATTATAAAAACACAATATTGCTAATTCGTAATGCGGCAATATTGCCACATAATCACATTGTGATTTGCGATCATTTACCCCGCTTCGGGCAAGAACTTTGCGATAACTGACCGACTTATTGTCTTACTTTATGGCACAGGCTGTTCGCAAGAACATTTTTTACTAAACAGACTGTTAGTATTTGGTGTACCATTGGTCCGAAGGAGATGGCAGTGGATCTGTTTGCCGTGATGTTCTGGTCACACTTATTGAATGCCTTGATCATTCTAATGGGTTTATTGCTTCTGCTGACCGTGCTGATACAGCGTGGGAAAGGGGGCGGTCTGATTGGTGCCTTCGGTGGTGCTGGTGGATCGAGCCCGTTTGGATCGAAAGCCGGTGACGCTTTTACAAAAATTACACTGTATATGGCAGGAGTTTGGATGCTGCTTATTGCTGTACACATTCGTGTAGTAAAAGAAGACATTCGCACTGCCAAGAAAGAAGCACCTGGTTACATTTCCACGAAGTAATCCTGCTGATTGCCTAACTCCTTATCTGATAAAGGTTTCCGTTGATTATCAGCATGACCGGATACGGTTCCGCTGCCCACAGCGGAGATGATTTGGTAGCCACCGTCGAAGTGCGTACGATTAATAATCGGTACCTGAAAATTTCTGTGCGTGGGACCGAACCTTACCCAATGCTCGAACCGGAGTTTGAGCGTCAGGTAAGAACCATGATCAAACGTGGTACGGTCACCATTTCTATTTTCGTGGAACGAAAGCAATTTACGAGCGTGCTGGATACCGATTTACTGGACCATTACGTGCGGCAGATTCAGGATTATTGCCACCAGCGTGGCTGGGCAGATCAGTCCCCGGTCTGTTTGCCGCAACTGCTGAACATGCTTGGGGTTACGGCGAATTCTCTTTCGAAGCCCTCCGAACAGGAGCTTGGTTTGGTGCGCCGGGTGCTCGATGAAGCCTTGATGAAAATGCAGGAGATGCGTCAGACAGAAGGTCTGGCGATGCAGCTGGAAATACAACAACTTGCAACAATCTGTCTTGGCAAAGTGGAACAATTGGAAATATACCTCCCCACCATGCGGCAGGAGTACCAGGAACGACTACACCAGAAAGTGCGGAAATTATTAGAAAATGCGGGTCATTCTGTAGAAACCGAGCATCTCATCCGCGAACTTGCACTCTTTGGGGAACGTACCGATATTCATGAAGAAATGACACGGTTGAAAAGTCATCTGCAGCAGTTATCGGCCAAAGTTACGGGTGCTGGAACTGCTGAAGGGAAAGCACTCGACTTTCTGGTCCAGGAAATGAATCGGAAACGAACACGATCGGCTCCAAAAGTGGCGATTTGTTTGTTTCAAACCTGGTGGTAGAATTAAAATCAAGCATTGAAAAAGTGCGGGAAATCGTACAGAACGTTGAATAAACCCGAATAAATTTGAGGATAATGGGTGCAGTTGGCTCCGTTAATTGTCATTTCTGGTCCAAGTGGTGTGGGGAAATCAACCTTGATCCAGCGACTGCTACGTGATCAACGCTATCCCCTGCGTCTGGCAGTTTCGGCAACAACACGCGCACCACGAACGGGAGAAAAAGACGGCATCGACTACCAGTTCTGGTCTCGGCCAGAGTTTGAAGCGGCCATCAAGCGGGGGCATTTTCTTGAATATGCCACGGTGCATGAAAGAGACTTCTATGGCACCCCACTATCGGAAGTAGATGATTATCGCCGTCGGGGAATTGGAGTAATTCTCGACATCGACATCCAGGGCTACCGTCAAGTACGCTCGAAAATTGACGATGTTCATTCGATTTTTGTAATCGCAGATGAGAAAAATCTCATCGAACGGCTTCGAAACAGGAAATCAGATTCTGAAGAAGCCATCCAGCGTCGTTTGAAAACCGCAATGAATGAGATGGCAGCAGCCCATGAATATCACTATCGTATCCACAACAACGATTTTGAAACAACGGTCGCGGAATTAGAGCGACTTCTGGATAAATTTTTTCAGCAACCGCCCCAGCAAGAGGTTTTGTAAATGTTCGAAGCATTGAAAGAAGAAGACATCATCAACCGCGTGAACGGTCGGTTCAAACTTTGCACATTAGTGCAAAAACGAATTGTACAGTTCAAGAAGGGTGGAGGGAAGCCCCTTGTTGATGTTGGGCCAGACAGCAAAGACAACATGTTCGTCGCGCTCGCAGAAATTCTGCATGACAAAATCTATCTCGACCCGGAAGCCGATATGCAAGCCGAGGACAATCAATTGCCTCAGGCCGAAGAAAGCGTTGAAGAGACACTCTAACGAATATGCAAGGGTGAGATCATGAATGAGCTGAGGCCGATCCCTTCTTCACAGACCGCTCCCGGTCAAACGACTTATCAGGCAGTGGCAGGTTTTGCGATTGCCGCCATGGTATGTGCTGGTTTATTTTCCCTCGTGATGGTGGTTTATCTCATCATGGGTGCGTTCAAACAAGGTTCCGATCAATCCTATCTTCTGCTCCTCCTTCCAGCTGCCGGGGTAGTTTGCGCTATTCTGGCGCGTCGGCAAATCGATAATTCGGGCGGGACCAGAATTGGAGTGCAGATCAGCAGCGCAGCCTGGTGGATCTGTTTTGTTGGCGGGGCTGGTTATGCTGCCTTCGTTTACGCAAACCAACTGTTCATGGAACAGGATGCACGTCAGATGGTTGACAAATGGTTTGCGGAACTGAAAGAAGGCAAGCCCGGCTATGCTTACATCTATTGTGTGGAACCGCTGAAACGGGCTGATTTGAATCCCGATGATATCGAAAGCCTCAGCACTAGTACAAGTGGTGCTAGTTACGCTGAAATGATTAACAATGATCTGGTACAGTTGGTATTACGAAATGTAGATAATGTAAAATTCATCCACCGGGCCACTTCAACCGCACCATCAGATCCAGGCACCCAGACCCTTTATCACACTTATCAGATTGAGTGTGCTGAGGGGATATTTACTAGTACCATTGTTACCACAATTACAAGAAATTCTAAAAATCAGCGTATGCCCTGGCTCGTTGGTTCCACCAGTTATGGAACATTTGCTGCGAACTTGAATCAGGATAAAGTCTCCAATTATGGTTTCTTTGTCGAGCGACTCAAAGATCAGGGTGCACAGTTCGCGAATCGCTGGATGGAAACTCAACGTGCCTCCTATTATCGCAGCCACCTGATGACTTGTCCTACAGTCCACCGATATCAAAAGAATGAACAGTTAGCGATTAATTATGCTGTACTTGGTGCACAAGCAATGACAGTTCCGTTAGAACTTACCATTGATGATCTGCCAATAGATCGTGCTGGAAACCTTGATCCTGCAAAGTTCAGCCCATTTGACGATCTACTGAATATTGGATTTTTCAAGAAGCCGGGCTCGAATGACCCACTTTCATCAACGAAACTGGATCAACTGCGGGAATTATGGAAGTCTCCCAAAATTGTTGCCAACGTGGCAGGTTTTACTGCTGGGCCGGACAAGACATTTGACAAATGGCAGTACGAGTTCAAAAACGATCAAGTGAGAGTCGTATTTCCGGTAAAGATTATGCTTCGTGGCACCGATTACGCTCTTGGAAAAATCATCGTTGCAGTCGAACAACCCGAAGTCAACAATATTTTGTCCGGATTGCGTCAAGAGGGGCTGAACTCTGTCGATCTGGAAAAACGGCCCAAAATACCCGAGCCATTCTGGAAAGTGATTGGGCTGGAAACGGATCTGGAACGGATTGTCCCTCCTGCTCAAGGTCCCCCTGGTGGGCCACAAGGCAGCTGATTCTGGCACCTTCCATTCAACACAAACTCAGCCTTCTTTCCCAATGTAAATGCGTTTTGCAATTAACGCCGCAGTATAGCCCGCTTTGAATCCAGCATCGATATTGACCGTGACGACACCTGCTGAACAGGCATTCAACATGGTTAACAATGCAGCCACCCCATGAAAGGCGGTCCCGTACCCAACACTGGTGGGGACAGCAATCACAGGCACATCGACCAACCCACCAACAACGCTTGGCAAGGCTCCATCCATGCCCGCCACCACAATCACGACATCCGCAGTACGTAGGTGATCCAGGTGCCTCAGCAAGCGGTGCAACCCTGCTACCCCAACATCAGCAATCAACTCTACCCCCACCCCCATTGCTTTGATTGTCTGTATTGTTTCGTGCGCAACTGGCAGATCGACAGTGCCAGCAGTCAGCACCAATACCCTTCCGACTGGATCGGCTTCGGGACCCACTGGCAGCCAGAAGGTGCGTCCCAAAGAATCGTAGTTTGCGGTGGGAAACCGATCCAGAACATGGGTGGCCTGTTCTGACGATAACCGCGTCCCCAGACAGGACTGCTGGGCGGCATGCAATCGTTCCACTACCTGCACAATCCAGGTGGGGTCTTTACCTTCACAATAAATTACTTCGGGAAAGCCACAACGGCGTTGTCGATCAAGATCAACCTGGGCAAAGCCCAGATCGCTGACCATCCCTCCCATCAGTCGTGTGGCCGCCAGATCCACAGGTACCTGACCAGATTTTACTTGCTGTAATAGTTCGATAAGTTCTTGATTCATAAATACTTGTGACAGTTTGGTGGCCGTCCAGTTCAAAGAATTTGATAGGATTCCACTTATTTACTCATTAAAATACGCACAATACTTCTCCTACTATGCGAGGTGTACCGTGCGTACCTTCAGTTTAGTCCTGTTTTTTTCGCTGGCACTCATTGCTGAAGCAAAACAGCCCAATGTGGTGTTGATATTTGCCGATGACCTTGGTTACGGCGACTTAGGTTGCTACGGAAACAGCAAAATCCGCACGCCGAACATTGACCAACTTGCCAAAGACGGCAGTACATTTCGCCATTTTTATGTGGCCCAGCCTGTTTGTACAGCATCGCGTGCAGCCCTGATGACAGGGTGTTACGCCAATCGGGTGGGGCTAGCAGGAGCACTAAACCACACTAGTTTAGTAGGGATTAATCCCACTGAACTGACGATGGGAGAGCTATTCAAAGCAAATGGTTATGCCACCGGGATTTACGGCAAATGGCATCTTGGCTTGCAGGAACAATTTCACCCCGCCGCAAATGGATTTGATGATTATCTGGGCATTCCTTATTCCAACGATAATGGCCCACTGCACCCCACGGTGCCTGGTATGCCTGCTTTGCCCTTATTTGACGGCAAGAAAATCGTGGAAAAAGATCCTGATCAGGCGTTGTTCACCAGAAGACTGACAGAACGTGCGGTGAATTTCATTAAAACCAACCGCGAGAAGCCATTTTTTCTTTACATGCCCCACATTATGCCGCACGTGCCAATCTTTGCCTCGGACCGGTTCCGTGGGAAATCACAATTTGGTCTGTATGGCGATGTGATTGAGGAGCTGGATTGGTCAGTCGGTGAAATCTGTAAGTCATTAAAAGAAATGAACTTAGAACGCGATACACTCGTGATTTTCACATCAGATAATGGACCATTTTTGTCCTACGGTGAACACGCAGGCTCCTCAGGTGCGTTGCGGGAAGGAAAATTGACTACCTTTGAAGGTGGTGTGCGAACTCCGTGCATCATGCGCTGGCCAGGCACAATCCCACCCGGTGCAACAACAGATGAACTACTGACCTCATTCGATTTGTTGCCCACTTTTGCTGCAATGCTGAATGCAAAACTAGCTGATTCGAAGATCGATGGGGTTAATCAACTCGAATTCTTGAAGAATGCAGGCAAAGGCAAGTCTTCCCGCACTGAATTCTGGTACTACGCTGGCGAGGAGTTACACGCTGTGCGGTCTGGTCCCTGGAAGCTGCACTTGCCCCACGAATACCTGACCGTTGCTGCCGCACCCGGAAAAGGTGGGAAACCTTCGAATTTCGAGAATATGAAACCGCTGACGATTAAAGAATCGGGGCTTCGTGGGATCGCCAGCAGACACGGCTACGCAGTTCGTCAGCAACCTTTTGCGTTGTATCATTTGCTAGACGATCCGGGAGAAACGAAGAACCAGTTCAAAAATCGGCCAGAAGTGGTCGATGAACTGATGAAAATTGTGGAAAATGCCCGCACCGATCTGGGAGATCGATTGACTAAAAGAACTGGCAAAAATGTCCGTACCGTGGGTAAAGTACCAGAACCTTAGAAGCTCCTAACCGTTTTACTTTATCGCAATATTACAATATCACTCAACTGGTGTCATTTCATCACTGATAGTCAGGTGAGTTCGAAATACCTGCGGATCGATGGTGCCACCTATGAAACGGGCTGAGCCATCTGCGAAACAGACCATGATGCCACCTTCATGACAACCGCCGAATGATTTTCCTTCACCAAGCGGTTCATTTTCATTTTTTTCTAATGTTCTCAATGTTGCGGATCCACCTTTCAGCCAGGGAGGGATTTCAGAATTAGTTTCCAATAAAGCGATGGTGTTGCTCAACCCATCCACAATCAGTGAAAATGGTGTGTTGCCGTCATACCGAAAGGCCCCCGCATTTGCAGATTGCTTTACAAGTGGTTCAGCAGGCGTTCCGTTGCCAATCCCACCATTGGCAACATAGTTAGCCAGTTGGGGGGTGTTTTCACCCACTGGAGAGTATACCGCCGGACAGCGGGCAATTTTCAGAAAATAGTGCGATATTCGGGAATTGTCTCCTTCATTCCATGCTGCATCGGCTGCAAACATCGGCAGGATTTCCGCCAATCCTTTTGGAGAACGGTGACCAATCTTTAATTCAGGATTACTCGGTCCCTGATCGACGACATTCAAGGTCCAGACATACCAACTGCACCGATCTGCTACGGGTACCTGCGTGCGATCAAACGTTCCCGCTGGTAGGTAATCCACAACCGTTGCAGGCATTGGGCCGTTAGGAATCGACGGACTTTGTAAACCGATGGTGCCCAGTATACGGTAGTGATTTTTGCAGTTTTCCCGTTGGCTGTTCTGTTGAGAATGAAACAGGTACGGAAAAATCAGCCCACCCAACAGAAACAGGAGAACGAGCACCACGATAACCAGAATCACTTTTGCCATCATATCCCACAGGTGAGGTGATTAAATCCATTTTATCAGTGGGATGTTTTTCACCAAGTTCAAGGAAAAGTTGTTGACATTGGAAGAAATTCTCATTAACATTTTGTCAGATACGTTTATGAACGTATCTTCACAAATACCTGCCTTGTAGTTATTATTCAAAGGTTATGATGATGAAACTCCTCTCTCTCCGTCGGGGTGCATTCACCCTGATTGAATTATTGGTGGTAATTGCAATTATCGCCATCCTGATCGGGCTACTGCTTCCAGCAGTGCAAAAAGTCCGTGAAGCTGCCAATCGGTCGAAATGTAGTAATAACCTGAAACAATTGGGTGTTGCAATCCATTCCCACCACGATACCGTGGGTTACATCCCGCCCCGGGAAAGCAATAACGAGGGAAATGGATCCTGTGCTGGTCCCAATTATGTCACTGGAAACTGTGGCCGAATTTCTGGTCTTGTTGGATTGCTGCCTTACATCGAACAGGACAACGTCCACCGGCTACTCTATTCGGTCACCAACATTACCGTGGGTGGCACACCTGTAACGATTCCTCAAGGAGGCATCGCACCGTGGCGTGGCGAACACCCCACCTACAGCAGTTCTATTAAGACGTTCCTCTGTCCATCGGACCCAACTGGTGATTCCACATCTGGTGTGCGTCGTGGCAATTATGTCTTTAATAGTGGCGATCAGGTAAATACGTTTCGTTCCACCAACGGTCCCCGTGGTCCCCACGGATATCAGACCAAGTACAAGTTTGCCAATATTACAGACGGCACCAGTAACACGATTTCCATGGCGGAACGGCTCATTGCCACAGGTCAGAACGATATTACAGCAACCGGAAGAAATGCAGGCAATATGACCACTCCAGCAGCCTGTTTGGCTCTGTACGATACGGTGAATCGTCGATATACAAGTGAATTTTCCGGCTGGGCAGGTCGTCGCTGGGCTGATGGTGGGGGTGGTTTCTCTGGATTTACTACCAATATTCGTATTAATGGCCCTTCCTGTGCCTGGAACAACCACGATGCACAGCCGGGATTTTATTCTGCCAGCAGTCGCCATACCGGCGGGGTAAATGCGGTGATGATGGATGGTTCTGTTCGTTTCATTCGTGATTCCATCGACGTGGGCAATCCCGGTGCCAGTGCCAGTGGTATTACTGGTTTCAGTCCTTTTGGTGTGCTGGGTGCCTTAGGCAGCATGGATGGCGGCGAAACTGTTACAGACAATTAAGTGCATCATCACAGTCTTCCTCCCCGAAAATAGTTTGAGAACATAATCTCCATGAGAAAAATATCCCGATTATCTGTTTGTGTCGCAATTCTCGCGTTTATCTGCGCTTGCGACAAAAAAGCAGAAACCCCACCACAAAAAGATACCATCCCCGTCACTGGAAAGGTGGAATACAACAATCGACCTGTTGCTAAAGCTACGGTGACGTTTCATGCAGAAGGTGGTTCCCACGTTTCTACGGGAATTACTGACGATCAGGGTAATTTTACCCTGAAGACCTATGGCAGCAAAAATGGTGCACCAGTGGGTAAATATAAGGTCACAGTGGTTGTTTCGAATGTTGTAGAAAGCGAACCTGGTGTATTGGCACCGATGCCAGAAGAAGGTACAGTGCGGCCAACCATTCCACCTGTTTATGCTGATCTGGAAACAACAACAATTGAAGTAGACCTGCAGGAGAGCAACGCGGGCAACCTGAAAATCGTGCTGAAGTAACTTGCACGTACCAGATTTTCAACTAAAGCGTTCATCGTCGAATGCCCGAATGACTTTGGGCTTATCTTCAGCTTCTTTTGCTTTGATATACCACCCGGCCAGGTTCAAATCGGCTTTGGTGGTTATTTTGATATTGTAATGTGATCCAGGTACCACTGTGACCGGCTGTCCAAGTGCTTCTACCAATTGGGCATCATCCGTAATCTTGCCTGAAATATTCCCACGATTTGCATAAGCCTCTAGCAACAATTCTTTACGAAACACCTGGGGAGTTTGCACAGCCCACAACTGTTCCCGTGCAACCGTTTTGGTAATCAGCTGTTGTTGATTTACTTCTTTGATTGTTTCATTGATCGGTAAGCCTGGCAACGCAGCACCTGTTTTTTCTGCCATCGCAAAAACCTGATCAATCAAAGCTGCAGGAACACATGGGCGAACGGCATCATGAACCGCTACAAATTCCACTTCTGGATCCAGTTTTGCCAACCCGTTCGCAATTGATTCGAACCGTTCTTTTCCACCATCCACCAAATGAATGTTCATAAACATGACATTCGCTGCAAAGCGGGACGTGAATAACTCCCGATCTTCAGGTGAAATCACCAGAATAATCTGGACGACATCAGGACGGTTGACGAATGCCTCAACAGAACGAATCCAGACAGCACGCCCATCCAATTGTGTGAACGGCTTCTTTTCCTTGCCAGCAAACCGGCTTGATTGTCCTGCTGCAGGTAATACCACGGCAAACTTAGCCATTAAGTTACTCCTTTAATCGAGAGAGGGGACCAAGAAACTCAATCGCCAGGAGTAATTTTATATGAAATTGGATGCTTATTTCGCTTGTCTATAAGCACGCATTAAAGCGGTGGTGGCCCAGTATGTGGCTGAAATTGAAATAAACTGATTTACGCCGTGGGGGTCGCCGTTGTCAAAAAATCGTTGGACTGGCTTGGCACGGGTGGCAACAAACCAGGAACCATCTTCGTGCTGTGTTTTCAGCAAATATTCGATCCCACGTGCGACCGATTTATCCTCTGGCGCAAGCCCGCTGTCGAGCAGCATTGATACTACCTGACCCGTGGCATACGCATCGCTTTCCATGGAATCCAATTGACTCCACCCGCCGTCTTTATGCTGGCGTGCAATCAGTTTCTGCTGCAGATCGTTCAAACCTTTTTCATCGTCGGTATTGTGCACGTAATCCCATAGTCGCCAGACATAGTCTTCATTGGTTTTCAGAGGTGCTTTCTCAATCCAGGTGCGGGCTTTTACGATGGCTTTTTTAGCATGCGCCTCTTGTTCTGTCGTTTGGTACAGCGTGATACCGTACACCGCCATCGTGGTGGCAGCCAACGCGGATTCCTGGATGGGTGGTCTTCCCGTTGGAACAGTCCAATGACCCTGCGACGATTGGTGCTGTAACAAATATTTTACCATTTCTGCCGTAGTGGGGCTGTCAGGCTCTTCCAACATCCAAAACGTCCAGATGCCGTAAACCAATGTGGAATTGTGCCCACCCAGTTTTTTGGATTGTTTATTCAGTTCAGCTAAATTGCTGAAATGCTTGCGGGTAATTTCTGCCTGTTCTTTCAGTGTTTTTTTGGAAAAGGTAATCCCCGCCTCGTCGGCTTCAGAAAGCATCATGATCGAAAGAGTCTGGTGGTGGCAGGAAAAGCACGACCGGAATTGTGGATAACTGTCTGCACCTCGTGTGCCCAGCTTTAACCCACGTTGGGCAGCTTCTTTCCATGCAGGTGGGCCCTCGGCAAATCCTGTTGCTGGTGCGAAAATAATCGCGCAGAAAATGACGAATCTGAATTTCAGCATGCTTTTCCCCAAGAAAATACATTCAATTGCAGTGTATCACAGGCATGGTGTGAACAAAAACGAAATCAGCAGCCAATCAATAATTGCATAGTTATAGAACGGTTTCGTTATCAGCCATTTCCGACTTTTTTCCACCATTTGGAAAATATGTGAAACTTTTTACATCATACTACGTTATAGTAGTGTACTAGATTGTGGGATCCTTGTGGCTGTCCCATACTTTTGCTACCCACAACTCTTCATGTGGGGGGCGATTCGTAAAAAGAACGCAAACAGAGGCGAGAAGATGAAAAATACTGATGTCCGTATTGTCGACGTGCACTATTCTTTTGCCACCTATCTGTACCGCACACCAATCAAGTTCGGTGGGGTGGCATCAGATCGCGTTACAATTCTCGATGTTGAGTGTACCACGGAAAATCGCAGTGGGGTGCGTTCCAAAGGGTTTGGTTCGATGCCTTTGGGAAACATCTGGTCGTTTCCCAGCAAAGTGCTGTCTGCAGAACAGACACTTCAGGCAATGCAGGGATTGGTAGAAAAACTTGCCACGATCTATGCACAGCATTCAGAATATGGTCATCCTGTCGAAATCACGATGGCTTTGGAACACCAGTTTTTTGAAGTCGCACTGGCCTATTCCGTGACTCATCAATTGGCCGAACCAATTCCAAGGTTATGCACCCTGGTGTGTGCCAGCCCATTCGATGCGGCACTGCACGATGCCTATGGGAAGTGCTACCAGAAAAATTGTTTTTCTACTTATTCATCCAACTGGATGACTGCGGACCTGGGCCAATACCTTGGGGAAGATTTTCAGGGAGAATATATTGAGCAGTATGTCACCACGAAAGCAAAGCCTCAAATGCCTCTCTACCACCTGGTAGGTGCATTAGATCCGCTGGAACAGGGCGATGTAGTGGCGCCCGTGGGCGATGGATTGCCAGAAACGCTTGCAGAATGGATTCCCAGAGATGGTTTAGCCCACTTGAAAATTAAGCTGAATGGAGACGACCTGAACTGGGATCTCCAACGAATCGTGGCGATTGATCGCGTTGCCACGATTGCACAATCTGCACGTGGGATCTCTAGCTGGTTTTATTCGCTCGATTTTAATGAGCGGTGCGAAAATGTGGAATATTTGATTTCATTAATGGATCAACTGGTTCAAGTGGCACCGCTGGCTTACGACAGGGTTCAGTACGTAGAACAGCCCACACGACGGGATCTGCATAACGATCGTGGCAATACTATGCACGCTGCAGCCAAGCGGAAACCGGTCGTCATTGATGAATCGTTGCTTGACCTGGAAACGCTGCTGCTGGCGCGCGAAATGGGTTATACAGGCGTCGCTTTAAAAGCCTGCAAAGGACAATCACAGTCGTTACTGATGGCTGCAGCAGCGAAAAAATACAATATGTTTCTGTGCGTGCAGGACTTAACCTGCCCTGGAGCATCATTAATTCATTCTGCAAGCATCGCCGCCCACATTCCGGCAGTTTCCGCAATTGAAGCGAATTCACGTCAGTTTGTGCCAGCAGCCAACAAGCCATGGCTGGAGAAATTCCCTGGGATATTTCACATTACCAGCGGCACAATGGATACCAGCGTGTTGGATGGTATAGGCCTTGGTGCGGTGCCACCAAGCCAGGTAGGTTGAGCCAGAAGTATTAAAAATAAAGGACGAAACGATGGATAAGAACTTACCGTTGGATACGATTCGAAAAGCGGAATTGCCCACAGGTGGCTGGGGCTATATTCCCGGACAACAGATTCATTTCGAACCAACCTGTTTTGCCACATTAGTTCTGGCAGCAGTTGGCAATGAGCAGGAAAGAGTTCATCGGGCAATTGCCGCACTGGATGCGAACAGCGATGGGAAAGGCACTTACCTTCTACAACGTGGCCGACCCGCAGCTACTTGGCCTACGTCGCTGGTGCTGCTGACGAAAGCAGCATTACATTCGTCGATGGAACAGTTACTTCCAATCATCAATCGATTGTTGTTTATCCGTGGGCAAGTCATTCCAGCGGACCCGGAAGTGGCCAGCATGATGGATATTGACCCACAGAAAGTGGGCTGGCCCTGGGCGTTAGGTACTTTTTCCTGGGCAGAACCTACCGCCTGGGCAGTGTTTGCGTTAAGAAAAGCGGGCTACGGTCAGGATCTCCGTGTTCTAGAAGGGATACGATTGTTGCTGGATCGAGCATTTCCGGATGGAGGTATCAATTACGGAAATCGCCAGATTCTGGGCAAAATGACCGAACCAATCCCCGGTCCCACTGCAATGATGCTCCTGGCTTTGCAAGGCTATCAGCACCCAATGGTGGAATCGGCCTTGAAATACCTGATAGAAGCCACCAAGGGTGCGACTGACCTGGAGCACCTTGGCTGGGCCAAAATCGCATTGGATTGTTACCGGGAATTTGATTTCATTCCACAGGCACTGAATCGAATTGATGAGCAACTACGTCAGTCCTATACGCAACAAACTGCAGATGGCCGACCTGTCAGTATCCCCAGACATGCCATTACCTGGCTGGGGCTGAATTGTGATCGGCAGAATGTATTTGAACTGACGTCGCTTGAACGGCAGGCTTATCCACTGGATAATGTCACACTGCCACCCGCAGAAAAACAGCCCCCACCGAAAATGGGTCTTGGACAACGGATCAAATCAAAGTTCCGCGGCTTTATGTTGAATGGATTAGCAGCACTGAAACAGTTGCCTGCTTGCAGTGATGTTTCGATTCAACGTGCCAACGATTACAGCGAAGATCTTACGGCAAAGCTGGTGGCACAGTTTGGCCATTTTCGCCAGCACCTTCCCTTGCAGGGGAAGCGAGTTGTACTGAAGCCAAACCTGGTAGAGTTTCGCAAAGCACAGGTGATTAACACCCACCCGAACTTTGTGCGGGCAGTCATCCAGATGTGCAAGCAGGAAGGTGCAGCAGAAATTATCGTGGCTGAAGGGCCGGGGCACTGGCGAAATGTGGAATTTCTGGTGGAAGAAAGTGGACTGGGTGCGGTACTGCGGGAAGAAAAAGTTCGATTTGTAGACCTGAACCACGATGAACCTGTCAAGGTGGTCAACCTGGGACGTACTACTGGCCTGGAATATTTGTTTCTTACCAAAACGATACACACCGCAGATGTATTTATCTCTCTTCCCAAGTTAAAAACGCACCATTGGGCAGGTGCAACACTGTCATTGAAGAACCTGTTTGGTACATTACCGGGCATTTGTTATGGCTGGCCGAAAAACGAACTTCATTGGCGTGGGATTGCCAACAGCATTATTGACATTGCCCTGACACAGACACCCCACATGGCCATTGTTGATGGTATTGTGGGTATGGAAGGTGATGGCCCGCTGGCAGGTGAAGCAAAGGCACTTGGTGCAATGATTATGGGTCTGGACCTGGTTGCAGTTGATGCGACCTGCTGCCGGTTGATGGGGTTACCACCGGAAAGATTGCCTTCACTGGCACTCGGAGCATTCAAAAAGCTTGGCAGAATCAAAGCCGAAGAAATTCCAATTATTGGCGAATCAATTGATTCGATGAAGCAGAACTTTGCCTGGCCACCAAAGATAGAAGAACATCTCTTGCCTGGCATTTCCTGAACTAACCGTTTACAATGGTGCGGTTACTTACAACCTTGGGAGTACCACATTCATGGAACTACAAGAAACAAACAGCCTTTATTCGATCTCAGGCAGGTCAGTTCACCGATCCATCAACCAATGGCGTTGGTGCGGTCGATTGATTACACTCACTCTGCTACTGGTGATCCTGGTTCAGTTTACCCCCACTGTACGCCCACAGATGAAAGGGAAAGAGACCGCCAAGAAAGAAATTGTGACCACTTCCGTGAACGGGATTTTTCCTGCCAGCGTAAAATCCGGTTCGGTGGTGAAAGCGGAAATTGGTGGTTCTCGATTGGATGGTGCCACCGGCTTCTGGTGCGAACATCCTGGAATTACGGCCAAAATACTGCCAGAAGCTGCATCTACCACCACGGTAAAAGCGGAAATCAATGTTGCCGCTAATGTTCCCAGTGGGTTGTATGAATGGCGATTGTTTGCCGAGCGTGGTGCCAGTGCCCCACGTTTTTTGGCTGTGGGGAACGTGGAAGAAGCACTGGAGGTAGAACCGAACGATGCTCTTGACAAAGCAAACCCCATCCCACTGGAAGGTGGTGTCAACGGAAATGTGAATGATTCCAAGGATGTGGATACATATCAATTTACCGCAAAGAAAGGGGATCGACAGTTTGTGATGCTGCAATCCCGAATTTTCGGCGTAGCAGATGTGATGGCAGTCGCAGTGATTGATAAAGATGGTAAGCCGTTGTCACTTGGCACAACCTATTACCGTGGCGATCCTTACGCCGATTTCACCGCAGCTGCAGATGGCACGTACTACGCCCAGGTATGGACACTAGGTGCGGGTGAAAAAGCTGGCAGAAATTACCGAATTACAGTAACTAAAAAAGCCATTATTGATTATGTTTATCCCGCAGGTGGCCAGCGTGGCAAACAAACAGACCTGGAAGTAGGATTAAAAAATCCCGCAGCAGCGAACACTGCCGACACCGCTATCTCAGTGGTTCGCCAACCCTGGCAGGTACCTGCTCAATCAGAAAAGATCGTCGCATTTCGTCTGGATCAACCCGCAACCGTGGGAAATGCAACGTTATTCGCCAGTGACCTGCCGAACATCAACGAAAATGAACCAAATGATACCGCCGCTGAAGCAATGCCGATTACCGTTCCCACAGTATTGCATGGAAGATTTCCAAGCCGAGGCGATGTCGATTACTTCCGCTTTCAGGCAGAAAAAGATAAGAAGTTGATCATCGAAAGCAACTGTCGTGCATTGGGAAGTAAAGGGGATCTTGTTCTGGCTGTGCAGGACAAAGCAGGCAAGATTCTGGCACAAAATCCAGACAATCTGGCAGATCGCACCGACCCAGTGGTGGAATTTGTCCCACCGGAAAGTGGGGAATATATTCTGAAAGTAAGTGATTTAATACCACGTCGATGCAATTCGCCAAAGTTTCAATACCGATTGGTCATTCGTCCCCCAATGCCCGATTTCAGCCTGACTGTGGAAAGCCCCACACTCTTTTCCAAGCCTGGAGAAGGTGGGATCCTTGTCAGCATTCAACGTCAGGACAGTTTCGAAAGTCCCGTTGCAATATCGATTACAGGATTGCCCAACGACATCACTGTAACTCCAGGTATGATCAATCCCGGCGAAAACAGTGTTTTCGTTTCACTCAAAATCCCTGAAAGTCGAAATAACCAGCACTTTCCCATTCAGGTGCGAGGTAAGGCCACTGTGGGCATGAAAGAAGTGGTGCGTACTGCTTCTGTTCGAGTTCGACTGATTGAAGATGACCCCACTGATGCTGGATTTGTTACTGAAAACCTGGCACTTTCAGTAACTACGCGCGACCTTGGCCCACCACCACCTCCTTTAGGTGTGGGAACCATTGCTGCCAGCTCTGATGGTTGGCGATATATCGACGCAGCTGAGGTAAAAGGAACCGATTGGATGAAACTTGATTTTAAGGACAATAACTGGAAGGCTGCCAAAGCACCCCTGGGCTATGGAGAAGATGCGATTGCTGCAAAGAAAGGCACCAACATAACCATTACGGGCAAGCCATTCTTTATCCGAAGAACATTTGAGCTGGATGATAAAATCTTAAAACCGGGAGTTAAATTTGAACTGAAGGTTGCTTCTGATAATTCGGCAGTGGTATGGATCAATGGCAAGAAAGTCGATGAAGACAACGAAGATCACGAACCGGAATACTGGAACCGCACGGTCAATGTGCCTGAAAATGTGTTTGTAAAAGGAAAAAACATTATCGCCGTGCAGATTAACAATACCGATGGTTCAAGCGACGCATTTTTTGATGCACAGTTAGATGCATTGGTACCTGCGATTCCAAAGAAATAAAAACACTACCTGTTGATCAGAAATTGGGTACAGATTACGATTTTTTGATTTTGTTACCCAAGTTTTGCAGGATAACAAGTAATTACTGGGTTTCCGTTTCTTGCAGCGATTATTAATACTCCATCGATTAAGAGTGGAGTGTGAGAATGTTGCAAGTTG